>NZ_JADPJJ010000092.1:120000-507073 GCF_023073375.1 Bradyrhizobium sp. 197 | reverse complement strand
AGCCGCCGGGGTGGGGGTGCCTCCGCGGAGGGGCACTCGTTATCACAGGCAGTGTCTCCGAGAGGAGAAAACCCTCACCCGCGCTTCGCGCGACCTCTCCCGCAAGCGGGAGAGGTACTGGAGCCCGGAGCGATCCCCCGATCACCAAAACGGCAGTGTTTCAAACCCCTTACCATCACATAAAGGGCGTATTCGCACCCGAAGAGTTCAGTGGAGTTCGGAAGCGGACATGCCCGGACACATTGCTTGCCGTGGTATTTGGCTTAAGTAACAACCGTTCGCGCTCCGATTGGATTGTTTCGTGCTCACAACGCCTCATCATGCGCCCGGCCTGCGCTCAACGGAGCGGCGCGCAAACGATCCGCGCTCCGCCGGCCGGCTGGCCATGGCGGCCCTGTGCGGGCTGGTTCTGGCGTGGGCGGCGGAGCCCGCGGCGGCGCAAGGCAAGCTCGAGGCGCAATATGAGGCCTCGCTGGCCGGCATTCCCGTCGGCCGAGGCGCCTGGAACATCGATATCGGAGACGACGTGTTCGCCGCAGCCGCCTCGGGCGGCACCACAGGGCTGCTGAAGTCGTTCGCGGGCGGGTCCGGCACCGGCGCCAGCCAGGGGCGGGTGGTCAACGGCGCGCTGGTCGCGACCGGCTACCAGGCCTCCACCACCACCTCGAAAAAGACCGAGGAAATCCGCATCACGCTCGACAAGGGCAATGTGAAGGATTTTGCCATCGTACCGGAGCCCCCGGTCGATGCAGACCGCATCGTCGTCACCGATGCGCATCGCCGTGGCGTCTGGGACCCGATGACGGCCTCGCTGGTGCGCGTGCCCGGCACCGGCGACGTGCTGTCGCCGGACGCCTGCCACGGCAGCGCCGCCGTGTTCGACGGCCGCATGCGCTACGAGCTCAAGCTCGATTTCAAGCGCATGGAGACCGTGAAGGCGGAGAAGGGCTATCACGGCCTGGTCGTGGTCTGCTCGCTGTTCTTCGTGCCCGTGGCCGGCTACATCCCCGACCGCCCCGTGATCAAATACCTCGCCGCCCAGCGCAACATCGAGATCGCCTTCGCGCCGGTGGCGGGCACGCGCGTCCTGGTCCCGTTCTGGCTGAAAGTGCCGACGCCGCTCGGGCCGGCGATGCTGGAAGCCACCAGCTTCATCACATCAGCCCAGCCGCCGCGGGTCGCGAAGACGCAATAGGCTTGGCGCCCCGCCCTTT
This sequence comes from Bradyrhizobium sp. 197, assembly GCF_023073375.1. Taxonomy (NCBI): domain Bacteria; kingdom Pseudomonadati; phylum Pseudomonadota; class Alphaproteobacteria; order Hyphomicrobiales; family Nitrobacteraceae; genus Bradyrhizobium; species Bradyrhizobium sp. 197. The sequence goes on along the minus strand of NZ_JADPJJ010000092.1, from coordinate 505,859 downwards.
TTGACGAAAACAAACACAAGTTATTTCAATGATTTGCCTACTGTGCATGGGGTTGTTTTCGCGGTTTTGTTTTGGAAGGGGGGCTTAAGCAGGGAATCCATTTGACTCCTCGTCGATTCTGATTCGACTCCGCGTCATCCCCAATTTTAAGGAACGCGCCACCGAAACGTCGCTTGTGCGGCAGCCCGAAACTCCATCTAGTGCGCAGTCAATAAGTCTCCCGCGACATGTTGCGTGAACGGAACAGGACTCACGGGGGGTCTGCGATTCGGCCGCGATTCGTTCTCAACTCGTTCCGAAGCTTAAAGACACAGGGAAAAGCGTCGCAAAGTGAGACAGTTGCGCGGGATTTGGGGAGCGTCACCATATTCTCCGCTGCTTGATCCCCTCACCCTGAGGAGGCCGCGTAAGCGGCCGTCTCGAAGGGCGAGGGGCCCGGCACCATCCGGGGCCTTCATCCTTCGAGACGCGCTGACGCGCTCCTCAGGATGAGGAGCAAGGCCCAGCCTCCGGCCCGCCCCAAAACAGCACTGACATTCGCCCCAATCGCCATTACCTAATCTCTGAGATGCCCTTTTCCTCCTCCCCCTTCGCTTCCGAGCGGCTTCCCGGCGCCGGCGTCACTGCGGTGCTCGGGCCGACCAACACCGGCAAGACCCATCTCGCCATCGAGCGGATGCTCGCGCATCCCTCGGGCATGATCGGGCTGCCGCTGCGCCTGCTCGCGCGCGAGGTCTACAACAAGATCGCCGCGCGGGTCGGCCCCGATGCCGTCGCGCTTGTGACCGGCGAGGAGAAGATCAAGCCGAAATCGCCGCGCTACTGGGTCTCCACCGTCGAGGCGATGCCGCGGGATCTCGACGTCTCGTTCCTCGCTGTCGACGAGGTGCAGATCGCCTCTGATCTCGAGCGCGGCCACGTCTTCACCGACCGCATCCTCAACCGCCGCGGCCGCGACGAGACGCTGCTGCTGGGCGCCGCGACGATGCGCCCGATCATCGAGCGGCTGCTGCCGGGCGTCTCCATGATCACGCGGCCGCGCCTGTCGCAGCTGGAATTCGCCGGCGACCGCAAGATCACGCGCCAGCCGCGCCGCACCGCCATCGTCGCCTTCTCGGCCGACGAGGTCTACGCCATCGCCGAGCTGATCCGCCGTCAGCATGGCGGCGCCGCCGTGGTGCTGGGATCGCTGTCGCCGCGCACCCGCAACGCGCAGGTGGCGATGTTCCAGAACGGCGAGGTCGATTATCTCGTCGCCACCGACGCCGTCGGCATGGGCCTCAATCTCGACGTCGACCACGTCGCCTTCGCCTCCGACCGCAAGTTCGACGGCTACCAGTTCCGCCGCCTGACGCCGTCCGAATTCGCCCAGATCGCCGGCCGTGCCGGCCGCGCCACCCGCAACGGCACTTTCGGCACCACCGGCCGCTGCGGGCCGTTCGAGCCCGAGCTGGTGAACGCGCTCCAGAACCACACCTTCGACCCGGTCAAGGTTTTGCAATGGCGCAATTCGAAGCTGGATTTTGCCTCGCTCGGCGCGCTCCAGGTGTCCCTGAACCTGGGCCCGGGCCATGAGGCGCTGACGCGCGCGCCGATCGCCGAGGACATGCGCGTGCTCGACCATGCCGCCCGCGACGCCGAGGTGCGCGATGTCGCGCATGGCAAGGAGGCCGTGGAACGGCTGTGGGAGGCCTGCCAGATCCCGGACTACCGAAAATTGTCGCCGGCCGCCCATGCCGAGCTGGTCACCACGCTGTACGGCTTCCTGATGCAGAAGGGATGCATCCCCGATTCCTGGTTCAGGACCCAGATCGACCAGGCCGACCGCGTCGACGGCGATATCGACACGCTCTCGGCCCGGATCGCGCAGATTCGCACCTGGACCTTCGTCGCCAACCGCCCGGACTGGCTGAAAGACCCCGAACGCTGGCAGGGAATCGCCCGCGAGGTCGAAAATAAATTATCGGATGCGCTCCATGAACGCTTGACTGAGCGTTTCGTTGATCGCCGGACCAGTGTATTGATGCGCCGCCTGCGGGAGAACACGAGCTTGAATACTGAAATCGGCAAGACCGGCGAAGTCATCGTCGAAGGCCATGTCATCGGCCGCCTCGATGGCTTCACCTTTGCACCGGATGCGGCGGAAGCCGGCTCCGATGCGAAAGCGTTGCAGGCTGCAGCGCAGGCCGTGCTCGCCGGCGAGATCAACGCGCGCGCCGAAAAGCTGGGCAACGCGCCCGACGAGCAGTTCGTGCTGACCTCGGAAGGCATGATCCGCTGGACCGGCGACGCCGTGGCGCGGCTGTCTGCCGCAGAGGACGCGCTGCATCCGCGCATCCGCATCATCTCCGACGAACGCCTGACCGGCGGCCCCCGCGACAAGGTGCAGGCCCGGCTCGACCTCTGGCTCAAGACGCACATCGAAAAGCTGCTCGGGCCGATGTTCGAGCTGTCGAAGGCCGAGGACGTCACCGGCATCGCCCGCGGCATCGCCTACCAGCTCGTCGAGGCGCTCGGCGTGCTGGAGCGCCAGAAGATCGCCAACGAGCTGAAGGACCTCGACCAGCCCTCGCGCGCCGTGCTGCGCAAATATGGCGTCCGCTTCGGCGCCTATCACATCTATTTCCCCGGCCTGCTGAAGCCGGCCGGGCGTGCGCTGGCCGCCCTGCTCTGGGCGCTGAAGCAGGACAATGTCGATCCCTCCGCGCTGTCGGGCGCGCAGCATCTGGCGAGCTCGGGCCGCACCTCGTTCCCGGTCGACAAGCAGCTGCCGCGCGATGCCTATCGCGTGCTCGGCTACAAGCAGGCCGGCGAGCGCGCCGTGCGCGTCGATATCCTGGAGCGCCTTGCCGATCTGATCCGCCCGGCGCTGGCCTGGCGCGAGAACGCGTCGGGCGAGAAGCCCGCCGGCGCGTTCGACGGCCGCAGTTTTGTCGTGACGCAGGCGATGACCTCGCTCACCGGCTCGGCCGGCGAGGACTTTGCGTCCGTGCTGCGCGCGCTCGGCTACCGCATGGATAAGCGCCCGCCGCTGCCGGCAAAGCCGGTTGTCGTGGAGACCCCGGCTGCTGAAGCAAGCACCGAAGCTCCGGCCGAGACGCCCGAGACGGAAACGCCGGTCGAGGACGCTGCCGTGTCTGCGGATGCCGTGATCGAAGCCGCCGCCGAGCCTGTGACCGTCGAAGACGCGCCCGGCATGGAGCAGCACGACGAGCCCGCGCACGAAGAACCGGCTCTCGAAGCTTCCCCTGAAACCCCCGTCACGCCGGAAGACGCTCCCGGCATCGCGCCGCCTGTGGAAGACGTTGCTGCACCCATTGAGGCTGCTGAAGCTGCTCCCGCCGAAACTGCTGCAACCGAAGCCGCTGCGTCGGCCGATGCCGCTGCGCCTGTGGAGGCCGCAGCCACGCCCAGCGAGCCCGAGCTCATCGAAGTCTGGCGTCCCGGCGGCCGTCACGACGATCGTAAGCCGCGCCACGAGCGCCATCGTAACCAGCGCCACCACAATCAGCCGCGTCCGCAGGCCGGTGCTGAAGCAGGTGCCGCGCCTGCCGAAGGCGAAGCGGCGCAGGCCGCCGACGGCGAGAAGCGCGGCGAACGTCATCGCCATGGCGGCGGTCATCGCCGAGATTCTGGTCGCGATGGCGGCAGAGACTTCCGCAAGCCGCGCGAAGGCGGTGGCGAAGCTGCGCCGCGTCCGGAGGGACAGGGGCGCGGCGACAAGAACCGCAGCTTCCAAGGTCGAGATCAAGGCAAGGACCGCGACAACAAGGATCGCGATCGCAACAAGGGCAAGTTCGGCGGCGATCGCGACAAGGGCCGTGACAACCGCGGCCGCGACCGCGACAAGGGCCGCGACCGCCAGGGCGGCCCGTCGCTGCGTCCCTACGCCTCGAGCGCCACCCCGCGCGAGCGCGATCGTCCTGCCGATCCGAACTCGCCGTTCGCAAAGCTCGCCGCGCTGAAAGAGCAGCTGTCCGGGCGTAAGGAGTAGCACTGCGTTTTCAAGCGAAGTGCGGAGCGGTTCGCGTGAAGAAAACGCGTCAGAAGGAATAGAGTCACGACCGAGCGGCAGCGCATCGACAAATGGCTGTGGCATGCGCGGGTGGTGAAGGCGCGGACCTCGGCTGCTGAACTCGTCGAGTCCGGCCATGTCCGCGTCAACGGCGTGCGCGAAAAATCGCCGGGGCATGCGGTCAAGATCGGCGACGTGCTCACCGTCGCGCTCGATCGCACCGTGCGCGTCTTGAAAGTCGCAGCCTTCAACGAGCGCCGCGGCGATGCCGCATCGGCCCGTGTGCTCTACGAAGAGTTCAGTGACGGCAATCCAAATTCTCAGCGCAATTAATTGCGCTTTGAATTCATTTCTTGGTCGATCGGACACATAAAGCCGTCATGATCGGCCGTTGCCGACCTTGCAGCGCCGGGCCATCCGCGCTACGCAAGCCGCGAGTTTTAAAAGAGCTTTTCGGAGCGTTGGATGACTTACGTCGTCACTGAAGACTGCATCAAGTGCAAGTACACCGACTGCGTCGAGGTCTGCCCGGTCGACTGTTTCTACGAGGGCGAGAACATGCTCGTCATCCATCCTGACGAGTGCATCGACTGCGGCGTGTGCGAGCCGGAATGCCCCGCCGACGCCATCAAGCCGGACACGGAACCGGGCCTGGAAAAGTGGCTCACAGTCAACGCCGACTACGCCAAGAGCTGGCCGAACATCACCCAGAAGAAAGAATCACCTGCCGACGCCAAGGAATTCGACGGCGTGGAGGGCAAGTTCGACAAGTATTTTTCTCCGAACCCAGGCTCCGGCGACTAATTCGGGCCCAAACTTAACCCTAATAGCGGCGCTACCGCCGAAAACCAGCCCTCAAGACCCCTAAATCATTGATTTTTGCGGGAAATGTGCTATATTGGGCACATTAAACCGAACCCTTCGTCAGCCCCGTCGGCCCCGTTGGGTTCCCGTGAAACCAGATGTCGAACAGGGGCGTGGCAGTTTCCGCGCACAGGCTGTGTCACAGAAAACGCGTAAAAAGAGTACTTCTGCGAAGGCTTCCCATAAGGTGGCCAAGAAAGTCGCCGCGGCCAGCCGTAGCGCATCCAAGGGTCGGACCGCGACGAAGGCGCCGGCTGCAAAGTCCTCGAAGAACAAAAGAAGCGCAATGCCTAACAAGACCGCCAAGCCGGCCGCGAAAGCGACCGTGGCCAAGCCTGTTGCTGCCAAGCCCCCTGTTGCCAAGCCTGCTACCAAACCTGCTGTTGCCAAGGCTCCCGCTGCCAAGCCGGCCTCGGCGAAGGTTGCTGCTGCTCCTGCCAAGGCCGCCCCTGTCGCTGCCGCCAAGCCGGTCGTGAAGCCCGCGGCTGTTGCGCCGAAGGTCGAGGAAAAGAAGGTCGTGACCCAGCGTCAGGGTTTCAAGGCCAACGAATTCGTCGTCTATCCCGCTCACGGCGTCGGCCAGATCCTGGCCATCGAGGAGCAGGAGATCGCCGGCGCGAAGCTCGAGCTGTTCGTCATCAACTTCATCAAGGACAAGATGACGCTGCGCGTGCCGACCGCCAAGGTCGCCAATGTCGGCATGCGCAAGCTGTCCGATCCTGCGCTGGTGAAGCGTGCGCTCGAGACACTCAAGGGCCGTGCCCGCGTCAAGCGCACCATGTGGTCGCGCCGCGCCCAGGAATACGAAGCCAAGATCAATTCGGGCGACATCGTCGCGATCGCGGAAGTCGTGCGCGACCTCTACCGTTCCGAGTCGCAGCCCGAGCAGTCCTACAGCGAACGCCAGCTCTATGAAGCAGCGCTCGACCGTCTGTCCCGCGAGATCGCGGTGGTGCAGCACTCGACCGAGACCGAAGCGGTCAAGGAGATCGAGGCCCAGCTCGCCAAGAGCCCGCGCCGCACCGGCGCCAAGTCGGAAGCCGCCGAAGGCGAGGCCGATACGGACGCCGAGGGCGAAAGCGACGAGACCGAGGGCGGCGGCGGCACCACGGTCGCCGACGAGGCGGCGTAGCGTCTCGCGTTCATCGCAACAGTTCAAAAGCCCGGCCGTTTGGCCGGGCTTTTTGTTCGGAGTTCGTGGTTTCGTAGGGTGGGTTATCCCCGCGGCTGCGCGTTGCGCAGTCCGCTAGGCGTAACCGACCGCTTCTCTTTCCACGCGAAAAACAAAGAGGTGGGTTACGCGACGCTAACCCACCCTAGGTTCGCACTGGTCGGGGCGCTGGCTCACTTCACCGGCCGCTTCTCTAGCTTTCGTGCCAGCGTGCGCCGGTGCATCCCCAGCCTTCTCGCCGCTTCCGAAATATTAAAGTCGGTCTCGATCAGGGTCTGGTGGATGCGCTCCCATTCGAGTGTCTTGATCGATGTCGGCCGCGCGTCGAGTGCGACCTCGGCATTGCCTTCGGCCTTGCTGAAGGCGGCTTCGATGTCGTCGGTGTTCGACGGCTTTGCCAGATAGTGGCATGCGCCGAGCTTGATGGCCTCGACGGCGGTGGAGATGCTGGCGAAGCCTGTCAGCACCACGATCAGCATCTCCGGGTCGTGCGTATGCAAAAGCTCGACGCAGGCGAGGCCCGAGGCACCGCCGAGCTTGAGGTCGACGACGGCATAGCCGAACGATCGTTGCTCCAGAGCTTTCCGCACGTCCTCGATCGAGGCGGCGAGCACGACCTCGTAGCCGCGGCGCTCGAACGAACGCTTCAGCGTGCGCGCGAACCCGGCATCGTCTTCGACGACGATGAGCGAGCGGTCAGGCGTCAAAGCTGCCTCCGATCGCGAGCGTTGCGAGCGGCAGCGTGAGGCGGACGGTGGCGCCGCGCTTCCTGTGGTTCTCGGCGGTCACGCTGCCGCCGAGCTTGCGCACGACGTTCACCACCAGGAACAGGCCGAGCCCGCCGCCGGCGCGGCCCTTGCTCGACTGATAGGGTTTTCCGAGCTGTGCCAGCATCTCCGGCGCAAAGCCCGCGCCGCGGTCGCTGATAGACAGTACGAGATTATCGCCCTCGCGCTCGGCCACGAGCTCGACCCAGTCGCGCGAGACCTCGTAGGCGTTGTCGAGCACATTGAAGATGACTTGCTTCAGCGCGATGTCGGACACGATCGCGACGTCCTCGCCGAAGGTGTTGACGAAATACAGCGTGTGCGCCGAGCGCGCGTCGCGCCACTCTTCCACCAGCGCCGTGACGAAGGCCGTCACCGTCGTCGGAGACGAGCCTTCGCCGCGGGCCTCGCCGGCCGACACCAGGATGCCGGTCACGATGGTCTTGCAACGTTGCAGCGAAGTCTCCATTTCCGCGAGATCTTCGGCCAGCTCCTGATCGGCGGCGAGGTCGGGCATGCGCCGCCAGTCGCTGAGGATGACCGAGAGCGAGGCGAGCGGCGTGCCGAGCTCGTGCGCCGCGCCGGAGGCGAGCAGGCCCATGCGCACGATGTGATCCTGCTCGGCGGCATGCTGGCGCAGCGCCGCCAGATGTGCGTCGCGCTGGCGCAAATTCCTGTTGATGCGGGTGACGAACACCACGAGCAGCACGGCGTTGAGCACGAAGCCCAGCAGCATGCCGGCGACGGTGAGCGTGTAGGTCTCGCTCAGCGGGTTCGGTGGCAAGTCGAGCGGCCGGTACGCGACCGTCAGCCAGACGAAGCTCGCGCAGGTCAACGCGACCAGCGACCATGTCGAGCGGCCATCGAGCAGCACCGCGCCCAGCGTCACCTGGAGCAGGAACAGCGAGGTGAAGGGATTGGTGGCGCCGCCGCTGAGATAAAGCTGCGCGGTCAGCGCGGCGACGTCCAGCATCAAGGCGACCAGCAACTCGTTGTTGGTGATCGCGGCGCGATGGCGCACCCAGACGAGGCTGGAGACGTTGAGAAACACCAGCGCGCCGATCACCGCGCCCATGCGGGTGAGGGGCAGGGGAATGCCGAGCCAGACATGCGCGCCGCCGATGGTCACGATCTGGCCGACCACTGCAGTCCAGCGCAGCTGGATCAGCAGCGCCATGTTCTTGCGGTTGGTCTCGTCGTCGGTCGGCGCAGCCCCGATCAGCTCGCTGCGCGCGTCCGCCTGCGATTGCAGCGTGACGGCGCTATGCGTTCTTCCGTCGTCAGGTTGGCTCGACGATCGTTCCAGCATCTGATCGCGTCCTGCGGGCGACAGCATCGGAGCCGCCGGCCGCTTCGTGGACGAAGCCGCTCCACGGCTTCTTGCGGCGGAACAGCCCGCCGCCGAATGTGACGATAAGTTTACCGGCCAGCATGAAAGCCAGGGCAAACCACGTCAGCGCGTAGATCAGGTGGTTATTGGGAAAGCTGATCACGGTCAATCCGCCGATTGGGCCGACGTCGGATTGTGATCCGGCGTCGGCATCGATGAAGAACGGCGCGACGTGGTCGAGGCCGCGTGCCGCCGCAATCGCGGCGATATCTCGCGAATACCAGCGATTGTGTTGAGGCACGTTGTTCCTGAGGAATCCGCCGTTCGGCTCCGTCATGCGCAAGAGGCCGGTGATTTCGAGCCGGCCGTCCGGATTGCCGTCCCGGCGTGTCGATGCGTCGCGCCGCTCGGACGGCACGAAGCCGCGGTTGACCAGGACCATCGTGCCGTCGCTGCGCTGAAGCGGCGTCAGCACCCAAAAGCCCGGACCTTCCTCGGTGACGGCCTGAACCAGCGTCTCGCGGTCATGCAGCAAGCGGCCGGTGACGCTGACATGCCTGTATTCGTCATCTGCGGTGGACACCGCGTGCCATGACGCGGTCGAGGGGATCGGCCGGGCCGGGGCATGAACGCGCTGCTCGACGCGATCGATCAGCGCCAGCTTCCAGGCGCGGCGCTCGATCTGCCAGACGCCGAGCGCGATCAGAAGTGCAAAGGCCGTGAGCGAGAGGACCGTGAGCCACAAGGACGGACACGCAGCTTTTCCGCGAGCCCCGTCTGCTTTGCTTATCACAGTCCCAGTCTCGTTCATTTCATTCCAGTCATCTGGTGGATCGGCATCATGTTGCTGTTGAGGTGGTTCATCACCCACAGCGAACCCGACAGCGCGATCGCCACCATGACGATGGTGAAGATCAGCGCCATCATGCTCCAGCCGTTCTCGGATTTGGGGCTCATGTGCAGGAAGTAGATCATGTGCACGACGATCTGCACGACCGCGAAGGCCATGATGACCAGCGCGGTGATCTGCTTGCTCGGAAGCGCGCCGCTCATCACCAGCCAGAACGGGATCGCGGTGAGCACGACCGAGAGCACGAAGCCGAGCATGTAGGTCGAGAACGAGCCGTGGGCGTGGCTGTCGCCCTGGTGATGATCGTCCGCGTGGGCAGCGTGAGTATCGGTGTTCATCGCAGAACTCCCAGGAGATAGACGAAGGTGAAGACGCCGATCCAGACCACGTCGAGGAAGTGCCAGAACATCGACAGGCACATCAGGCGGCGGCGGTTGGCCTCGATCAGGCCGAACTTCCAGACCTGCACCATCAGGGTCACCAACCAGATCAGGCCGCAGGTGACGTGCAGGCCGTGGGTACCGACCAGGGTGAAGAAGGCGGACAGGAAGGCGCTGCGCTGCGGCGTCGCGCCTTCATGGATCATGTGGGCGAACTCGGAGAGCTCGATGCCGATGAAGGCGGCGCCGAACAGGCCGGTGATGGCCAGCCACATCTGGGTCTGGCCGATCTTGTTCTGCTGCATGGTCAGCATGGCAAAGCCATACGTGATCGACGACAGCAGCAGCATCGAGGTGTTGACCGCGACCAAAGGCAGCTCGAACAGGTCCTTCGGCGCGGGACCGGCGGCGTAATTGCCGCCGAGCACGCCGAAGGTGGCGAACAGGATCGCGAAGATGAGGCAGTCGCTCATCAGATAGATCCAGAAGCCCAGCGAGGTGCTGTAGCCTTCTGGATGCGGGTGTTCGTCGGCGAGGTAGAAGACCGGTTCGCCGGTTTGCGCGGGATTGACAGTGACAGTCATTACTTGGCTCCGGCGAGCAGTTTGGTGCGCGCGTCCTCGGCCCGGATGACATCGTCAGCCGGAATGTCGAAGTCGCGGTGATAGTTGAAGGTGTGGCCGATCCCGACGACGAGCATCGCAGCGAAGCTCGCGGCGGCAAGCCACCAGATGTACCAGATCAGGCCGAAACCCATCGCGGTGGCAAGACCGGCGAGGATGATGCCGGTGCCGGTGCTGCTGGGCATGTGGATCGGCTTGAACCCGGTGAGCGGACGCTGGTAGCCGCGGCGCTTCATATCCCACCACGCGTCATTGTCGTGGACGACGGGGGTGAAGGCGAAGTTATAGGCCGGCGGCGGCGACGAGGTCGCCCATTCCAGCGTGCGCGCATCCCAGGGATCGCCGGTGACGTCCTTGAGCTGCTCGCGCCTGAGGAAGCTGACGGCGAACTGCATCAGCATCGAGAGGATGCCGAGGAAGACCAGGAAGGCGCCAATGCCGGCGATGATGAACCAGATCTGCAAGCTGGGATCGTCGAACACGCGCAAGCGCCGGGTCACGCCCATCAGGCCGAGCACATAGAGCGGCATGAAGGCGAGATAGAAGCCGGTGACCCAGAACCAGAACGACAGCTTGCCCCAGAACGGATCCAGCTTGAAGCCGAACGCCTTCGGGAACCAGTAGCCGATGCCGGCGAACGCGCCGAACACGACGCCGCCGATGATCACGTTGTGGAAATGCGCGATCAGGAACAGGCTGTTGTGCAGGACGAAGTCGGCCGGCGGCACCGCCAGCAGCACGCCGGTCATGCCGCCGAGCACGAAGGTCAGCATGAACGCGATCGTCCACATCATCGGCAGCTCGAACCGGATGCGGCCGCGATACATCGTGAACAGCCAGTTGAACATCTTCGCGCCCGTCGGGATCGAGATGATCATCGTGGTGATGCCGAAGAATGAGTTGACGCTCGCTCCCGACCCCATCGTGAAGAAGTGGTGCAGCCAGACCAGGTACGACAGGATGGTGATGACGACAGTGGCGTAGACCATTGAGGTGTAGCCGAACAGCCGCTTGCCGGAGAAGGTCGAGGTCACCTCGGAGAAGATGCCGAAGGCGGGGAGAACCAGGATGTAGACCTCGGGATGACCCCAGATCCAGATCAGGTTCACGTACATCATCGGGCTGCCGCCGAAATCGTTCGTGAAGAAGTTGGTGCCGACGTAGCGGTCGAGCGAAAGCAGCGCGAGCACGACGGTCAGAACCGGGAAGGAAGCGACGATCAGGACGTTGGTGCAGAGCGCGGTCCAGGTGAACACCGGCATCCGCATCATGGTCATGCCGGGGCAGCGCAGCTTGACGATGGTGCAGATCAGGTTGATGCCGGACAGCGTCGTTCCGACGCCTGCAACCTGCAACCCCCATATGTAATAGTCGACGCCGACGTCAGGGCTGTAGCCGATGTTCGACAGCGGCGGATAAGCGAGCCAGCCGGTGCGGGCGAATTCGCCGATGAACAGCGAGGCCATCACCAGCACCGCGCCGCCGACCGTCATCCAGAAGCTGAAATTGTTCAGGAACGGAAACGACACGTCGCGCGCGCCGATCTGGAGCGGCACGACGAAGTTCATCAGGCCGGTGACCAGCGGCATCGCCACGAAGAAGATCATGATCACGCCGTGGGCGGTGAAGACCTGGTCGTAGTGATGGGAGTTGAGATAGCCCTCCGAGCCGCCAAAGGCGAGCGCCTGCTGCAACCGCATCATCAGCGCATCGGCGAAGCCGCGCAGCAGCATCACGATGCCGAGGATCATGTACATGATGCCGATGCGCTTGTGGTCGACGCTGGTGAACCACTCGCTCCAGAGATAGCCCCAGAGGCGGAAATAAGTGAGGCCGGCGAACATGATGAGGCCGCCGGTCGCCACCACCGCAAAGGTGCCGACGACGATCGGCTCGTGCAGCGGCAGAGATTCGAAGGTGAGCCGGCCAAAGATGAGCTTGAGAAGATCAGGAGACATGCGGGATCTCTTTACGAATCTGACTTCGGACGTTGTCCGAGGAAGAAGGACGAGGACTTCAGCGGCGTGAAAGTCGGCCGCTTCAGGCCGGCGCCGAGCAGCGGCGCGGTATCGAGAGGCGCCGTGATCGAGGCGGTGCTCTTGCCCTGCGGCGCATCGGGCGTGCAGGTGCCGGCGACGAAGCTGGGCTCCGGCCCAAGCGCCGTGCCGCGGCGCGCGTATTTGTCGTAGGCCAGCGGCAGCGTGTTGTTCAGACCCTCATGGCCGAGGCCGCCCTTGGCGTCGATCGCCATCATCTCGCTCTGGCACATCTTGCCGGTCTCGACGCACATGTTGAGGATCAGGCGGTAGAGATCGGAATCGACGGTGCCGTAGCGCCGCACCGGCTCGTTCTGGCTGGGCTTCTCGAGCTGGAGATATTCGGCGCGGCCGAGCGAGCCGCCGCCGGATTTGGCGCTGGCGATCCAGGCGTCGAAGCCCTTGTCGTCGAGCCCGTGGAAGTTGAAGTGCATGCCGGAGAAACCGGCGCCGCTATAGTTCGCTGAGAAACCCTTATACGTACCGGCGTGGTTGATCACGGCGTGGAGCGACGTCTCCATGCCCGGCATCGCATAGATCTGTCCGGCGAGCGCGGGGATGTAGAAAGAGTTCATCACCGAAGACGCGGTGATATGGAAATTGATCGGACGATCGACCGGCGCCGCGAGCTCATTGACGGTGGCGATGCCGTAGTCCGGATAGATGAAGAGCCACTTCCAGTCGAGCGCGACGACGTCGACCACGAGAGGGACCTTGCTTTGGTCCACGGAGCGCTCCGCGGAGATGCGGCCGATGTTGCGATAGGGGTCGAGCAGATGCGTGCCCATCCAGGTCAGCGCGCCCAGGCAAACGATGATCAAAAGCGGTGCCGACCAGATCACCAGCTCAAGGCTGGTCGAGTGGTCCCATTCGGGCTCGTAGCGGGCGTCGGTGTTGGACTGGCGGTAGCGCCAGGCGAACAGCACCGTCAGCGCCATCACGGGAACGACGATCAGGAGCATCAGGACGGTGGACATGATGACGAGGTCGCGCTGTTGCGCTGCGATATCGCCGGCTGGTGCCAGCACGACGTAGTTGCAGCCGCTGAGTGCAACCGCCAGGGGTAGCAGCGCCAGGATCTTGAGACGGGACACGGGCCGACCTTATGAGCATGAGTTTCTTTCGTGAGACCAAGGGGTAGCTGCGACGCAGCAATCCGGACATTGGACAATTTGTCCAATGTTGCAGTGCGAAATGTTGCGCCAAACAGAACCGGATCGCCTGGCGCCCCGCCGGGCGGTCGGCTTTGGTTTTCAGGACGTTAAGGGCGCACCAATGGCGACGGCACAGACCCCCGCAATGGCAGACCTCCACTCGGGCGAGCACGGCCACGACCAGGCCCGTCCCGGCGAGATTGCCATCGGCGTCATCATCGGCCGCACCTCGGAATTCTTCGACTTCTTCGTCTTCGCGATCGCCTCGGTGATCGTCTTTCCGCGCCTGGTGTTCCCGTTCACGAGCGAACTGACCGGCACCCTCTATTCCTTCATGATCTTCGCGCTGGCCTTCGTGGCCCGGCCGATCGGCACCGTCATTTTCATGACGGTCGACCGCGAATACGGCAAGACGGCCAAGCTGATCTCGGCGCTGTTCCTGCTCGGCACCGCCACCGTCGCGATCGCGTTCCTGCCCGGCTATCACGAGATCGGCGTTGCGGCGATCTGGCTGCTGGCGCTGGCGCGCATCGCGCAGGGTCTGGCCTGGGGCGGCGCCTGGGACGGGATGGCCTCGCTGCTTGCGCTGAATGCGCCGCCGTCAAAGCGCGGCTGGTACGCGATGGTGCCGCAGCTTGGCGCGCCGCTCGGGCTTATCGTGGCGAGCGCGCTGTTCGCCTATTTCGCGGGGAATCTCTCGGCCGACGATTTCTTCGATTGGGGCTGGCGCTACCCGTTCTTCGTCGCCTTCGCCATCAACGTCGTGGCGCTGTTCGCGCGCCTGCGCATGGTGACGACGGAAGAATATGCCTCGCTGTTCGAGACCCGCGAATTGCAGCCCTCGCGCATCTCCGAGACTGTGGCGCGCGAAGGCCAGAACATCATGCTCGGCGCATTCGCGCCGCTGGCGAGCTTTGCGCTGTTCCACATGGTTACGGTGTTTCCGCTGTCCTGGGTGTTCCTGTTCACCCGCGAAAGCCCGGTGCGCTTCCTGATCATCGAGATCGTCGCCGCCGTGTTCGGCGTCGGCGCGATCGTGCTCTCCGGCGTCATCGCCGACCGCGTCGGCCGCAAGTCGCTGCTGATGGGATCGGCGATCGCGATCGCGATCTACAGCGGCTTTGCTCCGCAGCTGCTCGATGCCGGCGCGTTCGGCGAGACCATCTACATGGTGATCGGCTTCATCCTGCTCGGCCTGTCGTTCGGCCAGTCGTCGGGCGCGATCGCCTCGAACTTCAAGCAGGCGTATCGCTACACGGCCTCGGCGCTGACCTCGGACATGGCCTGGCTGTTCGGCGCCGGTTTCGCGCCGCTGGTCGCTCTGTTGCTTGCGACCAATCTCGGCGTCATCGCCTCGGGAGCGTATCTGCTGTCAGGCGCGTTCTGGACCCTGCTCGCGCTCTGGCTCAGCGGCCAGCGCGAGGCCGGAGACATGGACGCGGGCGGCTAGGGCTGAAGCGGCTTGTAGGGCGGGCAAAGGCGCGTAGCGCCGTGTCCACCATCCGCAAGCAAACATCGCGTCGAGAATGGTGGGCACGCCTCGCTTTGCCCATCCTACTACAGCCTCAATCCGCCACGACCTTCACGCGATCCCGCACCTTCACCTGAGCGTTGCGATCGAGGCCGTTGAGCACGCGGAAACGTTCGGCCGGGTGATCGATGCCGGCCATGCGGTGGGAGAGCGATTCCACGGTGTCGCCGGGCTGCACGGTGATGACCTTGATGCGCAGGGGGCGCGCGGCCTGGATCTCGTCGAGCGTCAGGCGGCGGAATGAACTGACGGTCTCGCGCGCATTGCGCTCGCTCTCGGTCGACTTCTGCCGTGCCGCAAAGATGAAGCGGTAGACGTCGCTGCCGAAGCGCAGCGCATAGACCTTGAACTGCCACTGGTCGCCCTTGGCGGTGGCGGACGCAGCCGGGAAACCGTTGATGGTGATGTCCTCGGTGGACGCCTTCTCGACGCCTTCCATCCAGCCGGAATTCAGGTAATCGCCGAGCGACTGCTCGGCCGGCACCCGCACGACGTCGAAACGCATCGCCTGCGAGCCGCCGTCGCGCACGCCGATCACGGCCTGTGCGGTGTTGTCGAGCGTAAAATTGTCCGGCGCCTGGAAGGTGAAGCCGAGCTTGGGATGCAGGAAGCGCCGGCCGCGGACAAAACCTTCGCTGGGGTCTTCGCCGTAGACGAGGTTATCGATCGCGGCGAGATAGGTTTCGCGGTCGCGCTCGGCGCCTTCTGGCGCTGAGTACTGCCGCGCGATAGTCTGCGCGTTCTGCACGCGCTCCGGCGTTGCCGGATGCGATGAGGTGAAATCCTGCGCGCGCGGATCGAGCGAGGTCTTTCCGACTTTCAACTCCGCATTGCGCTCCATCGCCGAGAGAAAACGTGCGGCACCATAAGGGTCGAAATGGGCCTTGGCGGAGATGCCGACGCCGATGCCGTCGGCCTCGAACTCCTGATTACGCGAAAAGCTCGCCATGGTCAGCTTGGTCTTGGCGAGCGCGAGCGCGGTGAGATCGGGATCGTTGCTCATGTCGGTGACGACGCGGGTGACGATCGCGGCCTGGCGCGCCTGGTCCTCGCGCATCGCGGCGTGCTTGGACAGCACATGCGCCATCTCGTGGCTCAGCACGGAGGACAATTCCGAGGTGTCGCTGGCGAGCGCAAGCAGGCCGCGGGTGACATAGAGCTGGCCGTTCGGCAGCGCGAAAGCGTTCACCGCACCGGAATTGAGGATCGTGACCCGATAGCCCTGGTCGGGGCGGTCGGACGCCGCGACCAGCCGGTCGACCGTTTTGGTCACGAGCGATTCGAGCCTGGGATCGTCGTAAGTGCCGCCATAGCTCGCCAGGATGCGCTCGTGCTCCTTCTCGGTGGCGGGGGTCTGCGCGACGGCCGGCTTCGGCTTGGGCATCGCCACGATCGGCGGTGCCGCCGCGGTCTGGAACCGGTTCATGTCACCGCAGCCGGCAAGGGCTGAACCCAGAACAAGGCATAGCACGGCCGGCGCTGCCCGCAGGCGGCGGCGTTCGCCTCGTCCGTGCCGTTCTAGCACCCCATTCACGTTGCTTAACCCGTGCCTGGCCCTTTTAGGGCCTTACCCCTGTCGGCTCGCTTGCGCCGAGCAACTCGACCTGTCCCGCGAGGCGTACATCGATACGCGGCCCCGTATTCCCCTCGACCCAGCCCCGGACGCGAATACGTCTATTCTCCAGAGACTTAAGAGCGATCCCGGCGCTTTCGAATGCCGGTACTATGCGCTTTGAAATAGTCACGGCAAAGCCGCGTGTCCAGTTCCGTCCGAAGTTGAGGTAGGTCATTGCCCCAGCTTGCCGGACCGACAGGACTTTGCCCTCGACCACCACAAAACGCCCGATCTCCGCCAAAATATCGTCCGGACTTTCCGCGTTTTTTATGGCCGACGGGTCAGCCCAGTTGCCCTTTTTTTGGCGCCGCGCCTCGGCCTCCGATTCCATCAGGGCGGTCGCGCAATCCTTGTCGGTGATCTCGGCGGAGACGATGGCGTCGCCCTGGGCGAGCAGCACCGCCTGCACGGAGATGTCGCTCTCGCCGACAAAGACCAGCGCGCCTTGCCGGCCATAGCGGTCGGGCGTGTCGTCAGCGCTGCGCAGAATCACGTCGCGGCCGACGAGCAGCGCGGTCAGCGCCTGCTTCGTCGTTGCGGTCGGCTCAATGCCGTTCAGGCGGATGTCGCGGCCGTCGTCGAGACGGACGCTGCGCGCATCGATTGCGACGACGCGGCCTTCGCCTTGGGACTTGAACCGGCACGGGCTCGCGAATGCGCTGTGACCCGCGACGAGAAGGATTGCGACGATGAGGTGAAGCCGTTGCGTCACGTGACCCGGAGAGGTTGCGTTGCGCGCCAGTCTTAACTCAAGCGCGGCGTATCGCGAAGAGGCTTCGTTACACTCCGTCATTGCGGGCGCAGCGAAACAAGGACGGCGTGCCGCACACGGCCATTCCGTTTTGCGGAAAACGTACGCGCCAATCGTGCCCCCCCGTAGCGCACCTTCGCTTGCTGCGCTCTCGTGCATGCGGCATGATTGCGGCAACAGCTTTAGCCAAGAGCAATAACCGAGAGCAATAACCAAGCCGCCATCAGAGTACGGCGCGATAAGGGAGGTCTTTTTCGATGAAGCATGTTTTGTCGGGCATTTTTGCCGCCGCGTTGGCGCTGAGTGCGAGCGCCGTGCAGGGCCAGGACAAGCCGCCGCTGAAGATCGGCGGCATCCTCGACATGTCGAGCCTGTATGCCGACATCACCGGCCCCGGCAGCGAGACCGCCGCCAAGATGGCCGTGGAGGATTTTGGCGGTGAGGTGCTCGGCCGCAAGATCCAGGTGCTGGCCGCCGACCATCAGAACAAGGCCGATCTCTCCGCCAACATCGCCCGCGATATGCTCGACAACCAGGGCGTCGAGATGATCTACGACGTCGCGGCCTCCGCGACCGCGCTTGCCGCCGGCGAGATCGCGAAAGCGCGCAACAAGATCATCATGTTCAACGGCCCGGGCTCGATCCGCCTCAGCAACGAGGCCTGCGGTCCCTATACCATTCACTACGTGTTCGACACCTACGGCCAGGCCAACGTGACCGGCCTCGCGGCCGTGAGGTCGGGCCTCGACACCTGGTTCTTCCTGACCGCCGACTACGCCTTCGGCCAGGATCTGGAGAAGGACACCAGCGCCGTCGTGACCAAGACCGGCGGCAAGGTGCTTGGCAGCGTGCGCCATCCGCTCAACACGTCGGATTTTTCGTCGTTCCTGCTTCAGGCCCAGGCCTCCAAGGCCAAGGTGATTGGCCTTGCCAACGCCGGCGGCGACACCGTCAACGCCATCAAGCAGGCGGCCGAGTTCGGCATCACCAAGGGCGGTCAGAAAGTCTCGCCGCTGCTCGCTTTCGTGACCGATATCGACTCGATCGGGCTCGAGACCGCGCAGGGCCTGTTGCTTGCGGAAGCCTTCTACTGGGATCTCAACGACGACACCCGTGCGTTTTCGAAGCGTTTCCAGGAGCGCATGAAGCGGCCGCCGACCTCGGCGCAAGCCGGCGTCTACTCTTCCGTGACGCACTATCTGAAAGCGGTGAAGGCGGCCGGCACGACCGACGCTGCGACGGTGATCAAGGTGATGAAGGAGACACCGATCAACGACTTCTTCGCCAAAAATGGCAAGATCCGCGAGGATGGCCGCATGATCCACGACATGTACCTGTTCGAGGTCAAGAAGCCGTCGGAGTCCAAGGGCCGCTGGGACGACTACAAGCTGCTCGCCACCGTGCCCGGCAGCGAGGCGTTCCAGTCGCTGGAGCAGTCGCGCTGCCCGCTGGTGAAGAAATAAGTCTCGTCATTGCGAGCGAGGCGAAGCAATCCAGAGATGTTTCCGCAGAGACGGTCTGGATTGCTTCGTCGCTTCGCTCCTCGCAATGACGGGTGTGGCCAAAGCTCTATCAAACAACAACAAGGGAGACGTTCCATGAGCAACGACATGGTCCTGCAGAAGCTCGAAGGCGGGCTGCTCACCATCACCATGAACCGGCCCGAGCGGAAGAACGCGCTCAACCCGGACATGGTCGCCGGGCTGGTCGTGGCGGCGCGGCGCGCGGCCGACGATCCGGAGGTGCGTGCGGTGCTGTTCAAAGGCGCGGGCGGCAGCTTCTGCGTCGGCGGCGACGTCAAGTCGATGGCGGAGGGACGCGCGCCGCTGCCGTTCGAAGTGAAGATGGCGAACCTGCGCCGCGGCATGGAGGTGTCGCGCATCCTGCACCAGATGCCGAAACCCGTGGTGGCGCAGCTCGATGGCGCCGCGGCCGGCGCGGGTCTGTCGATGGCGCTGTCGTGTGACCTCCGCATCGTCTCCGAATCCTGCAAGATCACCACCGCCTTTGCAAAAGTCGGCTTCTCCGGCGATTACGGCGGTACCTATTTCCTCACCCAGCTGCTCGGCAGTGCGCGGGCGCGCGAGCTCTATTTGCTGTCGCCGGTCCTGACCGCGAAGGAGGCTCATGCGATCGGCATGGTGACGAAGGTCGTCCCCGACGCCGAGATCGACATGGCCGCGCACGAGCTGGCGCTGTCGCTGGCGCAGGGCCCTTCCATTGCGCTGGGCTTCATCAAGCGCAACATCAACAATGCCGAGCATCTCGCGCTCGAAGATTGCTTCGACGGCGAGGCGATCCATCACACCCGCTGCAGCGACACCGAGGACCACAAGGAGGCTGCAAAGGCGTTCGTCGAGAAGCGCAAGCCGACCTTCAAGGGCGCATGACGATGGCGCCCTATATGCGGCTGCGGCAGATTTGCCTGGTCGCGCCGCAGCTCGCGCCTGTCATCTCCGACATCGCGGAAATCATGGGCCTCGCCGTCTGCTATCGCGACGGCAATGTCGCAAAATACGGCCTGGAGAACACGCTGCTTCCGGTCGACACGATTCTGCTGGAGGTCGTCGCACCGTTCAAGGACGGCACCACCGCCGGTCGCTTCATCGAAAAGAGCGGCGGGCGCGGCGGCTACATGGCGATCTTCTGCTGCAACGATCCCGATGAGCGCGGCCGTAACGCCAACGCGCTTGGCGTGCGCACGGCCAATGTCATCGACCACGCGCCCTATCACGGCGTGCAGCTCCATCCCCGCGACTGCCGCGCCGCCTTCATCGAGTTCAACCACACCGAGGGCAGCGACGACATTCTGGGGCCGTATCCGCCGGCGGGGCCGGATTGGCAAAAATTCATCCGCAAGGACGTGACGCAGGGGTTGACGAGCGTGGAGATGCAGAGCCCGGATCCGACAGGGCTGGCCGAGCATTGGGGCAAGATCATCGGCGTTGCGCCGAGTGGCGATGCCGAATTGAAGCTGCCCAATGCGACCTTCCGCTTCGTCAAAGGCGCCAGCGAGATCATGAGTGCGCTGGAGTTTCGGGTTGCGGACAAAGCACAGGTGCTGCATGCGGCCAAGGCAAAGGGGCTTGCGGTTGCAGGCGATGAGTTTTTGCTCGGCGGGGTGACGTTCCGCGTCAGTTGATCCTCCGATCGTTATCCGTCACCCCGAGGTGCTCGCCGCTTCGGCGACCCTCGAAGGGCGACGGCTACCGGCGAGTAAGGAACGTCACATGCAGCATCCGCTCGACAGCTTCTTCGCACCGGCAAGCATCGCGTTGATCGGCGCCTCGCGCGATCACGAGAAGATTCCGGGCCGGCTGTTGTCGATGTTGCGCAAGAACGAGTATCCCGGAAAAATCTACCCGGTGAACCCGAACTACGCCGAGATCGACGGGCTCATTTGCTACAAATCGATCACGGAGATCGGCGCGCCGATCGATCTCGCAATCATCATCATTCCCGCACGCGCCGTGCTTGCCGCGCTCGAACAATGCGCCGCCGCCGGGGTCAGGAACGCCGTGATCATCTCCTCCGGATTTGCCGAGGAGGGGGGCGACAGCGCGGCGATGCAGGACGCGATCGCGGCGCTGGCCGGGCGCACCGGCATGCGGATTTCCGGTCCGAACGCCGAGGGCTTTTTCAGCCAGATGCAGCGTGTGGCGGCAACGTTCAGTCCCGCCGTGGACGTCAAGCCGGGTGTGGCGCCGCTGGTCGCGACGACGAAGCGGATCGGCATTGTCGCGCAGAGCGGCGGCATCGGCTTTGCCTATTATCACCGCGCCAAGGCGATCGGCATTGCCGTGAGCTATGTCGTCAGTGCGGGCAACGAATCCGATCTGGGGGCCGGTGAATTTTTGGATTACATGGTGCAGGACGCCGCGACCGACGTGATCCTGCTGTTCATCGAAGGCATTCGCGACGTCGACAAGTTTCTCGCGGCAGCGCGCCGGGCAGCCGAGCTGAAGAAGCCCGTCATCGTGACAAAAGTCGGCCGCTCTGGCGCCGGGATGCGCGCGGCCGCCTCGCACACCGCGAGCATGGCCGGGTGGTCGGCGGCCTACGACGCCGTGTTTGCCAAATATGGCTTCATCGTCTCCAACGATCTCGACGAGGCGCTGACGATCGCAGCGGTGCTTGCGAGCAATCCGTTGCCGAAAGGCGATCGCGTCGCCGTGGTCACCGTCTCCGGCGGTGCCGGCATCTGGGGCGCCGATGCCGTGGCGCGGCAAGGCTTGCAAGTGCCGGAGCTCTCCGGAAAAATCCAGGCGGAGATCAAGACGCTGATGCCGTCCTACGGCACCGCGCGCAATCCGATCGACGTCACAGCGCAAGGCGTGACGTCGGGCGGCTTGCAAAAGAGCGTTGATCTGCTGACTGCTTCCGACGAGGTCGATGCAATTCTGGTCTTGCTGTCGCTGTCGAGCGAGGTGCGCAAGCCCTTCAGGGAAGCGGAGCTGAAGCCGGTACTGGCCGCGCAGCACAAATCCGTGGTGTTTTACTCCTATACGGTGCCGTCGGACTTCGCCCGGCACGAGCTTGCCAAATCCGGCGTCGTTGTGCTGTCCGGTCTGACTCATGTCGGTGTGGCGATGCGGCAGCTGGTCGACTACGCCAATTTCAAACTGCAGAGGCCAGCGGATGGGGCGGAGCTGCCCGCGCGCGATCTCTCGGCGCATCTGACTTCACCGGTTCTGTCCGAGGCCGATAGCAAGGAATTGCTTCGCGCCGCCGGCGTTGTGCTGCCGGCCGAAGTGCTGGTGAAAGAGAAGGGCGAGTTGGACGCGGCCATCGCGGGCGTCGGTTTCCCGCTGGTGATGAAAATCCAGTCGCCGGACATTGCGCACAAGAGCGAGGTCGGCGGCGTGCGCGTCAACATCACCACCAAGGGCGAGGTGTTTCTTGGGTTCGAAGCGCTGCTCAACAATGCGCGCAAGCACCGGCCGGATGCCGTAATTCAAGGCGTGCTGGTCGCGCCGATGGCGAAGAAAGGCGTCGAGATCATCATCGGCACGATGACGGACAAGACCTTCGGGCCGATGGTGATGGTCGGCCTCGGCGGTATCACCACGGAGCTGTTCCGCGACGTCGTCTACCGCCCGGCGCCCGTGAGCGCGAAAGAAGCCGGCGCGATGCTGGCGAGCCTGAAGGCCGCGCCGTTGTTGAATGGTTTTCGCGGAGCGGCGAAGGCGGATGTCGCGGCGGCGTCGCAACTGATTGCCGACATCTCCGTGCTTGCGTCACGGCATGCAGAGGAAATCGCGGAGATCGAGCTCAACCCGGTGCTCGTGCACCCGGAGGGGCAGGGCGTCACGATCGTCGATGCGCTGGTGGTGGGGCGGGGTTAATCCCTCTCCCACAAGGGGAGAAGGAAGAACGCAATCACCGCCCCTTGAAATTCGCCACGCGCCGTTCTTCCGTGGCCTTCACGCCTTCCTTGAAATCCTCCGTCGCGCGCAGCCGGGTCTGCTCCTCGAGCTCGTGATTGGTCGCGGCCATGACGCGGTCGGCCAAGTCGGCGCGCATCGTCGCGCGGGTGGAGACGAGACCGAGCGGGGAGCATTCGGCGATCTCGCCGGCGAGCTTCAGTGCGGCCGCCTTGACCTGGTCCTGCGGCACCAGCTCGTTGGCGAGGCCCCATTTGACCGCTTCCTGGCCGGTGACGCGGCGGCTGGTGTAGAACATCAGCTCGGCGTTGTTCTTGCCGATCAGCTCGGGCAGCGTCACGGTCAGGCCGAAGCCGGGATGGAAGCCGAGTTTTGTAAAGTTCGCGGAGAAGCGTGCTTCGGGGCAGGTGACGCGGAAGTCCGCGGACACCGCGAGCCCGAGCCCGCCGCCGATGGCGGCGCCCTGCACGGCTGCGACGATCGGTTTCTTGGCGCGGAAGATGCGCACCGCCTGGATGTAGAGATGGTTGATCGCGCCGAGGCTGTCGGCCGGATCGCCCTTGGCGGTTTTCTCGGCTTCGCGCGCCTCCTGCGCCTGTCGCGCCGGGTCCTTGAAATTGGCGCCGGCGCAGAACGCCTTGCCTTGCGCGGACAGCACCGAGCTGCGGATCTCGATGTCGCGATCGAATTCGTCGAGCGCATCCGCGATCTGGTTGATCAGCGAGATGTCGAAGAAGTTGAGCGGGGGTCTGCGGATCTCGATGGTGCCGACATGCCCGACCTTCTCGACGCCGATATCTTTATATGTGCTCATGATGTCCTCGAAGAGTTAGCGCAAACCAGGTCCGCGCGACTAGCGCAGCCCAAGTCCGCGGGCGATGATGCCGCGCAGCACCTCGGTGGTGCCGCCCTGGATGGTGAGTTTCGGTGCGGTCTTGATGGCGAAGTCGAGCTGCCGCTCCAGCGTCTCGCGGTTGGTCGCGGTCTCCTCGACGAAGGCGGCGAGATCGCGCACGCGGTGCGGCAGCTGCTGCTCCCACACCGTGCCGATGTCCTTGACGATGGACGCTTCCACCACCGGCTCCTTGCCGGCCTGCAACATGCCGGCAACCGAGACCGACATCCGCCGCATGGTGTGGAGCTGCGCCACCAGCCGGCCGATGCCTTCGGCACTGCGCGTGTCCGGATTGGGGCCGACCGCGCGAACCAGCTCGGTCAGCACGTAATAGGTCTCCAGAAAACGCTCGGGGCCCGAGCGTTCATAGGCTAACTCGGATGTGGCCTGCTTCCAGGCGCCGTCGACTTCGCCGAGCACATGATCCTCAGGCACGAAGAAATCGGTGAAGACGACCTCGTTGAACTCGTACTGGCCGGTGATCTGGCCGATCGGGTTCACCTGGATGCCCGGCTGCTTCATCTTGACCAGAAACTGCGTCAGGCCGTGACGGCGGTTTTCCTTGGTCGGCTGCGACGTCCGGAAGATCGCGATCATGTAGTCGGCGATGTGCGCCGAAGAGGTCCAGATCTTGGTGCCGTTGATGAGATAGCCGCCGTCGGTCTTGGTCGCGCGCGTCTTCGCGGCGAACAGGTCCGAGCCGGAGTTCGGCTCGCTCATGCCGATCGCAAAGCAGATCTCGCCGCGGCAAATGCGCGGCAGGATGTCCATCTTGATATTTTCCGGGGCGTATTTCAGCAGCACCGGCCCGCTCTGGCGATCGGCGACGAAGAAGCGCCGTGTCGGCGCATTGGCCACGCGCATTTCCTCGGTCACCACGTAACGTTCGAGGAACGAGCGCTCCTGGCCGCCATATTTCTTCGGCCACGTCATGCCCAGCCAGCCCTTGGCGCCGACCCGGCGGGAAAATTCCGGCGCGTCGGTGTCTTCGCGGTTCGGCTTGTGCGGATCGAAGGTGCCGGCGGCGATTTCCTCCGCGAGGAAGGCGCGCACTTCCTTGCGCAATTGCTCGCATTTTTCAGGCAGGCGGATCGGATCGAAGCGGAGGGCAGCGGTCATTGTTGTCTCGTCCCTGATCAGCGCGAAGCCACGAGCGGCCACAATTCATCGGCACCGCGGTTTGCGACCAGCTTGCCGAGCTCGACGGCCCAATGGCTCTCCGAACCGAAATCGTCGCGCCAGGCCAGCGCCCGCAGCGAGTAGCGATGCAGGATGTGCTCCAGGGTGAAGCCGATCGCACCATGGACCTGGTGCGCGATGGCGCCGCCCTTTTCCGCGGCTTCGGCGCAACGGATTTTTGCCGAGGCGGCTTCGAGGTAGACCGCGTCGTCGAACGACTTTGCATTGGCGATGGCGTCGGCCGCGGAGGTCGCAGCCGCAAGCGCAGCAGCCGACTCGCCGGCGAGGCGGGCGAGGTTGTGCTGCACCGCCTGGAATTTGGAGATCTTCTTCTCGAAGGCGACGCGCTCGTTGGAATAGCGCACGGAGATGTCGAGCATCGCTTCCAGCGCGCCCGCTATCTGAAGGCTGCGCGCGACGCCGCCCATCAGCATCAAGGTGGTCTGGTCAAAGCCGTTCGGGGCGGGCTTGATGGTGACGGGCTGCACCTTGTCGAGCGTGACGGTGTCGCTGTGGTCATAGCCGACATTGAGCCCGGTCTCGATCCGCCCCTTGCTCGCATCGACCAGCGCGATCGCAGCGCCGTCCTTGCCGTGTGCCAGCACTGCGAAGTGCTTTGCCGCTTTCGCAAAGGGAACGCCGCGGGCGCGGCCGGAGAGCGCGCCGTCGGCATCGCGTGTGATCCGGTCCTTCGGCGAGGCCGGCAGCAGCGTCATCTCTCCCTCTGGGGATGGAATCTTCGCCTGCGCCAGCAGCCAGCCGGCCAGCATGGTCTCGGCCAGGGGAACCGCGACTGCGAAACGGCCGGCGGCGTTCAGCAGCGCAAAGCCGTCGGCAAGGCTCGCGCCGGAGCCGCCGAGATCGTCGGGCACCCAGGACAGCGGCAGGCCGGCCTCGCTCAGCGCGTGCCACAGCGGTGCCTGCCACGAATCCTTCTTGTCGTTGTTGACGGTCTGCGGATCGGCGAGATCGGCGAAGATCTTCTCCGCGGTCTCGACGACGATATTGTCACTCTCCGCCACAGCGTTCCCCGTGTTTTGCCATTGGCGCATCCGGCCCGAAAGGGCAGGGCGCGCAGGTTCTTCTTGCGCCGGATGATCGGAAAAAGCCATGGCCCTGACAAGCGTTGATCGCAGGTCAACCTGCGGCGCGGGCATGGGCGATAAGCTAATTCCGCTTAGCGGAGTTTGCTGATTTGCAGGGCGCGGCAAACTCGCTAAACAAGCAGCTACCTCAGGCTTGCATCAAAGACATTGGAAGGAAATCAGGATGGCAAAGGACAGTTTGTGCGCAATCGTGACGGGGTCCGCCTCCGGCCTGGGCGCCGCGACCGCGGAAATTCTCGCACGGAGCGGGGCGCGGCTCATCATCAACTATTCCTCGAGCCAGAAGGAAGCGGAGGCGACCGCGGAGCTTTGCCGCAAGGCGGGCTCGCCGGAAGTTCTGGTCGTGCAGGGCGACGTTTCGAAAGATGACGATTGCCGCAAGATCGTCGCGGCAGCCAGCGGCTGGGGCCGGCTCGACGTGCTCGTCAACAACGCCGGCACCACCAAGCATGTCGCCCATGCCGATCTCGATGGATTGTCGGCGGAAGATTTCCAGCGCCTCTACGGCGTCAACACCATCGGCCCGTTCCAGATGGTACGTGCGGCACGCAGCCTGCTCGAGGCCGGCGCGAAAGCCTCGGAGCGGCCGTCCGCCGTGGTCAACGTGTCCTCGGTCGCCGGCATCAGCGGCGTCGGCTCGTCGATCGCCTATGCCGCGAGCAAGGGCGCGCTCAACACCATGACGTTGTCGCTGTCGCGCGCGCTGGCGCCGCTGATCCGCGTCAACACGGTGTGTCCCGGTTATATCGACACCCCCTGGTTCACCAAGGGCCGCGGCGAGGCGGGGGCCAAGCAGGTGCGCGACAGCGTCGTGGCGAAGGTGCCGCTGAAGGTCGCGTCATCAGCGGAAGACATCGCCCAGCTCGTCTGCTTCCTGGCGATGCCGGCCTCCAGCAACATGACCGGCGAGGTCGTGCGCATGGATGCGGGGATGCATTTGATTACGTGAGCTCGCTCCGCTAGCGCGGCAAACACAACCGTCGTCCCGGCGCAGGCGGGACCCATAACCACAGGCCGTGGTTGTCGTTCGAAATCGGCAACTACCGATCTTCGCCAAACCAAATTCGGTGGCTATGGGTCCCGGCCTTCGCCGGGACGACACCGAATTTCTTGGCAGGCCACGCTGCAAAGCGACGGCGGGCTACCCCTTGATCACGCCACTCGCGACCAGTCGGTGCCAGATGAACAGCACCACCACCGCGCCGATGGTGGCCATGATGAATCCGGCGCCCTGGTCGGGACTGTAGTGTCCGATCGCCTGGCCGACGAAGGTCGCGAGAAATGCGCCGACGATGCCGAGGATGGTGGTGAGGATGAAGCCGCTCGGGTTGTTCGGTCCCGGCGCCAGCCAGCGCGCGATGAGGCCGGCGATGAAGCCGACGACGATGATCCACAACAAGCCACCCATGCTCATGTCCGTGCTCCCCTCGTTTTGACTCAAATCAGATTCTGCCCGAGATCTCGTTCTCGGTCGGCAGCCGTCCGTCCGGCGTCAGATGGTCGATCACCTTCGGCAGATACTGGCTGAGGCCGGAGAGCAGCTCGTCGCGCGACAGGCCGCTCTGGGCGGACAGGCTCTCGATCTGGTCGGCGCCGAGCGCGTTGGCGAGATCGCCGGGCGCGATCGCCTTGTTCTCGCCCTTGCCGACCCAGGTATTGGCGGCCTCGCCGTGGCCGCCCTGCTGAAGCTGGTTGAGGAGATCGCCGAGACCGCCGCTGAGCACGCTGCCGGCCGCGCCACCCGCGAGCAGGCCGCCAAGGCCGCCCTTGAGCAGGTCACTGAGGCCGCCGCCTTCGCCAGGCACGCCTCCGAGACCGCGGCCGGCACCCGCATTCACCGGCGGGGGCAGGTGCGTCGGCGTCGGGGACTGCTGCGGTGCCGCGCCGGGCTGGCCCGCGGTCACGTGCTTGAACGCCTTCCAGGCGAGCAGGCCAAGGAGCGCCATGGTCATCGGCGACATGCCGCCCGAGGACTTCTCAGAGCTTGGCGTGCTGGGGCCGCGCGGGCCGTTCTGCATGCCGTTGAGGACGTCGAGTAGACCCATGATGCTCTCCTTTGGCATTCTCGTCGGCGAGCTCTCGCCGCTGATAGGCCCCCGGGCAAAAACATATGAGGCTCTCATGACGGTTACAAGGCGGATGCGGCGCGATGGGCAGCCGGCCTCGCCTCTGCTATCGAAGGCCGGCCATTCGGGGAGCAAGGCGAGGTGATGACGGATCGACCGATCGTGGTGGCCGGCGCGGGCGCCATCGGATGTTTCGTCGGCGGCATGCTGACGGCTGGCGGCCGCCGCGTCGCGCTGCTGGTGCGGCCGCGGGTGAAGGCCGAGATCGAGCGGTTCGGCCTGCGGCTGACCGATTTCGACGGCTCCGAGAAGAAGCTCGACCCCGGCCAACTTGTGCTGTCGGAAGATCCCGCGATCTTCCACCGCGCCGGTATCGTGCTGGTCACGGTGAAGAGCGCCGACACGGCCGGTATCGCGGAGCAGATCGCGCAGCATGCGCCGCAGGATGCCGTCATCGTCTCGCTGCAAAACGGCGTCGGCAATGTCGCGGTGCTGCGCGATCGCCTCGGCGGCCGCCGCGTGATCGCCGGGATGGTGCCTTTCAACGTGATCGGCATGGGCGAGGGCCGCTTCCACCGCTCGACCTCCGGCGACATTCATGTTGGCGAAGACGAGGCGAACACGGCCGCAGCGCTGTCGGCGCCGGGGCTCGTCATGCACGTGAGCCGCGACATCACAGGCGTGCAATGGGGCAAGCTGATCATCAATTTGAACAATGCGCTCAGCGCCTTGTCCGATATGCCGCTCGCCGCGCAACTGGCGAACCGCGACTGGCGAAGGTTGTTCGCCGATCAGATGGCGGAGGGGCTGACGGCGATGAAAGCCGCCGGCATCACTCCGGTCTCGGCGACGCCGATCCCGTCGTCCTGGACGCCGACCTTGCTGAGACTGCCTGATCCGATCTTCAACCTGATCCTGGGAAGGACGATGAAGATCGATCCCGAGGCGCGTTCCTCGATGTGGCAGGATCTGAAGCAGGGCCGCAAGACCGAGATCGACTATCTCCAGGGCGCGATCATCGCGCTCGCCGAACAGAACAGCATCGACGTGCCGCTGTCGCGCCGCATTGTTGCGCTGATCAACGAGGCTGAGGCCGCGGGCAAGGGCCCGCCGCGCTTGACGCCGCAGCAGATCCACGGCGTTGCATGAGCTCACGCCGGCCGACGGGAGAATTGCGATGAAACGCTATTTGACGATCGGGGTCGCACTGGCCGCCCTCTGCGCAGCTTCCACGTTTGCCCAGGCAAGGCCACCGACCGTCACGAATTCGCCCGGCTATGACGCGCGCCTGAAGGAGAGCCGTTCACAGTTGGGTAGTTCACCCGCAGCAACCGCACCGGTGGTCAAGCCGAAGCGCGGCAAGACGAAGCGGACGAACTGAGGCTGGGAGACGGATCTCCATCCAATGACGGCTGTGGCTAGCTCAGCCCTTCTTCGCGGGCTTGCTCGGCGTCGGGCTGAACAGCTTCTTCAGATCATTCAATCCATCCGACAGCCGCGGCCATTCGCAGGAGAACGAGCCCTTGGTGCAGGGCGCGCCCTTCGGCCGCGGCCGTGCGTCGCCGATGGCGGCCTGCTGCACTTTCGGCCGCTCGACCGGCACAGGCACACGCTCGACCTCGGTTTGTAGCGCGACCCGTTGGAGCTGTTGCGCCTGTTGTTCCTGCTGCTCGCGCTGCTGGCGCGCGACGGCCTGGGCGGCTTCATTGCTGCGGCGCTGAGTGGCGAGATAGGCGGTGTAGGATTCGTCGATCTTCTTCTGCTCCTCCGGCGTCGGATTGGGGCCGGCGATGTCAAAGCTGCGGTCCTGGAGGAAGTCGTAATAGGAGTAGCCGCCGCCGGCCTTGCGCCGGCCGGCGAATTTCGCGTTGCAGTCGGCGAGCGCGGAGGTTTTCTCGGTCTTGGTCGCGGCTTTCTCGGCGGCGTCGGCGCATGCCTCGAAGTCAACAGGCGCGCGTTTCCACCATTGTGCCTGGGCATGCGACGGCGCCAGCAGGAAAAATCCTGCTGCCGCCAAGACAAGCGCCGCACGACGCGATGCAACTACGTCCGACATTCTACGAGAGCATTCCTTGCAAAACTCAACCCGAACTGAGTCGGGTCGGATTTTTGCCCCTTTATGGCCGGCTTGTCACCCATGGAACCCGGGAAATTCATGGCTGCGATGCTGACATTTTTTGCTTGACGTGGCGCAGGAGTCACAGCGTCACTTCATCCTGCGGTCGCCTCTTCGGCGACGCCAAGAAGACGAAGTGGAAACGCCTGATGCTGCTGCCCCTGTCCGATGTGCCGCGCTGGTACGCCGAGCGCAAACCGCAAGGCACGATCGCCGTCCGTCACGGGCAGGACACGCTGACATGGGACGCGCTCGAGCGCGGCGCCAACCGGCGCGCACGGGCGTTTGCGGCCAAGGGCGTCAAGCCCGGTGATTTCGTCGCGATCGGATTGCCCAACGGCAATGCATTCTTCGAGACTTCTTTTGCAGTGTGGAAATGCGGCGCGACGCCGACCTCGCTGTCATGGCGGCTGCCGCGCGGCGAAGCCGCCGCGGTGCTCGACATCCTGAAGCCGGCGCTGGTGGTCGGCGGCGAAGCCGACTGGAATGCGCCGAACCGTCTGCCTGCGGATTTCGTGCCGGAAGGGTTTTCCGACGAGCCGCTCACCGCACCGGTGGCGCGCTATTGGAAAGCCATGACCAGCGGTGGCTCGACCGGCCGGCCGAAGGTGATCCTCGATCACCAGCCGGCGGTGACCGACACGGTCGCCGCGCCGCCGCTCAATATCCCCTTCGGGGTTTCGCTGCTCAATCCCGGCCCGCTCTACCACAACGCGCCGTTCATCGTGTCGCACTACGCGCTGTTCACCGGCGGCCAGCTCACCGGCCTCGTCAAGTTCGACGCCGAGGAGGCGCTGCGACAAATCGCGCGCGAGCGCGTGCAATGGGTCAATTTCGTGCCGACCATGATGCACCGGATCTGGGCGCTGCCGGAGCACGTGCGCAACGCCTACGATGTGTCGAGCCTGCAGACCGTCTTCCACATGGCCGCTCCGATGCCGCCCTGGCTGAAGGAAAACTGGATTGCCTGGCTCGGGCCTGAGCGGATCTGGGAGCTCTATGGCGGCACCGAGCGGCAAGGCTCATGCATCATCTCCGGCACGGAATGGCTGACGCATAAGGGCTCGGTCGGCAAGATCGGTGAGATGGCGCGCCTACGCATCGTCGGCGAGGACGGCAACGACGTCGCGCCCGGCGAGAGCGGCGAGATTTATTTCCTCAACAATGACGGCAAGGACGCGACCTATCACTATCTCGGCGCCGAGCCGAAACGCCGCGCGGACGGCTGGGAATCGCTCGGCGACATCGGCCGGCTGGACGCGGAAGGCTACCTCTATCTCGGTGACCGCCTTGCCGACATGGTGTTGCGCGGCGGTGCCAACATCTATCCGGCCGAGATCGAGGCCGCGGTCTCTGAGTGCCCCGGCGTGCGCTCCTGCGTGGTGGTGGGATTGCCCGATCCCGAACTGGGCCAGCGCGTACACGCCATCATCGAGCCGGAGGGCGCCGCGGACGGTCAGGCCATCGCCGACGGCATGGCGGATTTTCTGAAAGACCGGCTGAGCCGCTACAAGCATCCCGAGAGCTTTGAGATCGTCAGCGCCCCGCCGCGCGATGATTCCGGTAAAGTTCGCCGCACGCTGTTGCGCGATGAGCGCGCGGCGTGGATGAAGGAGGGGCGCGCCTTCCGGATTTGGGCGGCGCAGGCGCGGGCGCGCGCCGAGTAAGACAATTCACGGGAAGGACTGACGATCATGACCGTCACCATCGCTGCGAACTCTGTGCCGAAGCCGCCGGCCGAGATCATCGAGGGTTTTCGCGGTGCGCCGACCTCGGTCATTTCGGACAATCTCGCCCGGCTGCCGGGTGCCGTCGGGCTAAAGCCCTATCATCGCGGCGGCAAGCTGGTGGGCACGGCCTTCACGGTCCGCACCCGGCCCGGCGACAATCTCGCCATCCACCGCGCGCTCGAACTGGTCGGCCCGGGCGACGTCATCGTGGTCGATGGCGGCGGCGACGAGACGCGGGCGCTGGTCGGCGAGATCATGAAGAATATCGCGCAGTGGCGCAAAGCCGAAGGTTATGTGATCGACGGCGCGATCCGCGACGTTGCGGCGTTCGCGGCCGACGACTTTCCCTGCTACGCCCGCGCGGTGATCCACCGCGGGCCCTACAAGAACGGCCCCGGCGAGATCAATTTGCCTGTTACCATCGGCGGCAGCGTGATCTCGCCCGGCGACATCGTGGTCGGCGACGAGGACGGCGTGGTGGCGTTTCCCGCCGCCGGTGCCGCGGCTCTGCTGGAAGCCGTGCGGGCCCAGGTCGCGCGCGAGGAGGAGACGCTGAAGGCGATCCGCGAGGGCCGCTATCAGGGCTCGTATGGAAAATCCTGATCAGAGAAAAAAGAAGGGGAGGATGGCGTGAGCCAGAAAGAGGAATTCCACAATCTCGACGATACCGGCGACGGGCTGCTTCGCGAGCTCGCGGCAGGGGTGACCACGCGCATCTTCTCCGGCGAGCAGGCGATGCTGTCGGTGGTGACGCTGGCGCCGCATGCGCAGGGCACGCTGCACCATCATCCCGAGGAGCAATGGGGCGTGCTGCTCGACGGCTCCGCGATCCGCGTCCAGGGCGACGAAGAGATTTCCGTGAAGAAGGGCGATTTCTGGCGCACGCCCGGCAATGTGCCGCATACCATGCGCGCCGGCCCCGACGGCGCCCGCGTGCTGGACATCTTTAGTCCACCGCGGCCGGAATACAGAAAAGCGGGGTCCGGTTTCGGGACGACTTAAAGCGCTCGCAAGCAAAAAAAGCAAAGCGCGAAGGCAAAACAGGGAGGACAACATGACGATCACACGACGGGCGCTGCTGGCTGCGCCCGCCATCCTCGCGATGGCACCGGCAAGCGCACAGGCCTCAAAAATCACGCTGGTGGTGCCGTTTCCGCCGGGCGGATCGACCGATGCGATGGCGCGGCTGCTCCAGAGCCATCTGCAAACCAAGCTCAATCGCATCATCATTGTCGAGAACAAGTCGGGCGCCGCTGGCGCGCTCGGCGCTGCGCAGGTCGCCAAGAGCCCGCCTGACGGCTCCACGTTCCTGGTCACCTTCGATTCTCACGCGGTGATCCCGTCGATCCTCGACAAGCCGCCCGTCGATGTCGAGCGCGAGCTGATGCCGGTGTTGCTGGTCGGCACCGCGCCCTACGTGATCGCGGCCGGTGCGGGCCGTCCCTACAAGAGCTTTGCCGACGTGGTGGCGGCCTGCAAGGCGACGCCCGGCGCGGTCAAATATGCCTCCGTCGGCATCGGCACGCTCGGCCATCTCGCCATGACCGTGCTCGGCAACAAGGCCGGCGTCGAGATCATGCACGTGCCCTATCGCGGCGGTGGCCCCGCGATGAACGACGTGCTCGGCGGCCATGTCGATCTGATCGCGGGATCGGCGGCGCTGGTCGCAGCCCAGCTCGGCACCAACATGCTGCGTCCGATCCTGCAACTCGGCCGCGAGCGGCTGCCGGGCCTGCCGGATACGCCGACCGCGATCGAGGCGGGCTTTCCGGATTTCGAAACGCTGGCATGGTGGGGCATCTTCGCGCCCACGGGTACGCCGCCTGACATCGTCGCAGCCCTCGCGACGGCGTCCAGGGAGATCCTGAGCGAGCCCGCGACCGCGGCGCAGCTCAAGGAGACGCAGCAGATGACGCTGCTGCTCGAGGACGGTCCTGCGTTCAAGACCTTCTTCGACAAGCAGGTCGCCTATTGGGGCAAGGTGGTGCGGGACAACAATATCAAAGCGTAAGAGGCCCCTTCCCGGGATTGCCATCCCAGGTCCGGTGCGCTGGCGCGGGCTTGAACGTCAGAGCATCTTGCCAACGATCTTTGTCATATCTGCTGCCGAAAACGCGCGCAGCGTTTCGGTGCGGACATTGCCAAGCGCGCTGAGACTAAGGCTGAGCGACATTGCGGCAGCCTCATCTGGAGCCTCGAGAACGGTCACAACGTCATATCGTCCCTGCGTCCAGACGATCTCTTTCACGGTCACGCCGAACGTTTTGGCCATTTCCTTGAAAGCGTCGACCCGCTTCGGCGAGTCCTTGACGTTGCGGACTCCCTGATCAGTGAAGTTCCCCAGCACGACATAGGTTACCATGGTCGTCCTCCCTGGTTAGAACCCAGATACAATTCTCGCTTGAGGAAACCGCGCCGAGTTTGCCACGGTGGCTGAGACGGCGCTACTCGCGCGTTGGGAACGTCAGCGGATGTGACTTATGCGGTCCGGACAACGGTCGCGCGAAACTGAGCTCATGGCCGTCGGGGTCGGTGAGATGGAAGTAGCGCTCACCCCATTCTGCATCGCGCGGCGCGGTCGACGGCTGCCACCCGGCGGCGCGTGCGCGCGCGTAGGCCCCGTCGACATCGGCGACGTAGAAGATGACGCGGCCCCACCAGGACCAGTGCTTGTCTTCCGGCTGCGCAGTCAAGTTGAGATAGCTGGTGCCGGCGCGAAAGCTTGTGAATGCAGCGGCCTCGCCGCCATATAGCAGTTCGAACCCCAGCGAACGATAGAACTGCACGGCGCACCCCATGTCATGCGTGCCGAGCGTGATGGCGCTGATGCTTTCGATCATGTGGGCTACTCCGCCGAGTGGGATCTGGAGGCGATTGTACAGCCGTCCCGTTCAGGTTGACGCTGATCTGGCCCGCCTTGCGGCTGGCGAACCGCATCCTGCTCTGCTATGAGGGGGCCGAACCCGTCCCGCGGGTTCCGCGGTCCCGTAGCTCAGCCGGATAGAGCGACGGTTTCCTAAACCGTAGGTCGGAAGTTCGAGTCTTCCCGGGATCGCCAGTTTCTCAATGAGCAATCGCTGCGTTTGCCACGCTCGTCGGCGCAAAAATTGCTAGAAGCGCGAAGCTTCCTTCCTTGCCCGGGCTGATTGCCGGCCCCGCCTCGCTGCCATATCCGGAGACAATGATGCCTTTCGATTTGATCCTGCGCGGCGGACGCGTCGTTGACCCCTCGCAAAAGCTCGACGCCGTGATGGACGTGGCCTTTGCGGGCGGCAAGGTGGCCGCGGTCGGCAGCGCCCTCAAGGCGGATCCGGGCACGGATGTGCGCGACGTGTCTCACTACATCGTGACGCCGGGGCTGATCGATCTCCACACCCATGTCTATTGGGGCGGCACCTCGCTTGGCATCGACGCCGAGGAATTTTGCCGCCTGTCCGGCGTCACCACCGCGGTCGATACCGGCAGCGCGGGGCCCGGCAATTTCGCGGGCTTCCGCAAGCACGTGATCGAGCCGAGCCAGGTTCGCATTCTCGCTTATCTGCACGTCTCGCATGCCGGCATCTTCGGCTTCTCGCACCGGATCATGGTCGGCGAGAGCGAAGAACTGCGGCTGATGAATCCGATCGAGGCGGCCAAGGTGGCCGATGCCAACCGCGATCTCATCGTCGGCATCAAGGTGCGCGTGGGCCTGCACTCCTCGGGCGCGTCGGGCGTCGTGCCGCTCGATATCGCGCTCGAGGTCGCGAACGAGGTCGGCATGCCCCTGATGGCGCATATCGACCATCCGCCGCCGAGCTACGAGGAGGTACTGGCGCGCCTGCGCCCCGGCGACGTGCTCACCCATGCGTTCCGGCCCTTCCCCAACACGCCCGCGACCGCGCAGGGCACGGTGAAGCGGGCGGTGCTCGACGCACGCGAGCGCGGCGTGCTGTTCGACATCGGCCACGGCAAGGGTTCGTTCGCGTTCAAGACCGCGCGCGCCATGCTCGCCAACGGCTTCTATCCGGACACCATCTCCTCCGACATCCATCAGCTCTGCATCGACGGGCCGGCCTTCGACCAGGTGACGACCCTGTCGAAATTTTTGTGCATGGGCATGCCACTGTCCGATGTCATCGCAACCTCCACGGTCAATGCTGCGATGGCGCTGCGGCGCCCCGAGCTCGGCAGCCTTAAGCCCGGCAGTGTCGGCGACGCCACGCTGATCTCGGTCAAAGAAGGCCAGTTCGACTATGAGGACGTCGTCGGCGAGCACCTGATCGGCGATCGCAAGATCGTGTCCGAAGGCGTTGTCATCGGCGGCCGCTGGTGGCATCCGAACTAGAGCTTCGTGAGGCCGTCAGCCTACTCGTTCTTGTCGACATTCCAGAACATCGGCGTTGCCGGGCCGTCGATCACGCCGGTCAGTGATTTGCGCCATGCGCTCGGCGCCTGGAACTGGCCGAGCGGGACGTAGATCACCTGATCATAAGCTTCCTTCTGCACGTCGAGCGCGATCTTCTTCTGCTCTTCCGGTGAGGTGGCGCGGGCAAAAGCGTCGCGCAGCTGCTCGAGCTTGGGATCCTCGGACCAGCCGAACCAGCCGCCCTCCGTGCCCTTGCCGACGATCGCGATGTTGACGAGCGGGTTCATCGAGTCGGCGGCGCCCTGGTAGGTGAAGAACATGTTCCAGCCGCCTTCCTTCGGGGATTTCTGGTTGGCGCGGCGGGTGACCACGGTCTGCCAGTCCATCGCCTGAACGTCGACTTTGAAGCCCGCCTCGCGCAGGAGCTGTGCGACCATGACCGGCTGCGCTTTCAGCAGGATCTGGTCGGTTGGGGCCAGGATCACCACCGGCGTGCCGTCATAACCGGATTCGGCCAAGGCCTTCCTGGCGTCCGCCATGCCGTTGCCCTTGACCAGGGTCTCGCCGCCTTCGTCGCTGCCCAGCGGCGTATCGCAGATAAAGAATGCGCCGCAGAGTTTGTAGTATTTGGGATTGCCGATCTGTGCGTCGAGCACGTCCTTCTGGTTGATCGCGAGCATCGCGGCGCGGCGGATCTTCACATTATTGAACGGCGGATGCAGGAAGTTCATCCGGCCGAACGATTGGAAGCCGAACTTGTTCAGGATTGCCACGTTGATGTCCGGATTCGACTCCAGCGCGGGCAGCATATCGAATGGCGGCGTTTCAAGGAAATCGACGTCACCGGATTGCAGCGCGTTGAGCGCGGTCTGCGAGTCCGGCGTCGTCAGCCACTCGACACGGTCGACCTTGACCACCTTGCCGCCCGATGTCCATTCGGCGGGTTCCTTGCGCGGCACATAGTCGGTGTTCTTTTCGTAAACAGCTTTCACGCCGGGCTGGAATTCGGCAGCCACGAACCTGAACGGACCGGAGCCGATCTGCTCCGGAATTTGCTTGCTGATCGGGGTTTCGGCAAGCCGCTTGGGCATCATGAAGGCGCAGATCGCCGATGGCTTGGCGATCGTCTCGAGCACGAGGCCATAGGGCTCCTTCAGCTTGAAGACGATCGTTTTGGCGTCTGCGGCTTCGATGCCTGCCGTGAAGTCCATCAGCTTGCGCGCCATGCCGTCGACGCTCGTGCCCCAGCGCTTCAGCGAGGCGACGCAATCCTCCGCCGTCACAGGCGCTCCGTCATGCCATTTCAGGCCCTCGCGCAAGGTAAAGGTGTATGTCAGCTTGTCCGCGGACACCGTCCAGTCGGCCATCTGCGGCCGCACCTTGAAGGTGACATCGATGCCGAGCAGGGTGTCGTAGACCATATAGCCATGGTCGCGGGTGATGATGGCTGTCGTAAATCCGGGATCGGTGACGCGAAGGTCCGATTGCATCACAGCAATGAGGGTCTTGGGGCCGGCAGCGGCTGATGCCGGTGACGTCCAGGCGGCGGAAAGGGCAGACGGCGAAACAGCAGCAAGCTGGAGGAGTTTGCGGCGCGAGAGGTGAACCATTCGCTTGTCTCCTGACGTGACGCAAACGAAACCAGATGGTGATTGCCCCGTCGCACGCAGCGTATGGTCTGGTGCCGCATCTTGCAATGACGGGTTGTCTCGTAAATTTGAACTCGTTGCGATCGAGCAGGATACGTCATGTCCGGGCAGGTCATCTTCGAGGGCAAGCTGTCGTGGCCGACGAGTGGATCAAGTAGCCGCTCACAGCGACCTGATTACAGCGACCTGATCACAGCGACCTGGCGATCAACAGCTTCATGATCTCGTTGGTGCCGCCATAGATCTTCTGGATGCGGGAATCGATGAAGATGCGCGAGATCGGGTATTCCTGCATGTAGCCGTAGCCGCCGAACAGCTGCAGGCATTCGTCGGCGGTCTGGACCTGCTTGTCCGAGCACCAGTATTTCGCCATCGACGCCGTGACGGTGTCGAGATCCTTTGCGACCAGGCGCTCGATGCACCAGTCGACGAAGACGCGCGCGATCATTGCTTCGGTCTTGCGCTCGGCGAGCGTGAAGGCGGTGTTCTGGAACTCCATCAGCGGCTTGCCGAACGCTTTCCGCTCCTTGGTGTAATCGACGGTGAGTTTTATCGCACGCTCCATCGCGGCGACTGCGCCGACCGCGAGTGCGAGGCGTTCCTGCGGCAATTGCTGCATCAACTGGACAAAGCCCTGGCCTTCCTCGCCGCCGAGCAGGTTTTCCGGCGGCACGATGACGTTGTCGAAGAACAGCTCGGACGTGTCGGAGGCATGCAGGCCGATCTTGTCGAGGTTGCGCCCGCGCTTGTAACCATCCGCGCCCGCGGTCTCGACCACGATCAGCGAGATGCCCTTGGCGCCGACATCGCCGGTGCGCGCGACCACGACGACGAGATCGGCGGCCTGGCCGTTGGTAATAAAAGTCTTCTGGCCGTTGATGACGTAGGAATTGCCCTGCTTCCTGGCCGTGGTCTTCACGGCCTGGAGATCCGAGCCGGTGCCGGGCTCGGTCATGGCGATGGCGCCGATCATCTCGCCGGAAGCCATCTTCGGCAGCCAGCGCTTCTTCTGCTCCTCGGATCCGTAATTGAGGATGTAGTGCGCGACGATGGCGCTATGCACGGAGACGCCGGTCGTCAGCTCCGGCACCGTGCTTTCGAGGTCGTCGAGCACGGCGGCATCATAGGCGAAGGTGGCACCAAGGCCGCCATATTCTTCCGGCACGCTTGCCAGCAGCGCGCCCATCTCGCCGAGCCCGCGCCAGGCAAAGCGGTCGACCATCTTCTGCTCGCGCCATTTTTCGGCATGCGGGGCCAGGTCCTTGGCAAGATATTTCCGGAACTGGTCGCGGAAGATTTCGAGCTCTTCGGTCATCCAGGAGGAGCGGTAGGACATGGTCACCTCGGTCAATGCGGCTTTCCGGCTTGGTAGGCCGGGCGGCCGTGGCAATTATTGTGTTTTCAGGCTGCGCCGGTGACGCTACCAAGGCGGCCGGATTAGCGTCTGTCGGGATGTCTGATTGTGGCTGTCAAAACTCAAGAGCTCAAGCTCGACATCGAGCGCATCGGCACGGTCTCGGCGATCCTGACGCAGCCGGACAATGCGCGCGCCTGTTACGTGCTGGCCCATGGTGCGGGCGCGGATATGCGGCATTCCTTCATGGGGAAAGTCGCCGCCGGCCTTGCCGAGCGCGGCATCGCGACGTTTCGCTTCAATTTTCCTTACATGGAGAAGAAACAGGGGCGTCCCGACCAGCCGGCGGTCGCGCACGCCACCGTCCGCGCGGCGGTCGAGCAGGCGGCGGGGCTGTGCCCCGGCGTGACGCTCGTCGCGGGTGGAAAATCGTTCGGCGGGCGCATGACGTCGCAGGCGCAATCGAAGGCTCTATTGCCTGATGTCAAAGGGCTCGCCTTCCTCGGCTTCCCCCTGCACGCCGACGGCAAACCATCGACCGAGCGTGCCGAGCACCTCGCCGGCATCGCAATTCCCATGCTGTTCCTGCAAGGCACGCGCGACAAGCTTGCCGATCCCGGCCATCTCAAGCCCGTCATCAAGGCGCTCAGCCCAAAGGCGACGCTGCATGAGGTCGAAGGCGGCGATCACTCCTTCGCGGTGTTGAAAAAGTCCGGCCGCAGCAACGATGAGGCACTGACAGAGGTGCTTGCTACGCTCGCGGGCTGGATCGACGAGCTCGCCTGAAGCTCACGCCGAATAAAGCCCCTTGTCGCGCGCCTTCTGGATCGCGAGCGCAGCGATCAGGTCAAGCGTCGGCGTCGACAGGCCGGCGGTGCGTGCGAAAGCGGCGGGCGCTTTCACCAGGACGTCGATCTCCATGGCGCGGCCGAGCTCGTAATCCTGCAGCAGCGACGGCTTGTGATTGGGTGCGGGGCCGCTGCGGCTCACGCGCTTGACCTCGGGAATGAAGTGTTGCGCGATATCGTTGGCCTCGTTCAGCATCCGCGGAATGACGTCGGCGAACGCAGGATCGTCGCGCACGCCGCGCGCGGTCTGACCTGTGAGCAGGCACAGTACCGACAGCGACATATTGGTCAGCAGCTTTGACCAGATCGCTTCGCGAATATCGGCGACCGCCGGCGATTCCAGCCGTGCGTCGCTGAAGACGCCGCGGAGCGTCGTGATGCGCTCGCAATTGCGGTCGTCGCATTCGCCGATCAGCAGGCGGTTGCGGTCCGGGGTGAGGTTGTGCACCACGCCGGGCGCGGTCACCTCGTTGGAGGAGAAGACGACGCCGCCGACGATCCGCTCTTTCGGAATGCATGCGCGCAAGCGCCCGCCGGGGTCGAGGAAGGAAATGTCGGGCGGTGTCGGATGCCGCGGCGGCAGGCCGATCCCGTACCACCAGGGAATGCCGTTCTGCGCAAAAACGATCGCGGTGTCGTCCTGGAGCAGCGGCTTGATGCTGGCGACCAGCCCCTGGAGCGCGGTTGCCTTGAGCGTCGAGATCACGACGTCCTGGGGGCCGAGCTGGGCCGGATCGCCGGAGGCGTTCACCTTGGCGGAGACCTCGGAATCGCCGACGCGCAGCTTGAGGCCATTGGCGCGGACCGCCTCCAGATGGGCGCCGCGCATCACGCACGAGACCTCATGGCCGGCGCGCGCCAGCCTGACCGCGATATGGCTGCCGACGGCGCCCGCGCCGAAAATGCAGATGCGCATGGTGTGATGTCCCGTCCCTGGTCCCTTGAATGCCGCCCGGCGGCAGCATGACACAAGCCGCCATGCGATGGACGCGGCTGCCCTACGCCGGAAAGATATGGATCGGAACGAGCAGCGTCGGTCATAGTGCAGGGCAAACAAACGACCGGAGGAACGCCGATGACTGACAGCCCCGTCCTGTGGACCCTGGATACGCGTGGGGTTGCGACCGTCACGTTGAACCGGCCCGAGGTGAACAATGCCTATGACGGCGCATTGATCGCAGGTGTGCTTGCGGCCATGGACGATCTCGGCAGCAAGCCCAACCTTCGCGCCGTCGTGCTCCGGGGCAATGGCAAGCATTTCCAGGCCGGCGCCGATCTCAAATGGATCAACGGCGTGCGGCCGCAATCGACCGAGGCTAACGAGGCGGCGTCGCGTGCGACCTTCGAGGCCGTGCAGCGGCTCAACACGCTGCCGATTCCGACGGTCGCGCTGGTGCAGGGCGGCTGCTTTGGCGGCGGTACTGGCGTGATCGCAGCTTGCGACGTCGTGATCGCGGCGGACAACGCCTTGTTCTCGATCACCGAGGTGCGCTGGGGCCTGACCGCGGCCATCATCATCCCACAGCTCTGCGATGCCATTGGTGTACGGCAAGTCCGCCGCTACGCGCTGACAGGCGAACGTTTCGGCGCTGAGGATGCCCGCCGCATCGGCCTCGTCCACGAGGTCGTGCCGCTCGCCGATCTCGACGCCGCCGGCGCCAAGGTGGTCGAGCAGTTGCTTGCCAATGGACCTGAAGCGATGGCCGAGACCAAGCGGCTGGCGCTGGAGAGCTCGTTTGGTGGCATGGCGGTGGACGACGCGGCCTACACGCGGCTCGTGCATCTGCATTCGCTGAAGCGACAGAGCGCGGAAGCCGCGGAGGGGCTGGCGTCGTTCGTGGAGAAGCGGGCGGGGAATTGGGGCGGCGGAACGAGGTGAGCTCAGCAGCCACGGCAGTTGCTGTGGATGTGGAATGTAGCCCTGATGAGTGAAGCGACATCCGGCAATGCCAAAAGGGACCCGCATATCGCTCATACGCGCTACGGCCTCGCGCACTTGGCGCAACTTCTCATAACGACGTCGCGAGGGACGTTTTTAGCAGTGTGAGCAGCGCCTGCACCGCGGCCGCATTGCGCCGCCGCTCGGGGATTGCGGCCTTCACCCACAATTCCGGGATCGGAAAGTCGCGCAGCACCGGTTTGAGCGTGCCGTCGCGTAACGCGTCCGCGACGAGATAATGCGACATCAACGCGATGCCGTTGCCCGCG
Source organism: Bradyrhizobium sp. 197 (assembly GCF_023073375.1). NCBI lineage: Bacteria > Pseudomonadati > Pseudomonadota > Alphaproteobacteria > Hyphomicrobiales > Nitrobacteraceae > Bradyrhizobium > Bradyrhizobium sp. 197. The sequence continues at coordinate 463,892 of NZ_JADPJJ010000092.1, read as the reverse complement.
ATCGCGCTGCGCGCCAGCACATGGCCCTCGTTGGAGGAGAGCAGCGGGCTGACCTGGATGCTGATGCGGCCGCGCGGGCCGTCAAAAATCCACTCCGGCCCCGTCGGCAGAAAGCTGAGGCAGCGATGCTCGACGAGATCGCGCGGATGCTTTGGCGTTCCGTGTTTCTTCAGATAGGCAGGTGAAGCACAGAGCAGCCGCTTCAGTGCACACAAGGGCTCGTCCACTACGCCGCCGAAGGAGTGCGGGAAGGCGCCGATGGCGATGTCGAAGCCTTCAGTCACCGGATCGACGGGACGGTCGATCAGGACGATTTCGAGTTTCAGCTTCGGGTTTTGGGTCTGGAACGCGCTGAACACATCGGCAAGCCGGGCGATGGTCAGCGATGTCGGTGCCTTGATACGCAAATGATCGATAAGATCATGGCCCTTCTCGCCCATGCGCGACAGGAGATCGCCGACATCGGCGACCACGCTGCGCGCCCGGTGGACATATTCTTGGCCAGCCGCGGTCAGGCGCAATTGACGCGTCGAGCGATGAAACAGCGGCGTGCCGATCCGCGTCTCCAATTGGGTGACCCGCTTCGCGACCACCGAAGTCGCGACATTGAGCTTTCTTGCCGCGGCGGAAAATCCGGCCGCGTCCGCGGTGGCGAGGAACGCCTGAAGGTTTACCAGGATGTCCATCTCCGGCCTTTCGCGATTCGAGAACGGTGATCGCTTATTTTGGCAGATTGTAGCCCGGCCCGCGTTAATTCATAGTCCGGCCCAAGCAAGAGATTTTGGGAGCAGGACGCGCCATGCAGGTCATGACGATCGAAGAACCGGCACGCCAGGTGCCGCTCTACGGCGAATATGAAGTGGTCGTGCTCGGCGGCGGTCCGGCCGGCATCGTGGCGGCGGCATCGGCGGCGCGCGCGGGGCGGAAGACGCTCTTGATCGAGCGTTACGGCTTCCTTGGCGGCATGGGCACCGCCGCAGGCGTCACCAATTTTTGTGGTTTGCACGGCAATGTCTACGGCCAGGCCCACAGGCTGGTACAGGGCATGGCGTCCGAGCTGCTGGCGCGGATCGATCATTTGAAAGGCCTCAACGCACCGCATCTGATTCTCGGCAAGGTCTTCGCCCAGGCTTACGACACCGCCGCCTACAAGATCGCGGCCGACCAACTGCTCGCCAGCCACAAGGTGCACATCCTCTTCCACGCGCTTGGTGCCGGCGTGGTGATGGGCGATAACAGCCGCATCGACGCACTGATGGTCGAGACCAAGGCGGGCCGGCAGGCGGTGCGATCAGAGATTTTCATTGATTGCTCGGGGGACGGCGATCTCGCGGTCTGGGCCGGCGTGCCGTTCGAATTCGGCGACGAACACGGCCATCCGATGTACCCCTCGATGATGCTCCGTCTCAACGGCATCGATCCAGAGAAGGCGGGCGAGGCATGGCGGACCATCCCGCAATTGATGGAGAAGGCCACCGCCGCCGGCACGCACACATTCCCGCGCAAAAGCGCGATCGTGCGCCCGCAGAAGTCCGGCATCGAATGGCGGGTGAACTTTACGCAAGTGGCGCGGGAGGACGGCCACGCCATCAACGGCATCGAGCCTGATGACCTTACCCGCGGCGAGATCGAAGGCCGCAAGCAGGCGCTCGCCGCCTTCGAATTCCTGCGCACCGTGCCGGGCTTTGAAAAATCCTATATCGTCGATTTGCCGCCGCAGCTCGGCATCCGCGAGACCCGCCGCATCACCGGCGGCTACCAGCTCAGCGGCGAGGACGTGCTCGGCTGCGCCTCGTTTGACGATTCCATCGGCGTCAACGGCTGGCCGATCGAGGCCCATGTTCCCGGCGACGTCGTCTTCACCTTCCCGCCAATCCCGGAATCGCGCGGCTATAACGAGTTGCCTTACCGTATGCTGGTGCCCGAAGGTGTCGACAATCTGCTGGTCGCCGGCCGCTGCGCCTCGATGACCCATGAGGGCCAGTCCGCGGCCCGGGTCTCCGGTGCCTGTTTCGTGATGGGGGAGGCGGCCGGTTCCGCCGCGGCGCTGGCGCTGTCCGGAAACCGGATCCCGCGTGACATCCCGGTTGAAAAGCTGCAGGAAACGTTGAAACAACAGGGCGCCTTCATCGGCCGGGACCAGCCCGTGCCCGAAGGGCTCTGACGGGCTGCAAAAACGACCAAGAGTACGACCAAAAGAACCACTGGAGGAAACGGGATGATCGGGATTGTGCGGCTCGCGCTAGCTAGCCTGGTGGCGATCACAGCGATGGGCACGGCCCGGGCCGAGGACGCGCTTAAGGCCAGGATCGGCGTGCTCCGCCTGTCGTCCTCCGCGCCCGTCTTCATCGCGCAGGACAAGGGCTATTTCCGCGAGGCCGGCCTCGACGTCGAGCTGAAATTCTTCGATGCGGCGCAGCCGATCGCGGTGGCCACCACCTCCGGCGACATCGATTTCGGCGTCACCGCCTTCACGGCTGGTCTCTACAATCTCGCCGGCAAGGGCGTGGTGAAGGTGATCGGCGGCATGAGCCGCGAGAAGGCCGGCTATCCCCTGATCGGCTATTTCGCCAGCAACAACGCCTATGCCGCCGGGCTGAAGACGCCGAAGGATCTCGCGGGCAAGCGCGTGGCGATGACGCAGGTCGGCTCTTCATTTCACTACTCGCTCGGCCTGCTCGCTGACAAATATGGTTTCAAGCTCGCCGAGGTGAAGATCGTGCCGCTGCAATCGCTCTCGAATGCGGCGGCCGCGCTGAAGGGCGAGACTGTGGATGCAGCACTGCTGCCGATCTCGACGGCGCGAAAGCTGATGGACGAAGGCGGCGCGAAGTTTCTCGGCTGGGTCGGCGACGAGACACCCTGGCAATTGGGCGCGGTGTTCGCTTCGCCGAAGACGCTGACCAACAAGGTGCTGGTGACGAAGCTGCTCGGCGCTTTAGCAAAGGCCGATCGCGAATATCACGACGTCATTCTTGCCGCGATGAAGGACGGCGTCGCGCCGATCAACGAGCAGACAAAGCCGCTGCTGGAGATCATCGCAAAGTACACCAATTTGCCGGTGGAGCAGGTGGTCGGCAATTGCGCCTATATCGATCCCGACGGCAAGCTCGACGTCAAGAACGTCGACAACCAGATCAAATGGCTCCAGGAGCAGGGCTTTGCCGACAAGGGCTTTGATGCGAATGCGATCATCGCCAAGGACTTTGTGAAGGCGGATTGATTGATGCGCGCGCTGTTCCAAATCCGTCATCCTGAGGTGCTCGCGAAGCGAGCCTCGAAGGATGCACGGCCCGGATGCAGCCGGGCCGTCGCCCTTCGAGGCCTACGCTTCGCTCCGGCACCTCAGGGTGACGGAAGGAGGACGGGGAGTTTCCCATGGACCTGATCGCCAACCACATCACCCATCGCTTCGCCGATCTCGCCGTGCTCGACGACGTCTCGTTCACCGTCAGCGCCGGAGAGGTGGTGGCGATCGTGGGGCCCTCGGGCTGCGGCAAGAGCACGCTGCTGTCGATCCTCGGTGGGCTGTTGCTGCCGACCTCCGGCGCGCCCGAGCTGCGCGGCGCGCCGCCGGCGGACAGTCTCAATCCGCTCACTTTTGTGTTCCAGGACTTCGCGCTGCTGCCCTGGGCAACGGTCGAGGAGAACGTCGAATTTCCGCTGCTGCACACCCAGCTCTCGGCCGCACAGCGCCGCGCGCTGGTCGACGATGCCTTGCGCCGCACCGGCCTGACCGATTTTCGCAAGGCCTATCCAAAACAGCTTTCAGGCGGCATGCGCCAGCGCGTCGGCATCTCGCGTGCGCTTGCGGTCAGGCCTGCCATTCTCCTGATGGACGAGCCGTTGTCGGCGCTGGATTCGCAGACCCGCGAACTGCTGATGGAGGATTTCGTCCGGCTGCTCGCCGATGGCGGCATGGGCGCGGTCTATGTCACCCATAATCTCGAAGAGGCGGCGCGGCTTGCCGACCGCATCGTGGTGCTGTCGCGGCGTCCCGGCCGCATTCGCGAGGTCGTGAGCGTGCCGATGACGCGCGCCGAACGCGGTGAAATTGCAGCCCGTGAAAAGCTGCTCGCGCTTCAGAACCAGATCTGGTCGCTGATCCGCAACGAGGCGATCGATGCCGAGCGCGAGGTCCAGCATGCTTGATCGCGCTCCGGCGGGAACATCTGCGAAGGATGAAGTGGTCCGGCGCGTCCGCTTTCGCGGCGCCGGCTTCGTGCCGGCGAGCAGCCGTTTCGGCGGCTGGATCGCGCTCGCGCTGGTCATTGCGATCTGGCAGGCTGCCGGCAGCACCGGTCTCGTCAATCCGCTGTTCCTGCCGGCGCCGTCGGCGATCGCGCGGGCGATCTACCAGCTCGCGATCTCGGGCGCGCTGTGGCAGCATCTGTCCGCCTCGCTCCTGCGCATCGGTGTCGGCTGGCTGCTCGGCACGGCGGCCGGTGTCGCCGTCGGCTTTGCCATCGGTCTGTCGCGGCTGGCGCGCAGCGTCGGCATTACTTTCATCTCGGCGCTGTTCCCGATCCCGAAGATCGCGCTGTTGCCGCTGTTGATTCTCTGGCTCGGCATCGGCGAAGAGCCGAAGATCGCGACCATTGCGCTCGGTGTGTTCTTCTCGACTGCAATCTCGGTCTATAGCGGCGTCGATGCAGTGCCGCGCAACCTCATCCGCATGGCGCAGAGCTTCAACGTGCCGTTCGCGACCATCGTGCGCAAGGTGGTGTGGCCCGGCGCACTGCCCGCGATCCTCGCCGGCTTCCGCATCACGTCGTCGGTGGCGCTGCTGCTCGTCGTCAGCGCCGAGATGATCGGCGCACAGTACGGCATTGGCGCGTTCGTGTTGCAGGCCGGCAACCTGATGCAGACGGATCAGCTCTTGGCGGGTGTGGTGATCCTGTCGGTGTTTGGGTTGGTGGTGGGCAGGGTGATCAACTGGCTGGAGACGCGGCTGCTGCACTGGCGGTAGCTGCAATGGCCGCAGCCCTACGAGGACCTCACGCGTTCCCGCGATCCTCGCGAAACAAGTCCAGCTTCTGCTGCACGGGTCGATCCGAGAAGCTGAACAGCACCGCATCCATGTCAGCCTCGTGCGTGACCCACTGCCAGCTCGGCACCACGAACAAATCGCGCGGGCCCCATTCGAAGGTCGCATCGCCGATGCGCGTGCGGCCATGGCCTTCGATCGGACAGAACACCGTCGCGTCGGTCGCGCGATAGCGCGCGGACTTGAAACCCTTCGGCAGCAGCTGGATGAACGTGCCGATGGTCGGCATCGCGAAATCGCCGGTTTCGGGGTTGCTGAACTTCAGCTTCAGCCCGTGACATGCGTCCCACTCCTGGCTCGTGCGAGCCTTTTCCAGTGCCTCCCGCGTGTAGGCGTAGGGGTAGCTGAAGATCGGCGAGGTCTTTGAGCTCCTTTTCACGTCGACCGGCAGCAGATTGTGGCCGTAGCGCGCAAAGCTGTCGCCGGCGGGCCGCGTGATCTTCTGCTGATCCTCCTTGGAGCCTTCCGCGAAAGAGCAATCGAAGAACTGCACCAGGGGAATATCGAGGCCGTCGAGCCAGAACATCGGCTCGTCCGTCTCGTTGGAATGATCGTGCCAGGTCATCGACGGCGTGATGATGAAATCGCCGGGCTCCATCGCAGTGCGCTCGCCGTCGACCGCAGTGTGGGCGCCCTTGCCTTCGAGCACGAAGCGTAGCGCCGACTGGCTGTGCCGGTGCGCGGGCGCGACGTCGCCGGGCACCACCATCTGCACGCCGGCATAGAGCGACGTCGTGATTTTCGACTGCCCGCGCAGGCCGGGGTTCTCCAGCACCAGCACACGCCGCTCGGCTTCTTTTGCGGTGATCAGCTTGCCGGCTTCGGTCATGTAGTCGCGGATGATGTCGAACTTCCACAGATGCGGCCGGCAGGGGCTCTTCGGCTCCGGCGTGATCAAATCGCTTATCACCGTCCACAACGCGGTGAGATTCTCGCCGTCGATCTTTTTGTAGAACGCCTCGCGTTCCGGCGTCTTGGTCGCGGCTTCCATGGTGCGGCTCCCGTTCGTTTTGTTGATTGACAGTATACTTACGATCTAGGTAGCGTCAACTTGACGAAAAGGAACGACAGGGAGGTCTCGATGAAGCTGCACGGATATTTTCGCTCCAGCGCCGCCTACCGGGTGCGGATCGCGCTGAACCTCAAGGGCCTCGGTGCCGAGCACCTGCCGCATCACCTTCGCAAAGGCGAGCAATGTGCGCCGGCCTATCTCGCGATCAATCCGCAGGGCCTGGTGCCCGCGTTGGAGAATGACGCGGGTGCAGTGCTGACCCAATCGGTCGCCATTATCGAATGGCTCGACGAAACCCATCCTCATTCGCCGCTGCTGCCGAAGGATATTTTACAGCGCGCCAAGGTGAGGGCATTCGCGCTGGCGATCGCTTGCGATACTCATCCCGTGCAGAATTTGAAGGTGCTGGCGCGGCTGCGCGAGCTTGGGCTGCCGGAGGAGAAGGTTCAGGACTGGGCGGCGTGGGTCAACCGTGAGGGGCTCTCGGCCTGCGAAACGCTGATCAGGGCCGAGCCGGGGCCGTTCTGCTTCGGCGATGTGCCGACGCTCGCCGATCTCTGCCTCGTGCCGCAGCTCGCCAACGCCCGCCGCTTCGGTGTCGATGTCACCGCCTATCCGCGTTTGCTCGAGGCGGAAGCCGCCGCAAAAGCGCTGCCGGCGTTCGCGAACGCCGCGCCGGAGAAGCAGCCCGATGCCGAGTAAGCCGCCTCCGATCACGATAGACGCTGTCTATGCCGCGCCGGGCTATCTGTTCCGGCGCATGCAGCAGATCGCGGTCTCGATCTTCATGGAGGAGTGCAAGGCGTTCGACCTCACGCCGGTGCAATATGCGGCGCTGATCGCGATCCACACCCATCCCGGCATCGACGCGACGCGGCTGTCTGCGGTGATCGCCTTCGACCGCTCGACGCTCGGCAGCGTGATCGAGCGGCTTCAGGCCAAGGATTTTGTCGAGCGCAGGCCGGCGCTGGAAGACAAACGGATCAAGCTGCTCTATTTGACCAAATCAGGCGCGGCGATCCTGCGCGAGATCTTCCCCGCCGTGGAGCGCGCCCAAGCGCGGATGCTGGAGCCGCTCAAGCCGGCCGACCGCAAGGCGCTGATGGGGCTCCTGGTGCAGCTCGTTGAGCTCAACAACGACGCGTCGCGGGTGCCGCTACGGGCGGAGGATGCGCGGGAGCATTTGGGGAAGACGGGGTAAGGGGGGCTCGGCGGGGACGACACTGAGTATGTGGTCGCGCCGTCCCCTCACATCCGCAACAACGCCTGCCGGTCGATCTTCCCCGTCCCGGTCTTTGGCAGCTCGTCGATGAAAATCACCTCGCGCGGATATTTGTAAGGCAGCAGCTTACTCTTCACATAATCCTGGAGCCGCCGTGTCGTCTCGCGCTGATCGGCGGCGCGGCTGTTCATCACCACGACCGCCTTCAGCATCATGCGCCGGTCCGGCAGCTCGGCGGCGAACACAGCGCACTCCCGGATATCGGGGTGATCGGCGAGGCACAGCTCGACCTCGAGCGGATAGACCCACTGGCCGGAGATCTTGATGAGATCATCGGCGCGGCCGCGGAAGAAGTGGAAGCCATCGGCATCGCGGACGAAGCGGTCGCCGGTGTCGATCCAGCCGCCCTCGCGAATGGTTTCGGCGGATTTGTCCGGCCGGTTCCAGTACAGCGGCGTGTTGGAATCGCCGCGCACCCACAAGATGCCTTCCTCGTCGTCGGCGACATCGCGGCCGTCCTTGTCGCGTAGCGCGACCTCGTAGCCGGGCACGCGCAGGCCGGCGGCGCCGAGCTTCTTCCGCTCGGGGCGGTTGGAGAGATAGATGTGCAGCACCTCGGTCGAGCCGAGGCCTTCGAGGATATCGAGACCGGTGAGCGTCTTCCAGCCGTTGAAAACTTCGGCCGAGAGCACCTCGGCGGCCGAGAGCGCCATGCGCAGCGACGAGAAGTCGGTCTTGCCGGCACCGTCGGCCTTGGTCAGTGAGGTATAGAGCGTCGGCAGGCCGAAGAAGACCGTCGGCCTGTACTGCTCGATCGCCGAAAAGATCGCCGCAGGCTTGGGCTGGCCCGGTAGCAGCAGCGTCGTCGCGCCTGCCGTGAACGGGAAGGTGATCGAGTTGCCAAAGCCATAGGCGAAGAAGATTTTTGGCACCGAGAAGCAGATGTCATCCGGCATCAGCTTCAAGACGTTCTGCGCGAAGGCGGCCTCGCTATAGGCCATGTCGTGCTGGAGATGCACGATGCCCTTGGGCCGGCCGGTGGATCCGGATGAGTACATCCACAACGCCATCTCGTTGCGATGCGTGTCGGCTTCCGCGAGTTCGGCCGGAAATTGCGCGAGCCAGCCGGCGGCAGAAACGGCGTTCGGCGCGGCGTGATCGCCCACCGCGCCATTGACGACGACCAGGGTGTGCAGGGCCGTGTCCTTGCAGGCCTCGGCGTTGAAACGTGCACCGAACTCGGCATCCGCCACCGCGACAGCCGCGCCGGAATCGGCGAGATAGAATTGCAGCAGATCCGGCGGCGTCAGCGTGTTGATCAGCAGCGGCACGAAGCCGGCGCGCACTGCTCCGAAGAACGCGGCGGGATAGGCCGGAGTGTCATCGAGGAACAGCAGCACGCGATCGCCGCGCTTGAGGCCCAGCGAGGCAAAGCCGTTGCCCCAGCGGCAAGCCTCCGTGCAGAGTTCGGTATAAGTGCGCGTACCCGCGGGACCGATGAGTGCGACCTTGTCGCCGCATCCTCTCGCGAGATTGTCGAACAGCACGCGGCTGGCATTGTAGACCTGCGGAATGGCGAAGCCGATCTCGCGGGCGCCCGCGCCGTCCGCGGGCACCTGGTCGCGAATCTCATTACTCATGCCTCATCCCCGCCGTTCCTGGCGGCTTCGTAGCGCGCCATGAAGCCCGGCGACATCGCGCGCAGGCGAGAGTCGTCGATGCGGCCCGAACGGGTGATGTAGCTGTAGGCAAAGTCCATCAAGCCCTGCTGCATGTGCTGGGCAAAGTGCTCATACCAGAACGAGCTCGTCCGCGCGGCGTTGACGAGCTTCTGCACCACCGGTTTGCGCGCGGCCTGGTAGCGATGCAAAGCGGTTGAAAGATGGGCGTCCGATTCCAGCGCCTTGACCAGCGCAATGGCGTCCTCGATCGCGAGCCGCGTGCCCGAACCGATCGAGAAATGCGCCGAGTGCAGGGCGTCGCCGAGCAGCACCATGTTCTTGAACGACCAGTGCTCGTTCCAGACCCAGGGGAAATTGCGCCAGACCGATTTGTTGGAGACCAGCGAGCGGCCGCCCAGCGTGTCTGCAAACACCTCCTCGCACACGCCCTTGGACTGCTCGACGTCCCTGTAGGCGAAGCCGTAGGCCTGCCAGGTCGCGTGGTCGCATTCGACCAGGAAGGTGCTCATGGTCGGCGAGTAGCGGTAGTGGTGGGCGTTGAAGGCGCCGCGGTCGGTCTTGACGAAAGTCTGCGACAGCGTGTCGAAGCGCTTCGAGGTGCCGTACCAGACGAACTTGTTGGAGGAGTAGGACAGCGAGGTGCCGAAATCGCCTTCGAAGGCACGCCGAACCAGCGAGTTCAGCCCGTCGGCGGCGACGATCAGATCGTGGCCGTTGAGCTGGTCGATCGCATGAATTGGTGTGTCGAAGCGCGGCGTGACCCCGGCATCGATCGCGCGCTGCTGGAGGAACTGCAGGAGTTCGAGCCGACCGATCGAGGAGAAGCCGACACCGTCGATGGCGACGCTGTCGCCATGCAAATTGAGCGTGATGTTCTCCCAGCTCTCCATGTGCGGCGCGATCGCGTCGACCGTCTCGGGGTCGTCGGCACGCAAAAATTCCAGCGCCTGGTCGGAGAACACGACGCCAAAGCCCCAGGTCGCGTCGGCCGGGTTCTGTTCGAACAGGTCGACCTGATCCTCGGGGTGACGCTTCTTCCAGAGATAGGCGAAGTAGAGCCCACCGGGCCCCCCGCCAATCACGGCGATCCGCAACGTCTGCCTCCCTGATTGACAGTATGCTTACTATCTAGGGGAACACTAATGTCCTCCGACGTCCTGCGCCAGCGGAATTATCGGCAAAATGCCTGGCGTGCCGAAGCCTATGCCCGGACACGCGCTTGGCGCGCGTCCGAAGCAGTACGTTGCGAAGCATAGCCAAACCGCGCCGGCTTGGCCATCCGCACCGTCAGACGCAGCGCTTTACGTAGACCCCGTTGACCAGCACCCTGGTGCAGCGGACCACCGGAACCGGCTTGCGGACCACGACGGCCGCATTCGGACCGGCGCAGCCAGCGCGATAGACGCCGCGAGCGCACACCACTGCATTGGCATCGGTGGCTTCAAAGGTCATGGTCGCGGCGAAGGCGAGGAGTGCCGAGGCGGTGAGTAGGGATGAACGCATGTCTTCCTCCCGGTGTTGTCGTCATTGAAATCGGATATCGGCAATGGTCGCGATTGTCGTTGCAGGCGTGCGAGAACGGTGCACGCCGTCAGATGTTGATGGCACGCTTCTAGCGTGCAGCGAACGGCGCCAGCACATCCTTGCATCCGGGCGACAGCGACGCGGCGTTGCTGGCGATGCACTGTACGATGCGACCGCCGCCGGGCGCGACGCCGGCGCAGAGCGTGCGGATGTCGGCGCCGCAGGCGGAGCGAACGATCAACAGCTCTTCGCGCGGCCGCAGCGGGCGCAGCACGATCACGGCCGGCGCGGCTGCCGGTGCTGCTGCCGCCGGAGGAGCTGTGCCGACAGGCGCCGCCGTTGCCGCTGCGCCGCCACCGGCCGCAGCGGTCACGGCCTTCTCGCAGGCCGGCGAAACCTTTGCCTTGTTCTTCTCCAGGCATTCGAGCGCGGGCGCGCCGCCCGGCGGCACGCTGGCGCACACCTTGGGGTAATCGGCGCGGCATGCGCTCTTGACCGCCGCAACCTGAGCGCTGCTCGGCGGCTTGGCCGCAGCAGCCTTCGGCGCGGCTGCGGCGGCAGGCTTTTCGACGGGGGCGGATTCAGCCTTCGCCGCGGAAGGCGCAGTTTCCGCCTTGGGCGCAGCTTCGGTCTTGGGCGCCGCAGCGGGCTCGACCGCGCGCACCGCAGTCTGGCATCCCGATGACAGGCCGGACATGTTCTTCTGGAGGCATTGATACGCCTCCACGCCGCCGGGCGTGACGCTCGCGCAATGCGCCATGAAGTCCGAGCGGCACGCGGACCGGATGGCGCTCTTCTGGGCGTCGGTCGGCGCCTGCGCGAATGCGCCTGTTGCAGTTGCGAAGAGCGCTGCCGCCAACATCGCGCTACGCGTTGAGACATGTTTCAAAATGTTGAACATTTGGCTGAATTCCTGCCCTGTCGGTAACGCCGACGATTTTAAAACGTGATGCAAACGCAATCGCCGCGAGTGATGCCTCGCGACAGTATCTTTGGCCGCTTTGGCCACTACCGCAAGTAGATATTACCTGCGCAATTGCGACGTAACTAAAGCATGATCCGGAAAAGTGTGCAGCGGTTTTCCCTCGCGACAAACGCGGAACGCGTTTGCGCGGAGATCATGCTCAAACAATACGTCGTCAGAGCTTGACCATGCGCTTGCCGCGGTTCTCGCCCGCAAGCAATCCGATCAGCGCCTTCGGCGTGTTCTCCAATCCGTCGATGATATCTTCCTGCACCTTTAACTTGCCGGATGCGACCCAGGCCTGGAGTTCGGCGAGCGCACGCTGGCTCTCCTTCATGTAGTCCATCACGATGAAGCCCTGCATGACGAGCCGCTTCACCACGATCAAGCCGGGCACACCGCGCGGGCCGTGTGCCGAGGGCGCGCCGTCATATTGCGAGATCGCGCCGCAACAGGCGATGCGGCCGTAATTGTTCATCTGCGGCAGGCAGGCTTCGAGAATGTCGCCGCCGACATTGTCGAAATAGACGTCGATCCCCTTGGGCGCCGCCGCGCGCAACGCCTTGAACACCGCGCCGTCCTTGTAATCCACGGCGGCATCGAAGCCGAGTTCGGAGGTCAGCCAGTTGCACTTGTCGGCGCCGCCGGCGATGCCGACCACGCGGCATCCCCTGATCTTCGCGATCTGCCCGACGATCGAGCCCACCGAGCCTGCCGCCGCGGACACGACGACCGTCTCGCCTTGCTTCGGCTTGCCGATCTCCAGCAGGCCGAAATAGGCGGTGAGCCCGGCGATGCCGAACACGCTGAGCAAATGCGTCATAGGTTCGAGCTTCGGCATCTTGGTGAGGTGCTTCGCCGGCACGGCGGCAAACTCCTGCCAGCCGGTGTCGCCGAACACGATGTCGCCCGGCGCGAGCCCGGGCGCCTTCGAGCTGACGACCTCGGCGATGCCGCCGCCGGCCATCACGCTGTTGGCCTCGACGGCGGATCGATAGGTCGCGCCATGCATCCAGGCGCGGTTGGCGGCATCGAGCGAGATATAACGCACGCGCAGCAAAGCCTCGCCGTCCTTCGGCTCCGGCATTGCACCCTCGACCATCTTGAAATGTTCGGGACCGAGCTTGCCGCTGGGCTTTTCCACCAGAAGAATCTGGCGATTGACGCTGCCGCTCATGGTGTTTCCTCTTCGTTTGTTTGGCGATTATTGATGCAGCCGCCGCAAAGAAAACGTGCAGGCCGCATTCGTTGTGCGCTGCATGAAGGCTAGATCGCGGGCGCCAGTTCCGCAACGGGAAGATCCCGTCATTGCGAGCACACGCAAAGCGTGTTGCTTCGTTGTCATATCTGCGACATCATGAAGCGGCCGGTGTCGTGGGGGTAACCAATGTCGAACAGGTTCACGCAATACATTCTGGCGGCGATGGCTCTGGGCATCGTCATGGGCTCGGCGATCTACAATTTCATGCCGGATACGCGCGGGGACTGGGCCTCCTCCATCAATCTGATCGCAGTGATCTTCCTGCGCCTGATCAAGATGATCATCGCGCCGCTGGTGTTCGCGACCCTGGTCGGCGGCATCGCCCATATGGGCTCCGGCTCCAAGCTCGGCCGCATCTTCGCCAAGACCATGGGCTGGTTCGTCAGCGCGTCCTTCGTCTCGCTGATGCTCGGCCTCGTGATGGTCAATCTGCTTCAGCCCGGCGCCAATTTCCCCGGCACGCTGCCGGACAAGGGACAGTCTACGGGTTTGCCGGTCTCGGCGTTCTCGATCGAGAAATTCCTGACCCATCTGATCCCGACCTCGATCGCGGACGCGATGGCGCAGAACGAGATTCTCCAGATCGTGATCTTCGCCGTGTTCTTCTCGGTGGCGATGGGCTCGATGCCCGAGCGCTCCAAGCCGATCCTGGCGCTGATCGACGATATCGGCCACATCATGCTCAAGGTGACGAGCTATGTGATGCTGTTCGCGCCGATCGCGGTGTGGGCCGCCATCACCGCGACCGTGGCCAAGAACGGCCTGCTGGTGCTCTGGAAGCTCATCGTCTTCATGGGCGGCTTCTATCTCTCGCTCATGATCCTGTGGGGCATCCTCGTGGTGGTCGGCTTCATCGTGATCGGGCCGCGCTACAGCCATCTGCTGAAGCTGATCCGCGAGCCGCTGATGATCGCGTTCTCCACCGCGAGCTCGGAAGCGGCGTACCCGAAGACGCTGGAGGGGCTGAACAAGTTCGGCGCCTCCTCGCGAATATCGAGCTTCGTGCTGCCGCTCGGCTATTCCTTCAATCTTGACGGCACGATGATGTACTGCACCTTCGCCAGTATCTTCATCGCGCAGACCTATCATATCGAGATGTCGCTCTCGACGCAGCTTGCGATGCTGGCGACGCTGATGATCACCTCCAAGGGCGTCGCCGGTGTGCCGCGCGCCTCTCTCGTGGTGATCGCCTCGACGCTGTCGCAGTTCGGCATTCCCGAGGCGGGTCTGCTGATGATCATGGGCATCGACACCTTCCTCGACATGGGCCGCAGCGCCACCAATGTGATCGGCAACACGCTCGCGACCTCGGTCGTGGCGAAGTGGGAAGGTGAGCTCGGCCCCGAGCACGAGCTTGGAGCGGGCGACGCCGTGCCGGGGGACATGATCCCCGGCGAAGTGCCTGCTATGGCCGGCCATTGACGGGAGGTGCATCATGCGCCCTTCAACGGTGATTTCGGGCGGCCTGTTGCTGACAGCGTGCCTGCTGGCAACGGGTGCCTCCGCCCAGACCGGCGGCAGCGAAGGGCTTAGCCCGACGCTGTCAGCCATCAAGAGCAGTCACACCGTGCGGCTCGGCTATCGCGAAAGCTCGCCGCCGTTCTCCTTCCTCGACCAGGCCAACCGGCCGATCGGCTACAGCCTCGAACTCTGCGAAGCTATCGTCGAGGAGATCGGCGTCGAGGTCGACGATCCCAATCTGAAGATCGGCTACGTGAAGGTCACCTCGGACGACCGCATCGACGCCGTGCTCCAGAACAAGATCGACCTGGAATGCGGCTCGACCACGGCCAATGCGGAGCGCGGCAAGCGCGTCGCCTTCTCGCCGCTGATGTTCGTCGCCGGTACCAAGCTGATGGTGCCGAAGGCATCAAGCGTCCAGTCGTTGACCGATCTGAAGGGCAAGACCATCGTGGTGACGAAGGGCACCACCAACGAGCAGGCGATCCAGGCGGCCGACAAGAAGTCCGCGTTGGGACTGACCATCGTTGTCGGTGCCGATCACGAACAGTCGTACCAGATGCTCGTCGACGGCAAGGCCGATGCCTTCGCGACCGACGATATCCTGCTGTCCGGCCTGATCGTGCGCCACAAGGCGCAGGACAAGTTCCGCGTCACCGGCGATTATTTGTCCTACGACCCCTACGGCATCATGTTCCGCAAGGGCGAACCGCAACTGACGGCCGTGGTCGATCGCACCTTCCGCAAACTGGGGTCCAACCACGACCTCGTCCCGCTCTACAACAAATGGTTCACCGCCAGGCTTCCGACCGGCGAACGGCTGAACGTGCCGATCTCGCTGCAACTGGAGGAAGCCTTCAAGGCGATGGACGATTCCGCGAGCGCGAATAATTAGCGCATGTGCGACGAGCGCCGCTGCGCCCTCTCCCCCTGTGGGAGGGGGTGGCTTCGCGTAGCGAGGCTCAGCGTTCGTCGCAAAACACCCGATCCAGCGCCGCATCATACGTCGCCTGCACCAACTCCGGATGCAGCTTCGCCAGCGCCTCCATCATCACGCCGGAATTGATCTCGAGCACGATCCACGCGCCATCGACACGGACCACGTCGATCGACGCGAAGCGGATGCCGATCGCGTTGGCTGCGTCGATGGCAAGTTTTCCGCAGGCCGCGCGGACCTCGCCATCCCGCACCAGCACGGGCTTTGCGCCGGCATCGAGATTGTGCCGCCAATCCGAGCCACGCTGCTTGCTGTAGATCACACGGGGCACATCATCCAGCAGCACCACACGGACCTCCTCCTCGATCGCGACATAGGGTGAGATCACGAGCCCGGCGCTCATCGAAAAAATCTCGGCAACCGCGTGGTCGAGCTCCGCCTCCGTCGCTACCCTGAAGACCGATCGTCCCGACGTCCCCTCGTTCGGCTTCACTACGATGCCCTGCGAATTGTCGCGAAGCAGCCCAAGCATTGCCTCCTGCCAGCCGGCGCCAACAACATTCATGCCCAGCTTCGGATTGAGGAAGAGGTGATGCGGAACGCAGGGCACGCCCACAAGCGTCAGCGCCTCGGCGGTCGCCGATTTGTCGTTGGCGATGCGATGCGCAATCGCGCTGTTGAGGCCAACGTCGTAGCCGAAGGCGAAGTGGTGCTGCGCGCCCCGGCGCATCGCGAGCAGCCAGCCACCGGCGCGGACATCGAGCGCGATGCCATGGTTCGCGCAATAGCGCCTGATCGCCTGGACGAAGATCCGCTCGCCGCTCGCCGCCATGTGTCGGTCGCCACTTCCGTCGTTCCTGTCGCCAAAAACCGCAAAAATGCGGGAAACGGCGCCAAACCAGGGTGAAAGTCAGAGCTATTCTTAATGAAATTATCGCGAGCGCGACGGAAATTAAGTGCTGCAATCAGGCCTTGGAAGGAAAAGAAATTGCCCTCCGCGCGTGCCCGGCAGCAGATTCATTAATGATGCGAGCATTTCCGCTGCAAATGCCGGTTTGACCGGCATCAATTGCGTCCGGAACGAGGTTGATTATTGGTCTCAATGGCGTAGATCACACACGACAAATCCTCCGCCATGGCAATGGTGTCCGCTCCGCTTTCAGGGGCCGGGCAACGCTTTTGCCCTAAAACCGCAATTATTCGGAATATCGAAAATCATGAGCGCGTTTTACCGAGAGAAAGTTCTTTCCGTCCAGCATTGGACCGACACCCTGTTCAGCTTTCGCGCCACCCGCGATTCCGGCTTCCGCTTCCAGAACGGCCAGTTCGCGATGATCGGCCTCGAAATTGAGGGCCGCCCGCTGCTGCGCGCCTACAGCATGGCGAGCGCCAATCACGAGGAGGAGCTCGAGTTCTTCTCGATCAAGGTCCAGGACGGCCCGCTGACGTCGCGTCTCCAGAAGATCAGGGAAGGCGACACCATCCTGGTCGGTCGCAAGGCGACCGGCACGCTGATCACCGACAACCTCATCCCCGGCAAGCGGCTGATGCTGCTCTCGACCGGCACGGGCCTGGCGCCCTTCGCCAGCCTGATCAAGGACCCCGAGGTCTACGACCAGTTCGACAGCATCGTGCTGGTGCATGGCTGCCGTCAGGTCTCCGAGCTCGCCTATGGCGAGAAGCTCGTCGCCAGCCTTCGCGAGGACGAACTGTTCGGGGAGTTGCTCGCGGACAAGCTCATTTACTACCCGACCGTGACCCGCGAGCCCTTCAAGAACCGCGGCCGCATCACCGATCTCATCAGCTCCGAGCAGATCTTCAATGACATCGGCCAGGGCCCGCTCGACATCGCGACCGACCGCGTGATGATGTGCGGCAGCCCGGGGATGCTCGAAGAGCTGAAAGTGATGTTCGAGGGCCGCGACTTCGTCGAGGGCTCCGGCAACAAGCCCGGCCATTTCGTGATCGAAAAGGCGTTCGTCGAGCGGTAGGCCCTTTCGGTGTCGTCCTGGCTTTCGTCAGGACGAAGGCTATGGGTAAAGCGCCTTGACCGGTTAATGGTCCGTCCTCCCCAGCACTTCTGCTGCACTGCAAAAGTCCGCCCATCGGGCTGATTGATTTGTCTCCCCCGAATTCGCTAGCCTGAAACAAGGGCCGCGTCATATCCGTATGACGGGCGCGGGCGTATCGTATCGCCTCATGCTGGCGAGAGGATGGGAATCGTGGCCGACGACAACACAACGCAGGAATCGTCCAAGCACTTATCGCCCAAACGTCTGGCGCTGGCGGAAGAGGGGATCATGGAAACCCTGCTGCTGCCATTCTCCCCACGCTTCATCATCCTGACGATCTGCGCGGTGGTCACCGCGTTGCTGATCGGCATCGGCATCGCCGACCGCAAGATCTTCGACATCCTGCTGATCCCGATCCTGATCTTCGGCGCGTTGACGGCGCTTGGCGTCCGCGACCTGATGCAGAAGGGCCATGCGGTTCTGCGTAATTACCCGATCTCGGCGCATATCCGCTTCCTGCTCGAAGAGATTCGTCCGGAGATGCGGCAGTATTTCTTCGAGAGCGAGAAGGACGGCATGCCGTTCTCGCGCGACATCCGTGCGGTGGTCTATCAGCGCGCCAAGATGCAGCTCGACAAGCGTCCGTTCGGCACCCAGGAGGACGTCTACCGCGAGGGCTACGAGTGGATGCATCACTCGGTCTCGCCGAAGACGCATGCCGATGAGAAATTCCGCGTCACCATCGGCGGGCCGGATTGCGCGAAGCCCTATTCCGCTTCGGTGTTCAACATCTCGGCGATGAGTTTTGGCGCGCTCAGCCCGAACGCCGTGCGCGCGCTGAATGCCGGCGCCAGGAAGGGCGCCTTCGCGCATGACACCGGCGAGGGCGGCGTCAGTCCCTATCATCGCGAGATGGGCGGCGACATCATCTGGGAGATCGGCTCGGGTTATTTCGGCTGTCGCCATCTCGACGGCAGCTTCGATCCCGAGGCGTTCGCGCGCGTCGCGACCCAGGACCAGATCAAGATGGTCGAGCTCAAGATCAGCCAGGGCGCCAAGCCCGGCCATGGCGGCGTGCTGCCGGCGGCGAAGGTTTCGGAAGAGATTTCCAAGATCCGCGGCGTCGCGATGGGCGAGGATTGCATCTCGCCGGCTTCGCACCGCGCCTTCTCGACGCCAATAGGCATGATGCAGTTCATCGCCGAGATGCGCCGCCTCTCCGGCGGTAAGCCGACCGGATTCAAGCTCTGCATCGGCCATCCCTGGGAATTTCTGGCGATCTGCAAGGCCATGATCGAGACCGGCATCTATCCTGATTTCATCGTCGTTGACGGCAACGAGGGCGGCACCGGCGCGGCGCCGCTGGAGTTCATGGACCATCTGGGCATGCCGATGCGCGAAGGGATCAATTTCGTCCACAATGCGCTGATCGGCATCAATGCGCGCGACCGCATCAAGCTCGGCGCCTCCGGCAAGATCGCCACTGCGTTCGACATGGCGCGCGCCATGGCGATCGGTGCCGACTGGTGCAATTCGGCGCGCGGATTCATGTTCTCGCTCGGCTGCATCCAGTCGCTGAGCTGCCACACCGACCGTTGCCCGACCGGTGTCGCAACGCAGGATCCGACGCGTGCCCGCGCGCTCTACGTGCCGCTCAAGATCGACCGCGTGCACAACTACCACCATGCGACGCTGCACTCGCTGAGCGAGCTGATTGCCGCGGCCGGCCTTGAACATCCGCAGCAATTGCGCCCGATCCACTTCAGCCAGCGGACGTCGACGACCCAGGTGAAATCCTTCGCCCAGCTCTACCCGTCGCTGCGTCCGGGTGAGTTGCTCGAAGGCACCGAAGACCCGCGCTTCCGCGACGCCTGGCAGATGGCGCGGACGGAGACGTTCCAGCCGGCGCAGTAGGCGCCGGTCCACCGCATGATACCGCCCCACGTCTGACCGCGCGTAAATTTCCCGGGAGCGAGGTTGCAGCTTAACGTCCGTGTCAGCTTCGGGTGTAAACTGGCTCCATGGACGAACGACGCGACAAGGCAAGGCAAGGCAAGGCAAGGCAAGGCAAGGCAAGGCATCGCGTGCTGAAGGCCGGGACGATCGAGTTCGGCGGCGGCGCGATCGACTGCACCGTCCGCAACCTGTCCGGTACCGGCGCCGCGCTCGACGTCTCCAGCCCCGTCGGCATCCCCGACCATTTCACCCTGTTGGTCCAGGTCGACGGTACGCATCTCGCCTGCACCGTGGTCTGGCGCAAGGAAAAGCGGATCGGCGTGAGGTTCGGCTGAGGGGTTCTCTCCGCGAGCGCTTCTCTTGTAATCGAGTTTCGCGAGACAGGCAGCATCTTATCCTGTCTCGACTTCGCCGATCCGGCTCGCCAGGATTTTGTCGATCCTCCGCCCGTCGAGATCGATCACCTCGATGTGCCAGCCGCCGAGATCGAAGGCGTCGCCGACATCAGGCAGCAGGTTGAACTGCTGCAGCACGAAGCCGGCGACCGTGTTGTAGCGGTGCGGCGGCAGTTCGATGCCGAGCAGCTCGCCGAACTCGTCGACCGGCATCCAGCCTGAGATCAGCAGTGAATCGTCCGCGCGCTTGACGTAGGCCGGTTCCGGCGGGCCTTCCTCGGAATGGAAGGCGCCGACGATCGATTCCAGAATGTCAGCCGTCGTCACGATGCCTTCGAAGGCGCCGTATTCGTCGTAGACGAGGCCAACATGCACCGGCGCAGCCTTCAGGATCGCGAGCACGTCGCGGGCATCCGCCGACGCGGGAATGCCCGGCGCCTCGCGAACCAGCGCGCGCAAATCCGGCGTGCGCTCGTTCATGTAGGCGACCAGCAGGTCCTTGGCCTGGAGCACGCCAATCGGCTTGTCGCGGTCACCGTCGGACACGGGGAAGCGCGAATGCGGACTCTTCGCGATGGTCGCTTGAATGTTCTCCGGTGCATCGCGCAGGTCGATCTCGTTGACCTCTGTGCGCGGCGTCATGATTGCGCCGACCGGCCGGTCGCCAAGCCGCATCACGCCTGCGATCATTTCCTTTTCGCCCGATTCCAGCACGCCCGCGCTTTCGGCCTCGCTGACCAGATGATGGATCTCGTCCTCCGAGACCTTCTCCTCGGCCTTGCCGCCGCGGCCGAGTAGCGAGAGGATCAGCTTGCCGGAGAGATCGAGCAGGAAAACCAGCGGCAGCGAGACCCGCGCCAGAACGTGCATCGCGGGGGCGACCTTGACCGCGATGCTCTCGGGGTCGCGCAGCGCCACCTGCTTCGGCACCAGCTCGCCGACGATCAGGGTGGCGTAGGTGATGAGCGTGACCACGATGCCGACGCCGACGATGTCGGCAATCCCTGCGGACAAGCCGAGTTCGAGCAGCCATTGCGTCAGCCGCTGCCCGAGCGTCGCGCCCGAGAACGCGCCGGAGAGCACGCCGACCAGCGTGATGCCGATCTGCACCGTCGAGAGGAATTTGCCGGGATCGGCCGCGAGCGTCAGCGCCCGCTCGGCGCCGCGTACGCCCTTGGCGGCAAGTATGGACAGCCGTGCCGGGCGCGAGGAGACCACCGCCAGCTCGGACATGGAGAGCAAACCGTTGATGACGATCAGGACGACGACGATGGCGAGTTCGACGGAGAGCATTGACGTTCCGAGGTAATGGAGTGTGGCCAGACGGCGGCGCAAGCATTGATATAGGTATTCGGGGAAGAAATGCCGACGATTCTGTCGCATCCGGGCCGAGGGAACCTCTCGCGTCACTGAACGCTAGCGACGCTGGCACCCCGCGCAACTACGACCAACGACCATGTCGGCGAGCTCGCCAAGGCTGCCGGCCGGATCGGCGACGTGGTCGAGCTCATCAGCCAGATCGCGGGCCAGACCAATCTACTGGCACTCAACGCGACCATCGAGGCGGCACGCGGCACCCAGCAGGTCTCCGCCAGCATCGTCGACGTGCAGCGCGGCGCGAGCCAGACCGGATCGGCCTCCTCCAACGTGCTTGCGTCAGCGAGGTCGCTGTCCGGCGAGAGCAGCCGCCTCAAGGTCGAGGTCGGAAAATTTCTCGACGCAATCTGCGCTGCATAGGAAACGCGTCGCGGGCAGCGCTCAGAACTCGCCGTGCAGCCGGCCCGAGAACACCGACACCGGCCCGCGATCGGCGTTGTAGGCGGGATTGACGATCAGCTGGTAGTCGGCGGTGAAGGTGAGATTCTTGTTCAGCGCGTAGGCGTAGTAGGTTTCGAGGATTCGTTCCTTGCGGTAGTTGAGCGCGCCGTCGCCGATGAGAACACCGAGGCCGCCGGCGGCCAGGAAGTCGCGATAATCCTGCGAGATGGCATTGACGGCGCCGCCGACGCCGATCACGTCATCGGGCCGGCCCCATTTCGTGCCCTTGATCGAAAGACCGCCGGACAGGCTGCGGTTGATATCGGTGAAGGCGAGCGTTTCGCTTTTGCCGTCATTCCAGCTCCAGCGGCCGAACAGCCCGACATCGTCCGTGATCGCCTGTTCGAGATTGACGACGTAGCCGACCTTGATGCGGCCGCGCCGGGTCTGGGCGATGTCGAGATTGAGCGCGGGGTTGTCCAGCGTTTCGCGGAAGCTGCCCATATTGGCGCTGTCGAGCCAGCCCATGGTCCTGAGCTTGCCGGGTTGGCCGAACAGCGAGAAGCGCGTCTCGATCTCGACCACGTACTGGCCGCGCTCCCCGACCTTGGTATCGAAATGATTTGAATTGGACTCCGCCACCATCAGGAAATAACCGCCGCGCAGCGCCCATTGCTTCTGGTTGAACTCGGCGGTGACGCCGTAGGTGAGGCCGACCTTGTCGGCGGAATAGTCGAAGGCGCCCGGCGCCCACAGCGACCAGTTCATGAAGTCCTTGCGGGTGTCCTTGGCGTAGGCATTGCCGTCGAACACGTCGATCACAGCGAACTTGCCGGCCTGCACCGTGAGCCTGGAAACGTCGACCTTCTGCCCAAGCTGCAGCTGGCCGCTCGCGAGCTCTTCCTGCTCGCCGCCAAAGCCAAACGTCTGCCGCACGAACAGGCGCGAGGTGTTGTAATGCGGATAGGGAAAGTTCGACTTTTGCGCTTCGCCATTCGGGAAGCCCGCGGCGCCAACGGTGTCGTTCAATCCAAATCCCTGCAGCAGCTCGGGATTGTAATAGACCTCGCCACCGTCCCACAGCCGCGCGTTCAGGAACAGGCTGTTGCTCCACGTCGCCTTGGCCTGCGCCGACGGCGAGAGCGAGTTCGGCCCGGTGTAGAGAGCAGGGAACGACGGATAGCCTTGCGGCAGATAAGTGCTCTGGCCGTGAATCTCCCAGCGATCCGATTCAGTGTCGATCAGCGAACTGATCGCCGAACTCTTGGGGTTGTAGCTCGGCATGCCCGGCCAATCGACCTTGCGATTGAGGCCGAGCCGGATCGACTGGAAATCGAGCGACGAGGAGGTGTACTGGGCGCCCGTGGAGAAGGCGACATTGGCGCTGTCGAAGCGGCTGTAGAGATATTCGACCCGCGCGCTCCAATGCGGCGCGAAGCCGTATTCGATGCCGGCACCGGCGATCCAGCCGGGCCGCGTGTTCAGGATTTTCGGGATGTCACCTGCGGCCGGCGTGTCGAAATAGCGCTCGCCCATCCATGCAAAGCCGCCGGTGGCATAGACCAGCCACGGACCACTGGTGTAGCCGAGGCGGCCGCGCAGGCTCGCGGTGTAGTCCCAATGCTGCGTGACGGTGTTGGCGGGTGTCGCCAGGAAGGAGACGATCGAGTTGGACGTGATGTAATTGGGAAACGAAAAATCGCCTTCGGCGCCCACCAGCCAGCCGGAGTTGAGCCGGTAATTGTAGCCGGCCTGCACGCCGCCGATCATGCCGCTGAAGACGCCGCTGTCGTTGATCCCTGTGCCGTCGTTCAGCGCAAAGCGCGACGAGCCCAGGCTATAGCCGGCGTGTGCACCGATATACAGGCCCGTCCAGTCGTAGACCGCCTTCAGCGCCGGCACCTTCAGCGGCAGGTCGGCCGCGTTGCCGGTGGCGGGAAAAGCCAATACGCCCGAGGCAATCGCCGCGGCCGTCCGCAAGTACAGCTGTCGGTGACCCCTCAACGTCAAAACGCACGCCCCCAAACGCGAATGTGTCCCACCCGCCGCGATATCCCTGCCGATTCGCGGCGACCCTGTCATCAGGTCTTGGGTGCTCCCGCGATCGGGCGAGATGATCTCGATCCGGCGCAGTTTCTTCCCAAGCCCCTGAGCTCGTTGCGAACCTTATTGCAATTAATTCGCAATAGCAACTGATGCGGATTGCCGCGGAGGATAGTTCGCACCTCGGTGTGACGGGACTGCAACAAATGCCCGAGGCCCGAAAACGGATGACCCCGCCCGGGGGACATCCGGGCGGGGTCGGGGCACGACACGGGGTGGATGAGGCGCCCGTGTCGGACGCAGGATCCACGTGAGATCGGCCTCAGGTACTCAAATCAGTAGCAGCTACGAACGCGGCCAATGTACTGGCCGAAGGCGTTGTACTGGGCGACCCAGCCGCAGCGGTGATAGCCGTAGTAATAGGGATCGTTGCTGGCGGCGATCGCGGTGCCGACGACGGCGGCGGTAGCGATGCCCAGGCCGACACCGACGCCCCAGCCGAGCGGCTTGGCTTGCGCCTGCGAGGTGGTGGCCACGACGCTGCCGGTCAGGGTGAGCGCGGCGAGGGCAACTGCGAAAATCTTGGTCTTGATCGACATTTGAAACTCCATCCGGGTTGAGGCGGTCCGTTGTGGCCCGCGTGCCCAGTTGGACGGAGGCTGCTCGAATCCGGTTCGAAGGCCGCGAATCCAGTCGCGCAGTCCGAATCCTTCCTGAATGATTACAATGAGATACGAGCTAGCCGAGGGGGCCTTTGGCGAGCCTGTTCACGTCGAAGTTATCGACCTCGGCAAGCAGTTCGCAAAAGGCGCGGCCACCCTGGTCGATCAGCTGCTC
The DNA here is from genome assembly GCF_023073375.1 of Bradyrhizobium sp. 197. Lineage (NCBI taxonomy): Bacteria > Pseudomonadati > Pseudomonadota > Alphaproteobacteria > Hyphomicrobiales > Nitrobacteraceae > Bradyrhizobium > Bradyrhizobium sp. 197. The sequence continues at coordinate 439,781 of NZ_JADPJJ010000092.1, read as the reverse complement.
GCCCTTCGCGGCCACGGCCAGCGTCGCATTACCGATGGCGCCGCTCGGGTGGAGATCCTGCGCCTGCCAGGCGAAGGGCGCGGGCCGCTGCGTCGACAGCCAGCGATATTGCTTCTCCAACGCGATGCTGCTCGCGGGGAAATCCGCGATTGCATCGGCGCGCACCTGATCGGGATAGCGCGCGAGCATGATCGAGGTCTCCACCGCGCCGCCATGAATGCCGTGGCGCACTTCGTCGGCCGGGAACAGCTTGTCCGCGCCTGACAGCCGCGACCACGACGTCGTCACCACCAGCAGCTTGTGATGCGCGCGAAGATCCTGAGCAATCAGCATCATCGCGGCGCTGTTGCCGCCGTGGCTGGTGATGATGACGAGCTTCTTCAATCCGCGCCGCGCGACGTCCTCGCCGATTCCTGTCCATCTCTTCAGCGCGATTTCGGTCGGCAGCGTCTGCGTGCCCGGATAGTCGATATGCTCGGTGGAAATCCCGACCGGCTCAACAGGCAGGAAAATCGCCGGAACGTTCGCGGGCAACAGCTCGCGCACGCGGGCGAGATAGGCGTCCGCAATCAGCACGTCGGTTGTGAGCGGCAGGTGCGGGCCGTGTTGCTCGGTCGCCGCCAGCGGCAGCACTGCGATCCAGCGCGACACGTCCGTGAGGCCAGCTTCGGACCAGCGGATATCGGTCCAGTCGCGGGAGGGCGTCATCAAGGTTTCTTTGGAGGTTTCTTTGCCCAAATTTGTCACGTAGTTTGGGGTTATGGAGGGGACGCGGACTCGGCCGGCTTGCGTCCCCGATTGCCTTGTTATCATGGGCCGGAACGATCGACGGAGTCCAATCATGCGTCTCATCCATCTCTGGCGAGCGTTAACGGGGGCCTTGGTGGCCGCATCTCTCGCGGCCCTGCCCGTGCGTGCCGAAACGCTCGACAAGGTCACCTTCGGCACCAATTGGGTTGCCGAGGCCGAGCATGGCGGCTTTTTCCAGGCCGTCGCCGACGGCACCTACGAGAAATACGGCCTCGACGTCACCATCGTCCCCGGCGGGCCCAACGAGAACAACCGGATGCTGCTGATCGCCGGCAAGATCGATTTCTTCATGGCCGCGAACACGCTGATGTCGTTCGACGCGGTCGCCAACAACGTCCCGGTCGTCACCATCGCCGCGGTGTTCCAGAAGGATCCGCAGGTGATGCTGACGCAGCCCGACGCCAAGGTCGCCAAGATCGAGGACCTCAAGCCGCTGACGCTGTTCGTCTCCAAGGAGGGCATGACCAGCTATTTCCAGTGGCTGAAGTCCGAATACGGTTTCAGCGAGAAGAACGTTCGCCCCTATAATTTCAATCCGCAGCCCTTCATCGCCAATCCCAAGAGCGCGATGCAGGGTTACGTCACCTCCGAGCCCTTCGCGGTCGAGAAGGCGGCCGGCTTCAAGCCCAACGTGCTGCTGCTCGCCGATTACGGCTTCAACACCTATTCGACCCTGATCGAGACCCGCCGCGACGTGGTCGAGAAGAAGCCCGACCTGGTGCAGCGCTTCGTCGACGCCTCCATGGTCGGCTGGTACAATTACATCTACCGCGACAATTCCGCGGGCAACGCCATGATCAAGAAGCTCAATCCGGAGATGACCGACGAACTGCTCGCCTATTCCGTCGCCAAGATGAAGGAATACGGCATCGTCGATTCCGGCGAGTCGCTGAAGAACGGCATCGGCGCGATGAGCGACGATCGCTACACCTCCTTCTTCAACAAGATGGTGAAGGCGGGTGTCGTGAAGCCGGACCTCGACTTCCGCAAATCCTATACGCTGCGCTTCGTCAACAAGGGCGTCGGCGTCGAGCTGCGCCCCAGCAAGCCGTAGCGCAAGGTCGATGTCATCAGTCAAAACTACGGCGGGGGTCGAGACCGGCCTGACGGCCCTCGCCGTCAGCCTGCGCGGCGTGACGAAGGCCTATGACAACGGCGTGATGGCGCTCGGCCCGCTCGACCTTGCGGTGCGCAAGGGCGAGTTCATCTCGCTGCTGGGACCGTCCGGTTGCGGCAAATCCACCGCGCTGCGGCTGATCGCGGAGCTCAGCGCGCCGTCGTCCGGGGTCGTGCGGTTGGCGCGTCAGGAGGGCAAGGCGCAGCCGGGCCATGTTCAGCCAGGTCATTTTCAGCCAGGTCACGGCATCGGCTTCGTGTTTCAGGAGCCGACCCTGATGCCCTGGACCAGCGTGCGCGAGAACGTGCGGCTGCCGCTGAGGCTCGCAGGCGTGCCGAAGGCGGACGCGCGCGCGCGCGCCGACGAGGCGCTGGCAAGCGTCGGGCTTGTTGATTTCGCCGAGGCCTTTCCGCGCGAACTCTCCGGCGGCATGAAGATGCGGGTGTCGCTGGCGCGTGCGCTCGTTACCGACCCTGATATCCTCCTGATGGATGAACCGTTCGCGGCGCTCGACGAAATCACGCGATTCCGCCTCAACAACGATTTGCTTGCGCTGTGGCGCAGGCTTGGCAAGACCGTCATCTTCGTGACCCATTCAGTGTTCGAATCCGTCTATCTGTCGCAGCGCGTGGTGGTCATGTCGGCGCGGCCGGGCCGCATCCAGGCCGACATCCGCATCGAGACGGTCGAGCCGCGCGGCGAGGGGTTTCGCACCTCGGCTGCCTATTCCGATTATTGCCGGACCGTGTCGGCCGCGCTGGCGCCATCCTATTCAGGGCAGTCGACGCTATGAATGCGCAAGCGACCGTCGCGGCAAATCCGTCCGGCGCAAAACGCGCGTTGCGTTTCGTGCTGCCCGTCATCGTATTCGCGGCGGGACTCCTCGCCTGGGAACTCGTGGTCCGCATCAAGGACATCCCGCCTTACGTGCTGCCGGCGCCCTCGGTCATTTTTTTGACGCTGATCAAGGACTGGGCGGTGCTGTCACAATCGCTGGCCGCGACGTTGCTGACCACGCTTGAAGGTTTTGTGGCGGCCAGCATCGGCGGCATCGCGATGGCGCTGCTGTTCAACCAGTCGAAATGGGTGGAAGCCTCGTTATTTCCCTATGCCGTGGTGCTTCAGGTCACACCTGTCATCGCGATTGCGCCACTGCTGTTGATCTATCTGGAGCAGCAGACCGCGGTCGTGGTCTGCGCCTTCATCGTCGCCTTTTTCCCGGTGCTGTCGAACACCACGCTCGGGCTCAATTCGGTCGATCGCAACCTCGCAGGCCTGTTCCAGCTCTATGGCGCCTCGCCACAGCAGACCCTGCGCTTTCTCAAGCTGCCGGCGGCGCTGCCCTATATTCTCGGCGGCCTGCGCATTGCCGGCGGCCTGTCGCTGATCGGCGCGGTCGTGGCCGAGATCGCGGCGGGAACGGCCGGCGCCGGCTCCGGGCTCGCCTACAGGATCGCCGAATCCGGCTACCGGTTGAACATACCCCGCATGTTCGCAGCGCTGCTGTTGCTGTCGCTGGCCGGGATTGTCATCTATGGGGTGCTGGCGCTAGTTTCGCACCTCGTTTTACGGCGCTGGCATGAGAGCGCGCTTGGAAAGGACAACTGATGACCACCGGTTCGATTTCGTCCGAAAAGATCGACCTTCTGATTTATGGGCCGGTCCGGCCGATCCTCGAGAACGGGTTTTCCGATCATTTCGTCGTGCACAAGGCGGAGACGCGGGGCGATCTCGAGCGGCTGACGCCGGCGATCCGCGAAAAGATCCGCGGCGTGGCGGTGACCTATCACACCGTGCGCGCCGACAAGGATTCGCTGTCGCAATTGCCCAAGATCGAGATGGTGGCGAGCTTCGGCGTCGGCTACGACCACATCGACTCCAAATACGCCGCCGAGCACAACATCATCGTCACCAACACGCCCGACGTGCTGACCGAGGAGGTCGCCGACGTCGCCATGGGCCTTCTGATCTCCACCGTGCGTGAGTTCATCAAGGCCGACCGTTATGTGCGCTCCGGCCTCTGGCAGACCCAGAACTATCCGCTCAGCGTCGGCTCGCTGCGCGACCGCAAGGTCGGCATCGTCGGCATGGGCCGGATCGGACAGGCGATCGCGCGCCGGCTCGATGCCTCGCTGGTGCCGGTGGTCTATCACACCCGCAATCCGTCCAAGGAGGTCTCCTACAAACACTACCCTGACCTGATCGAGATGGCGAAGGCGGTGGACACGCTGATGGTGATCGTCCCCGGCGGCGCCAGCACCAACAAGATGATCAACGCCGAGGTATTGAAGGCGCTCGGACCGCGCGGTGTGCTGGTCAACGTCGCGCGCGGCTCCGTGATCGACGAACCGGCGCTGGTCCAGGCGCTCAAGTCCGGCACCATTCTGGCGGCCGGTCTCGACGTGTTCGCGGCCGAGCCCACCGTGCCGGACGAGCTCAAGACCATGCAGAACGTCGTGCTGTTGCCGCATATCGGCTCGGCCTCTGTGGTGACGCGCAACGCGATGGACCAGCTCGTGGTCGACAACCTCAAATCCTGGTTCGCCGGCAAGGCGCCGTTGACGCCGGTTGCGGAAACGCCGTTCAAGGGGCGCTGATGAACGCGCTCCGCCTCAATACGTGGGTCGTGGCGGCGCTTGTCGCCGCCTCGACCTTCGCGCAGGCGCAGGATACGACGACCCTGAAGAAGGAAATGGTCGGGCAGTGGGAGCTCTCGACCACCGAGCGCAGCAAGACCTGCGTGGTCACGATGAAGGGCGACGCAGCCGGGCAGGGTTTCAAGCTCGAGCTGGAGCCGGCCTGCAAGGCCGCGCTGCCCTTCACCAAGGGCATCGTCGCCTGGAGCGTCAGGGGCCTCGACATCGTCCGTATGCAGGATGCGAGCGGTGAAGCCGTGATCGACTTCACCGAGGTCGAGGCCGGTATCTTCGAGGGCCTGCGGCAAGGCGAGGGCGTTTACATCCTGCAAGACCTCGCCGCCGCCCGCTCGATGGCGAAGTCGATGGACCAGATGATCGGCGACTGGTCGATGGTGCGGAGCAACGGCCAGCCGGTCTGCGCGCTGACGCTGACCAACACGGAAGCCGGGCCCGACAATTTCCAGGTCTTCCTCAAGCCGAAATGCGACGCGGCCATCGCGCAGTTCAACCCCACGCAATGGCGGCTCGAGCGCGGTCAGATCATTTTGATGTCGAAGGCCGGCGACGCCTGGCAGTTCGAGGCCGACGACAACGCGCAATGGCGGCGCGTTCCCGATACCGCCGATCCCCTGATCATGCTGCGTCAGTAGGCGCCGCGAAATGCGACCTCATCTTGAGGGCCCGCCATAGGTAGCCGTCTCGAAGGATCACCGCAGGTTACGTCGTCGCCTTCGGCGGCGGCGCGGTGCCTTGGGCCCACTTCTCCAGCTTGCCGAGCACGCCCCAGGCCGTGAGTGCCAGGGAGATCGGCATCGCGAACTGGCCGAGGCCAGGCACGGCGGACACGATCGTCCCGAGCAGTCCGGCAATACCGCCCGCGTTGGGGCTCGCCGTCACCGAAGAGAGCAGCGCCGTGATCAGCGAGCCGCCGATGCCGAGCGCAGTCTTCTTGCCGTCGAGCATCTTGCCGATGGTGTCGCCGAGCGCGCCGTTGACCTGGCCGAGGACAGGCTTGCCGTCCTTGTTGAGCAAGGTACTGAGCAGGTCGACCACCTGCTTCAACTGATTGACGGGGGCGGGGCTGGTCGGGGTGACTGGTCCTGGCATGGGAGCTGTCTTGTTGACGAGGGAAAGGAGCCGTTCGAACAGGCTGATCGGATCGTTGGTGGCGGGCAGCGTGTTGCCCGATGTCGTCGTTCCCGGCGTCACACCGCCGGCCGGTGGCCGCAGCAATTGTGCGAGGTCCTCAAGCCGCTTCATGATCTGGGACACATCGCCGGTCGGTCCGGTGGGGCCCGACTGCGCCGTGCGCGTGAGAGCGGCGACCGTGGCGCCGTCGAGAAGTCCGGTATCCCTCAGGCCGTTCCGCTGCTGAAACTGCGAGACCGCGGTCTTCGTCTTCGGTCCACTGATGCCGTCCTCGTCGAGCGGCGGATTGGCGCCGAGCTTGTTGAGCGCCTGCTGCATGAGAACGATCGTCGATGCCGAGTCGTCCTCCGGTTCCACGCGGCTTGCGAATTGCGGGTTGCCGTCGAGCGTGATCGAGGAATCGAGCGACATCATCGCATGCAGGATCACGGCGGTGCCGAGCTGGGAATCGACGTGGTTCGAATCGAACACATGGTCGCGGACGAACTTGCCGGCCCTTGCCTCGGGCGGGCCATACAATGTCGAACCACCATAAAGATAGGGCGAATTGCAGCCCTTGGCGTGATAGCCGAAGCCGTTGAACGCCTCGAGCCGGAACAGAATCCGCGCGATACCCCAGTCGTGAGCGCCGACGAAATTTTCGATTCTGAATGCATCCACGGCGCCGTCCACGAACGTGGCAAACGGACCGCGCCCTTTCGGAACGACGGTCGTGGCGCGATGAAGCGTTTCGCCGTTGCCGAGATAGGTGTCGAAATCGAAATTGGACTCGCGGTAATGACAGAGGGCAGCGAAATACCAAGGGACGCCGGTCAACCGCTCGACCTGCTGATAGGTCGCCTTGCCGTTAATGGCCTTGCGTGCGACCCCGTTCGCGTCGGAGAGGCGTGGAGGCCGGATCTCGAGATTGGCCCAATTCCGCTCGTATTCGCTTTTCAAACTCTCGAATGAGACCATTTTCCGCTCCTGCAATGAATGAATTATCGCAACTCCGTGTCAGTCCAAGTGAACCAGGTGCCGTGATCAGGGCGTGACGGCAGCGTGATCTCCCAAATCTGGCAGGCCGCCGGCGCGGCGCGTGTGAACTGGGTTACAGCCTCGCCGGGAAAATGAGCGGCGGGACCGGGATCGAGGCGGTCGCCCCCGAGGGAACCGGCAGGGACCCTCCTCCGTTAGCGACGCGAGGCAGTCCCGCAAGGATTCCTGCATGACCAAGCGCGTCCTCGCGATCGGCATCGAACCCGGCAATGCGGACTACAGCGCATTCCCGCTGCTCACACCGGAACTCGTGCGCGACTACATCGATGCGCAGCTGCTGCGCCTGCGCGATCTCGGTTACGAGGTCACGAGCTGCCTGATCGATCTCGATGCCGCGGCGGAAGCCGCCGTCACGGCAGCGTTGCGCGACGAGAGCTTCGACTGCATCGTGATCGGCGCGGGCCTGCGCGAGCCGAAGGAGCGTCTGCTGCTGTTCGAGAAGGTGCTCAACCTCGTCCACCGCCTGGCGCCTGACGCCGCGATCTGTTTCAACACCACGCCCGCCGACACCGCCGAGGCCGTGCAGCGCTGGGTCGATGCTTGAGATGAATCGGCAAGCCCGTGCATCGCAAGCGGCATCATTAAAGCCGCCGTCGCGCTACGCCTCCGGCGCCACCGCATGACGTGATGAGGCGCGGCGTCGGCAATTTGTCTGGCCCGAATCCGCTTCCGGCGCTATGACTCGCCTGACCACAGGGGGAGGGCGAGCATGCTTCGAGGTCTTCATATTGGAAGTTTCGCGATCGCGGCATGTCTGACGGTCGCGATGGCGATGCCGGTCCACGAGGCGGCGGCGCAGGACGCAATTGGCGGTGCCATCCTCGGCGGCGTCGGTGGAGCGATCGTGGGTGGCGCGCTCGGCGGGGGCCGTGGAGCCGCCATCGGCGCTGTCGTCGGCGCCGGCACGGGTGCTGCGATCGCCTCCGAGGGCGAACGCCGCCGCTCCGGCTACTACGCCTATCAGCGCGGTTGCTACATGCAGCGCCGGGACGGCTCCTACGTCCCGGTCGATCCCCGATACTGCTACTGAGATCGAGACGAGCTGTCGCGCCTCAACTTTTCGCCGCTGACTCCGGCATGATCTGGAGCAGCGGCTCCGGCCGGATCGAGACCTGGCCGGCGAACGGCCGGTCGTGCGCGGCGATCAAGAGAACCGAGGTCGCGACGCCGGTCGCGAACAGGCCCATCGCGATCGCCGATCCCAGCCGGTTGTCGCAATGGACGAGGCCGATCACCAGCAGCGCGCAGGCCGCCTGGAGATACAGGCACCACCATTTGACCGAATTCACCGCGGCGAGGCTGACGATGATCCGCTGCCGCCGCGCATCCAGCGCCTGCTGGAGCGCGTTGATGATCTCGTGCTGCACGGTCTCCTGATTCCGGCCCTGCGGCGCCATCGCGACGACGAGCTGCAAGGCTTCGGCGAGCGCGGGCGGCGTCACCTTCAGCGACACCTCCTGATGCGCCATCATCGGCCATTCCACCGTGACGGCCTGCTCGACATAGTCGCGCACCAGGCCGCGCAGCCTTGTCTCCTGCTCTGCCGGCAGGCCGGCGGCGAGCAGCACAGCGCTTCGCAGCGCGCTGGCCTCACGGCTCACCGCGGCGCCGGCGCGGTCGCTGTCGCCCCAGACCTGCGCCGCGGTAAAGGCGACGAACAGGCCGAAGATGATGCCGAGCACCGGCAGCATGCCCGGTGAGATCGCCTTCAGCGATTTGGCGCGCTCCCCCGTTGCGACAAGCGCGACGGCCGCGAAGATGGCCATCGCCACCAGATAAGTGAAACCGAAGACCACCAGCGCCATCCAGGGCAGTGGCAGATTGTGCAGCCAGTCGCTCATGCTGTCCTTGTCATGTGATTCGACAGCCTAGATCAACCGCAGCCCACGCAGGCTGGCATGGCCGCCTCGGCCGACGATGATGTGGTCGTGCACGGAGATACCGAGCGGCTTTGCGATGTCGATGATCGCTTTCGTCATCTGGATGTCGGCCTGCGAGGGCGAGGGATCGCCTGAGGGGTGGTTGTGGACCAGGATCAGCGCGGTCGCGGATAATTCCAGCGCGCGCTTGATCACCTCGCGCGGATAGACCGGGGTGTGGTCGACGGTGCCGGTCTGCTGCACCTCGTCGGCGATGAGCTGGTTGCGCTTGTCGAGGAACAGCAGGCGGAATTGCTCCTTGTCGGCAAACGCCATGCTGGTGCGGCAATAGTCGATCACCTCGTTCCAGGACGACAGCGCGTTGCGGCTGTTGACCTCGCCCTTGGCGACGCGGTGCGATGCCGCCGCAATCAGCTTGAGCTGGTGGATCGCGGGCTCGCCGACGCCGTCAACCTCGCGCAGGCGCGCCACCGGGGCATGGACGACTTCGGCGAACGAGCCGAACGTCTTGATGAGCGTCTTCGCCAGCGGCTTGGTGTCGCGCCGCGGCAGCGCCGGAAACAGCGCCATCTCGAGCAGCTCGTAGTCGCTGAGCGCATCCGCACCGGCGCTGTAGAAGCGCTCGCGCAGCCGCTCGCGATGGCCGAGATAGTGCGGCGCTTCCTCCGGCTTGCTCTTGTCGTGGTCTGACTTGGCGGGCATCGGCCGCCAGCATTGCCGCGGACCAGCGCTTTTGCAACCGTCAATTGCGGGACGGCGCGCAGGTCCTGGCATCTGGCTTTGAAGATGGTGACTCAGCCCGCCGGTCTCCTGGCGCCGTGCGCTGGTGCGGGCACCGTGACCGCCACCACACCGGCGAGAATGAACAGCATTCCGGCAAGACTGGACCAGGTAAATTGCTCGCCGAGCCATGCGGTGCCGAGCGCCACCGCGAAACCGGCGCGCAGATAGCTTCCGCTTGTCGTGCCGAGCGGACCGAGCGTTTGGATCAGCCGGAAATAGATCACCATCGCGAAAGCCGTGCAGACCACCGCGAGCGCGATCACCGCCGCGATCGCCTGCGCCGGCGGCGGCGCCAGTGTCCACGGCTGTTCGAGAGCGGCGGCGATCGGGAGCATGAGAAGCGCGGCGCAACTCATGGATCCGGCCGCCGTGACGATCGCGGGATGGCCCGAGAAGCGCTGCCCCCATATCGGTGCGAGCGCATAGCAGAGGCTCGCGCATAGTACCGCTGCCTGGGCCAGCGGAGCGGCCGTGCCGATCCCCGAAAACGCATCGGCACCTATGGTCACGGCGACACCCGCGAGACCGAGACCGACGCCGATGAGCTTCTGGCCGTTGATGCTCAGCCGCCCGCGCACGGTCGTCATCGCGATCGCGAGCACAAACATCGGCGGGGTTGCATTGAGTACGCCGGCGAGACCGCTTGCGATATGTGCCTCGCCCCAGCTGATCAGGGTGAAGGGCAGCGCACTCTGCAGCAGCCCTTGCACGAAGAGGGCCGCCCAGACCGATCCTCGGTGGGGAAGGGCGTGTCCCTGCGCGAGAGCGATCAGGATCAGGATAATGGCCGCGATCGTCGCCCGCGCGGCGACCATCGTGAAGGGCGGAATCGTCGGGATCGCGACCTTGATCAGCGTGAACGAACTGCCCCAGATCAGCGAGAGCAGCAGCAGGAGCCCGATCTCGAGCGCGAGAGTGGTCTTCCTTGGCGTCGTTTGTTGCCCCTGCGTGCTCATGCAATTTGCTCCTGAAGCGATCGACACCATGATCCGGAGCGCCGGGAGAGGCTGGCTGAATTCGGACCTCATCGCCCGATCGAGTCCGATTTCAGCTACTCGGCGTGCAGCGCGGGCATTATTATCGCGCAATGGCGACAGGCTCGGCGCATCGGCAAACGCTGCCACCGCATCTCGACTGGGAAACCTGCGATCGGGCTCGGCTGGCGCGTGCGCGCGCTTTCGACGGACTGTTCTTCTCCGGTGTCCGCTCGACGCGCATCTATTGCCGGCCGGTCTGTCCGGTTCGTCCTGCTCGCTCCGAGAACGTCACCTTCTATGCGACAGCTGCCGCCGCCGAGCGGGCCGGTTTTCGCCCGTGCCTCCGCTGCCGGCCGGAAACGGCGCCGGGGTCGCCGGCCTGGATGGGAACGGCGAGCACCGTGGCGCGCGGGATGCGTCTGATCCATGACGGTTTTCTGGATGAGGCGTCAATGACGGAGCTCGCAGAAGCCCTTGGCGTCGGGCCGCGCCACCTGCTTCGCCTGTTCATGCGCCACGCCGGGGCGAGCCCGAGCGAGATCGCAGCGACGCGGCGGGTGCAGGAAGCCAAGCGCTTGATCGACCAGACCAGCATGACATTGGCGGAGATCGCCTTCGCCGCAGGTTTCGGCAGCGTTCGCAGATTCAACGATGCCTTTGCCGCGACCTACAAGCGGCGGCCGTCGTCGTTCCGCCGGCCGCGATAGGCGCGCGTCGGCGCTTGCGCCGCCATCACCCGATCTGCTTCTCGCCGTGCCGCTCCGATAGCGTGAAGATCTCGACGCCGGTGGCGGTGACGCCGACGGAATGCTCGAACTGCGCCGATAGCGAGCGGTCGCGGGTGACGGCGGTCCAGCCGTCGGACAGGATCTTCACATGCGGCTTGCCGAGATTGATCATCGGCTCGATGGTGAAGAACATGCCCGGCTTGAGCTGCACGCCTTCGCCCGGCCGGCCGATATGGATGATGTTCGGCTCGTCGTGGAACATGCGCCCGAGGCCATGACCGCAGAAATCGCGCACCACGCTCATGGCCTGCGGCTCGACGAAGCTCTGGATGGCGTGGCCGATGTCGCCGGTGGTGGCGCCGGGCTTCACCGCGGCGATGCCCCGCATCATGGCCTCATACGTCACTTCGATCAGCCGTTCGGCCTTGCGCGCGATCGGCCCGACCGCATACATGCGGCTGGAATCGCCATACCAGCCGTCGACGATGAAGGTGACATCGATGTTGACGATGTCGCCCTCTTTCAGCGGACGGTCGCCGGGCATGCCGTGGCAGACCACGTGGTTGAGCGAGGTGCAGGTCGAGTAGCGATAGCCGCGATACATCAGCGTCGCCGGATAGGCATTGTTGCTGAAGGCGAAGTCGCGGACGAACTGGTCGATGCGCTCGGTCGGCACGCCGGGCCCGACGATGTCGGTGAGCTCGTCGAGGCACTTCGCCACCAGCGCTCCCGCCTTGCGCATGCCGGCAAAGGCGCTCGGTCCGTGCAGCTTGATCTGTCCGGTCTTGCGCAGGGAGGTATCGGAAGCTTCGACGTAACTCATGCGGGCGCTATCTTCTGGGGTGGGCTCGATATCGGCGGAAAGGCTTGATTTCACGCTCCAATTTAATGATTGCGGGCCTTCATGCAAGTCAGGCGTGCCTGCCTTGCGCCCGTAAGCGGGCCTAATTCGGGACTTCTACGGTGGTTTCCACCGGCAGCGCGCCGCCGCGGATGCGGATTTCGCGGACGGGATAGGGAACCCGGATGCCCTCGCGCTTGAAGGCGTCCCACAACGCCAGCATCACGTCGCTCTTGACGCCGTCCATGCCGTCGGGGTCCGCGATCCAGAAGGTCAGCGAGAACTTCATTCCGGCTTCCGCGAACTCGGTCAAAATGCTGTTCGGCGGCTTGCCCTTCTGCGCGCGGGGATGGGCGGCGGCGGTCTCGGCGGCGAGCTTGCAGACCAGCCGCGGATCGGCGTCGTAATTGGTGCCGAAGGCGATCTTCACCAGCGTGTTCTTGTCGGTATAGGTCCAGTTGACCACTTTCTGCGTCACCAGATCCTCGTTCGGCACCAGGAATTCGCGGCCGTCGCCGGCGGCGACGGAAATATAGCGCGTCTTCATCGCGCTGATGCGCCCGGTGTTGTCCCCGATGGTGACGAGGTCGCCGGGCTTCACCGATTTGTCGGCGAGCAGGATGATGCCCGAGATGAAATTGGCGACGATCTTCTGCAGGCCGATACCGATGCCGACGCCGACCGCGCCGGAGAACACCGCGAGCGCGGAGAGGTCGATGCCGACCGCGCCGAGCGCAATGACAATTGCGATGGCCAGAAGTCCGATCCGGATGATCTTGATCAGCAGCACCTGCACCGACGGGGTCAAATCGGTCGTCGAATTGATCCGGCTCTCGGCGAAATTGCTGGCGATATTGGTGGCCCAGAGCGCGATGAGCAGCAGCGCGCCGGCCTTGATCACCAGCAGCGGCGTCAGCCGCAGGCCGCCGAGCACGATGGCGAAGGAATCCAGCAAATCCACCGTCGCATCGAGCTGGCCGAGGATGGAGAGCGCGGCGACAAACCAGGCCGTGATCGACACCAGCTTGACGATGAAGGCGTTGCGCAGCATCGAGGTCAGCAGCCGGATCGCGAGCCAGGCCAGCCCGAGCTTGGCGGCGACCATCAGCAGATAGCTGCGGCTCGGCCAGGTCGCGTGATACATCACCACGCGGGAGATGATCACCAGCAGGGTGAACACCGCCGTCGAGGCGCTGCTCACCATGACGCGGGCGAAGTGCCGGAGCGGCAGCGGCCAGTGCATCGCCAGCGATGTCATGTCGACGCGGTGGCGAACCCCGGCTTCCGCGGCATAGGCGATGCCGGCCGCAGCCAGGATCAGGCCGAATTGCAGGTAGAACCAGGGTGAGGAGATCTCCGCCCCGACGCTGCGTGCGGTGGTCTGCACGAACTCCATGAAGTCTTTGAGGTCCATGTCCATCGGTCTCGTCGGGAAGCGGGCGGGAGGATTTGATTCGAGGGCGCCGCAGAATCCCACAAAGGGAGCGGCCGGGCCACCGATACACCGCTAAGTGAAGTGCGTTAAGGCCGCAAAATACGGGCAGATTGCCGCGAGCGGGAGAAAATGGGTTGGCGCGGGAGTCCGCCGACGATAAGGATGCCATTCCAGCGAATTCGTACCCGGAAGGTGGATGGCCTCCCTCGACTCTGTCAGTCTCGCCATATTGCTCGGCGCCGTCCTGGTGTTGGCCGGCATCCTGTCGAGCCTGCTTGCACTGCGCTTCGGCGCGCCCTTGCTGCTCGTCTTTCTTGCCATCGGCATGCTCGCGGGCGATTCCGGCCCCGGCCAGCTTCAGTTCGACGACGTCCGCACCACCTATCTGGTCGGCTCGGTGGCGCTTGCCCTGATCCTGTTCGACGGCGGCCTGAAGACGCGCTTTGCCAGCATCCGCACCGTGCTCGCGCCATCCGTGGTGCTCGCCACCGTCGGCGTGCTTCTGACTGCGCTGATCACGGCGCCGTTCGCCAAATACGCACTCGATCTCAACTGGACGGAGTCGCTGCTGGTCGGCGCCGTGGTGGCCTCGACTGATGCCGCCGCTGTGTTCCTGCTGGTGCATACCCAGGGCCTGCGCCTGCGCCCGCGTGTCGGCGCGACGCTGGAAGTGGAATCCGGCACCAACGATCCCTTCGCGATCTTCCTCACCTTGATGCTGGTCGAATACATCTCCCTCGGAACGGGCACGGCCGGGCATGTGATGATGGAGTTCTTGCTGGAGGCGGTGCTGGGCGCCGTCGTCGGCTTCCTCGGCGGACGTCTGGTCGTCGTCGCGCTCAACCAGGTGGCGCTGCCGCAGGGCCTGCATGCGCCGTTTGTCACGACTGCGGCGCTCGTCATCTTCGGTGGCTCGCAGATCATGCATGCCTCGGGTTTTCTCGCGGTCTATCTCGCCGGCATCATCATCGGCAACCGGCCGACCCGTGCGCATAATTCGGTGGTGGCGTTCCTGGATGCTGCGACCTGGCTGGCGCAGATCGTGATGTTCGTGCTGCTCGGCCTGCTGGTCTCGCCGAGCCGGCTTGGCGCCAGCGTGCTGCCGGCGGTCGGGATCGCCTTCGTGCTGATGCTGGTCGCTCGGCCGATCGCGGTGTTCGTGTGCCTGGCGCCGTTCCGCTTCAACTGGCGCGAGAAGATCTTCATCGCCTGGACCGGCCTGCGCGGTGCGGTCGCGATCTTCCTGGCCTCGATCCCGATGCTGGTCGGGCTGACGAAAGCCTATCTCTATTTCGACGTCGCCTTTGTTGTCGTCATCATCTCGCTGCTGCTGCAAGGCTGGACGCTGGCGCCGGCCGCGCGCAAGCTTCATGTCGCGCTGCCGCGCGCCGAGCGCGGCCCGCGCCGCGTCGAGCTCGATCTGCCCGGCCAGCTCGAGCAGCAACTCGTCGGCTATCCGGTGCGGCCCAAGAGCCTGTATTTCCGCCGCGGCCTGATCCCGTCCTGGTCCAAGCCGACGCTGGTGATCCGCAACGAGAACATTTTGACGCCGGTTGAAGCCGAGCCGATCGCGCCGGGCGACTACATCTATCTGCTGGCGCCGCCAGAAAAGGCCGAATCGCTCGACCGCTTCTTCGTCGACATGCAGCCGAGCTCGGCGCCGGACCCGCATCTGCTCGGCGACTTCATGGTCTCCGGCGAGCACACGCTCGCCGAGCTCGCGGAGATCTACGGCGTGAAGGCCGGCGAAGACGAGAGCAAGCTGACTTTGGCCGATTATTTCGACGTCCATCTCGACCGCGCGCCGAAAGAGGGCGCCGAGCTTGCGCTGGATCCGATCGTGCTCGTCGCGCGCTCCATCTCCGGCGGCCGAGTCAACGTCGTTGGCCTGCGCCTGCCGGAAGACGAGGAAGCGCCCGCGCCGCTGACGCGCAGGCAAGCGCTGCGCCGCAAGCTAGCGGAGCTGTGGACCTCGGTGGCGGGGGTCTAGTCATCTCGTTGTCACTCCGGAGCGCGCGCTAGCGCGAACCCGGTGTGACGAAAATGAGGAGCCGCCACCAAATCGCCGCAACCGCCAAAGATTTGCGCCTTCGTGATCCCTGTGTCCGGAACGCTCCGCGACGCCACTCGTTCTTAGCCGCGTAAACGTATCTGACAGGAGCAACCTATGCGAAATCTCATCTTGCCGGCCGTCGTCGCGATCGGTCTCGGATCGGCGGCCCCAGCGAGGGCCTATGACACCGGCGATCAGATCTCGATGCAGGCCGCGCTCGACGTCGCGAGCGATATTGGTGTCATGACCATTTCGCACACCGAGTTCGCCGGCGACGAATGGCAGATCGAAGGCCGTGACAGTGTCGGCCGCTGGATGGAAGTCGATGTGGACGCCCGAACGGGCGACGTGCGCAACGTCGATCGCGGCTGGTAGTGGCGGGCTGTAAGTTAGAGCGAGGCGGTTCGTCGAAACGCGATCCGCCTCGTCGCTACGTCAGCACCTTCACCCCACCAAACGACGTCACCCGCCCCTGCTTCAGCATCACGATCTGCGTGGCGAGCTGGCGCAGCTCGGCGACGTCGTGGCTGACATAGACCATGGGGACATTGGCCTCGTCGCGCAGCCGCACCAGATAGGGCAGGATCTCGAGCTTGCGGCCCTCGTCGAGCGCGCCGAGCGGCTCGTCGAGCAGCAGCAGGCGCGGCTTCGAGAGCAGCGCGCGGCCGAGCGCGACGCGCTGGCGTTCGCCGCCGGAGAGTTTTCCGGGGCGGCGATCAAGCAGCGCACCGATGTCGAGCAGATCGATAACGCGCGTGTGCTGGGCCGGGTCGGACGCAAGGCCGTTCATGCGCCGGCCGTAATCGAGGTTTTGCGCCACATTGAGATGCGGAAACAGCCGCGCGTCCTGGAACACATAGCCGATGCGGCGGCGATAGGTCGGCACATGAATGCCGGCCGCGGTGTCGTCGACGGTCTCGCCATCGATCACGATGGTGCCGCGATCCGGACGCAACAGCCCTGCGATCATGTTGACCAGCGAGCTCTTGCCCGCGCCGGAGGCGCCGAACAGTCCGATGACGCGGCCCTCGCTGGTGAAGGACGCGGACAGCGAGAACTCGCCGAGCTGCTTTTCGATGTCGACGCGCAGCATGGTCAATTCCCGTGCAGGCGCTGCGTGGCGCGGCGGGCGAACCACTCGGCGGCGATCAACGCGCCGAGCGCGAGCACGATCGAGACGATCACCAGCCGTCCCGCGGCCGCGTCGCCGTCAGGCGTCTGGATCAGCGAATAGATCGCGGACGAAATCGTCTGGGTCTCGCCGGGAATGTTGGAGACGAAGGTGATGGTGGCACCGAACTCGCCGATCGCTTTGGCAAAGCCAAGCACCATGCCGGCGAGGACGCCAGGCAGC
Source organism: Bradyrhizobium sp. 197 (assembly GCF_023073375.1). NCBI lineage: Bacteria > Pseudomonadati > Pseudomonadota > Alphaproteobacteria > Hyphomicrobiales > Nitrobacteraceae > Bradyrhizobium > Bradyrhizobium sp. 197. The sequence continues at coordinate 422,977 of NZ_JADPJJ010000092.1, read as the reverse complement.
GCCAGCGGCAGCGTTACCGTGAAGAACACTTTCCACGGTGCCGCGCCGAGCGTTTCGGCGGCCTGCTCGAGCCGGCTGTCGATCGCCTCGATCGACAGCCGTATCGGGCGCACCAGCAGTGGGAACGACATCAGGCCGCAGGCAAGCGCAGCGCCGGTCCAGCGAAAGGCGAAGACGATGCCGAGCGTATCGGCGAGGAAGCCGCCAACGAGGCCGCGGCGTCCAAAAGTCAGCAAGAGCAGATAGCCAGTGACAACTGGCGGCAGCACCAGCGGCAGATGCACCAGCGCATCGAGCACCGACTTGCCCCAGAAATCACGCCGCGCCAGCAGCCACGCCAGCGCAATGCCGAACGGCGTTGCGACCAGCGTTGCGACGACCGCGACCCTGAGCGAGAGCAGGATCGCCGTCCATTCGGCGGGAGAAATTTCGGACATCAAGTCGCAGATATCACGTCGGAGATATTAAGTCGTGGGGCTGACCAGGTACTTGAAGCCGTATTTCTCCAAAATGGTCTTGGCAGCGGTCGAGCGCAGGAAGGCGAGGTAGTCACTGGTCTCGCCCTTCGCGACCGTGGTCGCAGCAACCGGATAGATGATCGCGGGGTGCGAGTCCGCCGGAAAGGTGCCGACGATCTTCACGCCTGGCTCGACCCTGGCATCGGTGGAATAGACGATGCCGAGATCAGCCTCGCCGCGGGCCACCAGCGTCAGCGCGGCGCGCACGCTCTCGGCCATCGCGAATTTCGGCTCGGCGGCCTGCCACGCCCCGAGCTTCTCCAGCGCCGCCTTGGCATACTTTCCAACCGGCACCGACTTGACGTCACCGGTCGCGATTCTGCCGTCGCCGGCGAGTTTTGCGAGGTCGAAGCCTTGCGCGATGGTGACGTTGTCGATCTTGGAATCCTTCGGCGCGATCAGCACGATGCTGTTGCCGAGCAGATTGACCCGGGTCGGCTCGTTGATGGCCTTCTTGCTTGTCGCGTAGTCCATCCAATCGGTATCGGCGGAGACGAACATATCGGCCGGCGCGCCCTGCTCGATCTGCTTGGCGAGCACCGAGCTCGCGGCATAGCTGACGCTGAACTTGACACCGGTTTTTGCGGTGTAGGCGGCATCGACCTCGTCGAGCGCGTTCTTCATCGAGGCGGCGGCGAACACGGTGATGGTCTTCTGCTCGGCGGCGGCAGGCGAAAGGCTCGCGGTCAGAACGAGCAAAACCGAAAAAAGCGCGGAAAGGCGGGACATCGAAAGCGCTCCATGCGCACGCTCAGGGCACGCGAGGCGGCGCGCGCAAGACGGCGTTGGTTGAGTCAGGCTGCGACCGGCGGAAGCGCTGTTCCGGCAAGCCCGCCGGACTTACGGTCCGGCAAGCGATCGCTGGTGCGACCATAACAGGCTGGCGAAACGGGTCAAAGCCGACGTTTGGTCCGATCCAGCTCCGATCCCGCAAGGCGAGGAGGACAGCCGGCTAAGGCTTCGCGTCCCTCGCATGCAGCACCACTTTGCAGGCCGCCGGCATCTGCGCCAGCGTCATCGGCGGTTTCGGCTTCGGTGGCTCCGGCGGCGGCTTGGGGTGCAGCACGCCATCGCTGAACCAGTAAGCGAGATCGGAGGGCTTGCAGCCCTCGTCCTCGGATTGCGAGGACTGGCCTTCGCATTCGCCCGCGCCCGCCGGGCAGCGCATGCGGATATGGAAGTGATAGTCGTGGCCCCACCACGGCCGTATCTTCGACAGCCAGGAACGGTCGCCCTTGGCCTCACGGCACAGCGCCTTCTTGATCGCGGCATTGACGAAGATGCGCTGCACCGCCGGCTCCCGCGCCGCGTCTCGCAGCACCAGCACATGGCCTGGCGTGAACACTTTTGGATCGATGTCGAGCCGGTCCTGCCGCACCATCATCACCGCCGACATCTCCTCACGCTCCTCGCGCGACAAACGACGGTCCGGCATCGGCGTCAGCCAGATATCGGCGTCGAGGCCGATCTGGTGACTGGCATGGCCTGACAGCGCCGGCCCGCCGCGCGGCTGGCCGATGTCGCCGACCAAAATGCCCGGCCATCCCGCGTCCTTGTGCACCCTGGCCGCGAGGCGCTTGATCAGCGCGATCATCGCGGGGTGACCGTAGCTGCGGTTACGCGACAGTCGCATCACCTGCCAATTGTCGCCGTTGAGCGGCATCTGCTCGGCGCCGCCGATGCAGCCCTTGACGTAGGAGCCGATGACATGGGCCGGTCCCCTCGACGGCAGCAGCTTTCGCGCGAACAGCTCCCTGGCGCCGATACTGGGATCGTTGGGATTGGTGAGCGGCGGCAGCGGTTTCGGGGTCACGCTGCCTTTGTCCTGGGCCAGCGCGTCGCCGGCGGCCAGGAGCGTCATGACGAGCAGGAGGGGGGTGAGGCGGCGGGGACTCATGCTGGCAACCTTATAACCCAACACCGCGTCGGGGTTAAGAAACAGTCCTTCGGCCAAAATATCGTCCGAAAGTCGCAGTTCCCCGCGCGGAGCCGGTCGTTTTTAACGGCGCGATAACCCTCTCATGCATTGGCCAAAATTCGTGCGGAGGACGCATACTCACTCCGCTCTGCATGCAATCGCGCGCGATCCCGGAAATAATTCAAGGCAGCGCGTAATTTTTGCGCCATCTCGTTCTCCAATGGCGACGATGCGATGCGCTTGGCGCGCCCGTCGGCGCTGCCGCGCCTTGTAAACGGGCAATAACGGCTGACTTCTTGTGGCTGCCAGTCCGTGCGTCCAACCGTCGAACTACCCAAGATTACCTTTTTTTCAGACACTTGCTCCACACCTTGCGGTCGCTGAGTGCGACTGGGACGAGTGAAGTTGAGTTCGGGGTCTCGAAAACCAAAAAAGCGGAAGGGGAGCGTGCTTGGCAGGCTCGGCCTGCACCCGCGCAAGCCGCGTTTTGCGCGCGCGCCTCGTCCTCCGTCCGAACGCGACGAGGTTCTGCGCAGCCGCGCCGAGGCGGAAGCCGCGATCGCGGAAGCGCGCAAATCCCATGAGCGTCTGCGTCAGGCCATCGAGATCCTGCCGCAGGGCATCGTATTTCTCGATGCCGAGGGCCGCTACGTCCTCTGGAATAAGCAATACGCCGAGATCTACAGCAAGACCGCCGATCTGTTCGAAGAAGGCGCGCGTCTCGAAGACACGCTGCGCATTGGTGTCGCCCGCGGCGACTATCCCGAGGCTGCCGGCCACGAGGAAGACTGGATCGCCGAGCGGCTGCAAAAACTCTATCAGCCCGGCGCGCGTCACGAGCAGAAGCTGGCGGACGGTCGCGTCATCCTGATCGACGAGCGGCTGACCGACGACGGCGGCGTCGTCGGCCTGCGCGTCGATATCACCGAGTTGAAGCAGCGCGAGGCCTCGTTCCGCCTGCTGTTCGACGGCAATCCCGTCCCCATGATCGTCTGCGCGCTGGACGATGAGCGTATCCTCAGCGTCAACGATGCGGCGGTCGCCCATTACGGCTACAGCCGCGCCGAGTTCGAGCGGCTGACAATCCGCTCCCTGCAGGCTTTCGAGAGGGAGCCGCCCTGGACCTCAGACCCGACCGGTGAGGAGCAGCCCGGGCGCACCTGGAAGCACGTCAAGGCCGACGGCGCGCTGATCGACCTTGCGATCTATTCCCGCGAACTGAGCTATGCCGAGCGGCCCGCGGTGCTGCTCGCGCTGATGGACATCACCGAGCGCAAACGCGCCGAGGCGCGGCTCGCCTTCATGGCGCAGCATGACGGCCTGACCGGCCTGCCCAACCGCAATTTGCTGCGCCAGCAGGTCGATGAGATACTGCTGCACACCCGCCGCAGCACCGACAAGGTCGCGCTGCTGATGCTGGGGCTCGACAATTTCAAGGCGGTCAACGACGCGCTGGGACACGCGGTCGGCGACAAGCTCTTGCGCGGAGTCGGCAAGCGGCTGCGCTCGACCTTGCGTGAGGAAGACGCGCTGGCCCGGCTGAACTCGGACGAGTTCGCGATCGTGCAGAGCGGCCTGACGCGGCCCGAGGACGCGGTGTTGCTGGCGAAGCGCCTGCTTGAAGCCATCGCCGATCCCTATCTGCTCGACGGCCATTCCGTGGTGATCGGCGCTTCCATCGGCATCGCGATGGCGCCAGGCGACGGCGATGATTCCGAAAAGCTGCTCAAGAGCGCCGGCATGGCGCTGTCGCGCGCCAAGCTGGATGCGCGCGGCACGTTTGCGTTCTTCGAGGCCGCGCTCGACGCCAAAGCGCAGGGCCGGCGCAAGATCGAGGTCGAGCTGCGCGACGCGATCCAGAGCGACGTGCTGCGTCCGTACTACCAGCCGCTGATCGACCTCCAGAGCGGCCGCATCACCGGCTTCGAGGCGTTGGTGCGCTGGCCGCATGCCGATCGCGGGATGATCTCGCCGGCCGAGTTCATTCCGGTGGCGGAAGAAACCGGGCTGATCAACCCGCTCGGTGGCTTGATGCTGCGCCGGGCGTGCCTGGACGCCGCGACTTGGCCCGACGACGTCCGCGTCGCCGTCAATCTGTCGCCGCTGCAGTTCCGCAGCGGCAATCTGCTTTCGGTGGTGACGGACGCGCTGAAGCAGTCCGGCCTGCCGCCGCGGCGGCTCGAGCTCGAGATCACCGAGACGCTGCTTTTGGAGAAGAGCGCCCAGGTGCTGGCGACGCTGCATGCGCTGCGCGCGCTCGGCGTGCGCATCTCGATGGACGATTTCGGCACCGGCTATTCCAGCCTCAGCTATTTGCGCAGCTTTCCCTTCGACAAGATCAAGATCGACCAATCCTTCGTGCGCGATCTCGGCGCCAACCGCGAGGCCCAGGCGATCATCCGCTCCATCGTCAGCCTCGGCAAGGGGCTCGGCGTCATCATCACCGCCGAGGGTGTCGAGACCGAAGCCGAGCTGAGCTGCCTCCGGGCCGAAGGCTGCGACGAGGGTCAGGGTTTTCTGTTCAGCAAGGCCCGGCCGAACGCCGAGATCGTCAGCCTGCTGGCCGCGCAGCGCGGCATCGACGGATTGGACGCCGCGCTGGTGGCGTGATGCTGCAGACTGATACGTTCGAACCTTGAGCCGTCCGCCGGCGTCTTATGGCTGGATCGGACGAGCGGATGCGACATTGCCATGGCCTCTGACGCCTCAACCCTGACGCCCGGACCGCGCTATGCCCGCTTCTCGCGGCGGCTGAAAGCCATTCTGCTCGACTGGATGCTGGCGATGGCCCTGCTGTTCGGCGTCTTGACGGTGGCGAGCAACGTGCAGAACGACACTTTGTGAGCTAGGCGGCGCCGCGCAGGCCCGCGAGGAAGGTGTCGACGCTCTGCCGAAGCGCTGAGGCGTGCTGGCCGAGTTCACCCGAAGCAACCATGACATTGCTGGCCAGTGCGCGCGACTGGTCGGCGGACTGGCTTGCGCCGGCGACATTGGCCGAGACGTCGGTGGTGCCGGCGGACGCCTGCTGCACGCTGCGGGCGATCTCCCGCGTCGCCGAGCCCTGCTCTTCGACTGCAGCGGCGATGGCGGTGGTAATGCCGCTGATCTCGCGGATGGTGTCGCTGATCCCTGAAATCGCAGTGACGCAATTTCCGGTGGCGGCCTGGATCGCGGTCACCTGGCTTGCGATCTCGTCGGTGGCCTTCGCGGTCTGGCTGGCGAGCCCCTTTACCTCGGCGGCGACCACCGCGAAGCCGCGGCCGGCTTCGCCCGCTCGCGCCGCCTCGATCGTGGCGTTGAGCGCCAGCAGATTGGTCTGGCTTGCGATCTCGCTGATCAGCCGCAGCACGTCGCCGATGCGCTCGGCTGCGGCGGCGAGGCTCGTGACCATCGCCGTCGTTTCGGTGGCCTTGACCACCGCGCCGCTCGCGACCTGACTGGAATGGGTGACCTGGCGACCGATCTCGTTCACCGATGAGGCCAGCTCCTCGGTCGCCGCAGCGACCGCATTGACGCTGGTCGAGGCCTCCTCGGAGGCTGTCGCCGCGGCGGAAGCACGCTGCGAGGTGCCGTTGACGCTCGTGGTGATCTCGCCGGCGACGTGTTGCATGCCTTCGGTCGCCTTTGCGACGGCCGACACCACGCCCTTGACGTCGGCCTCAAACCGATCAGCCATCTGGCGCTGCAGCGCCTGTTTCTCCATTTCTGCCCGGGCCTTGTCGGCCTCCTGCGCCTCGCGCATTGCCTCTGCCTCAAGCATGTTGCGGCGGAACACGTCAACCGCCTTGGCCATGGTGCCAAGCTCGTCCCGGCGTTCGCTCCCGGGAATGGTGACGCTGGTATCGCCGCTCGATAGCCGGTTCATGACCGCGGTGATCGCGGCAAGCGGCCGCGACAGGCCGCGGCCGAGCAGGAACGCCAGCACGATGGCGGCAGCGAGGATCGCGACCGTGCCGAGGATCAGATTGCGTTCCGCGGCAGCGAAAGCGACCTCGTATTCCGTCGTGTCCTTGATGATTTCAAGGACGCCGACCGGCGCGCCGGCGTAGTTCTTGATCGGCCCGGCGTAAACGGCGACTGGATGACCGTCGAGCTCGGCTTCGCGCAGCAGCGGCGCGCCGTCGATCGCGGCTTTCAATTCGTCGGGCTTGGCGACCGCGTTCTCGCCGAAGGTGGACGACAGCTTGTTCAAATTCTTGCCGTCGACGGAGTAGACGGCAAGGTCGATGCCGAAGCGCTTTTTGGCGCGGTCGACGAATTCCTTGCCGAAGGCGGCGCCGACGTCGACATTGGCCAGGTTCTTGCCGTCGCGCACGATCGGCGTCATGCCGAAGATGCCGAGCGCTTCGCGGCCCGGCTCGACGCCGACGATCTGCCGGCCGGTCTTGAGCGCCTCGACCACGGTGGCGCGGCGGGCGGAAACGTCGTCGCCGAAAGTCTTGGGCGCGTGGACGCGGACGAAGGAGATCGCCGGCGGAAGCTGGAAGGTGATCAGCGGGATGCCCTGCCCCTTCAGCGCCTTGTTGGCGTCGCCGAGCAGCGTGAGGAGACTGTCGCGGTCGCCCTTGGCGATGGCATCGCCGACCGGCGGCAGGGCCGCGATCAAGGTGGAGACTGCCAGCGCGGCACGTCCTTCATAGTCGATCGCGGCGATCACGCTTTCATATTGCAGCTTGAGCTGCTGATCGAGCGCGAGCCGCGTCAGCGCCCGCTGCTGGGTGATCGAGAAGCCGGAGAGAATGGCGCAGGCCACCGCAACGGTGAGCGCGATGGCGAGAATCAGGCGGGCGGCAATCGACTTGAGTTTGAACATCGAAAATTCCCAGGCATTTCCAAATCTTGCTTTTGCGGAAGGTCCCAGAAATTGCTTAACAACAAGGCCGGCACGTCCTCCGTGTTTCAACGGATTCGTTGCCACCCTTTTGCATGACTCAATGCAGTGAGCGCATGGAGCATTGGTCATTCGTCATAGCGCGAGACAAAGCGCCGCAGCTTCATTCGCCTGAGACTATCGGTTTTCGGCAAGGATCGCCTTGCCGACGTCCTCGTAATGCGTGTCGCGCGCCTGGATCTGCTGGGCGATGGCGTGCATGTCGCGAAACCGCCGCTCGAACGGATTGCTGCGGAATACCGCGGTCGTACCCGCCATGTGATAGGCGGTGTCGACCACGCGCGCCGATTGATGGATGGTCCAGGTCGCAGCCAGCCTGACGGCGCTGCGATGTGCCGTGCTGAACTCGCCGCTCGCGCTGAGATCGCGCCACATCGCATTTGCCGTTGCATAGAGATAGGCGCGCGCGGCGCGCAAATCGCCCTCGGTGCGGCCGATCAGGCCCTGGACCGCCTGGTTGTCGCGCATGGTGTGTGCGGCCAGCGACTGATGCTTTCCACGTGCCAGCGCGATTGCCGCATCCAGCGTGGCGCGCGCCACGCCGAGCGAGACCGCGGCAAAGCCGAGGCTGAAGGTCGAGCCGGTGCCGATCCTGTAGAGCGGACCGGTCTCGCGCAGCGCGGACGGCACGTCACGAAACGCCGTGAAACGCTCGGGGATGAAGAGGTCGCTCACCTCGTACGCGTCGGTGCCGGTCCCGGCGAGCCCGATCGCCTGCCAAACGTCATGAAGCGTCGCGCTCGCCACCGGAAACAAAATGGTCCGCACCTCCGGCGAGCCATCGGCATTCTTGCGCGGCGTCCCGTCAGCACCGACGATGCGGACATGCGCCCCCAGCCAGCTCGCCTGCCGCGAGCCCGAGGCAAAGTCCCAGCGCGCCGTGACGCGGTAGCCGCCCTCGACCGCCCGCGCCTCATGTGCAATCGCGCCCCAGGCGAGGATGCCGGGGCCCGCGTTGAAGATCTCCCGCGCGGTATCGCGGTCGAGCGAAGCTGCGATCATGGCGCAGACCGTGCACTGGCCGAGACACCAGGCCGTGGAGGCATCCGCCTTCGCGATCTCCTCCAGCATCTGCATGAAGGCTTCCGGTGCAGCTTCAGCGCCGCCGAGGCTTTGCGGCAGCAGTGCGCGGTAGAGCCCGTTCTCGATCAGTGCCGAGACGACGGGAGCGGTCAGCCGCCGCGTCCGCTCGATCGCCTCAGCTTCGCCCGAAATGAGCGGCGCAAGTGCGCGGGCACGTTCGACGAGGCCAACTCCGAGAGTTGCGTTCATGCGCGTTTTCCTCGCCCATTCTGCCGTGAGCGGTAAGACGCGATGGTGGTCTATTTGGCAGGGACGATCAAGGTGGTGCGGTTGTCTTTTCGGGGCGCGCGATCGCGCGAAGTGTCTTGCGTCCCGATCTTGATGGCGTGGACCGGACTTAGCTCGGGTCATCGAGCACTCGCTCCATGATGATCGTGCGTTCGTCACCATAGTAGCTATCGCGTACGGCATTGAACCCGAGTCGTGCGTAGAAAGTTTCGGCGGTGACGGAAGCAGGAACAGTCAGGGAGGGAATGTTTCGCGCGCACGCCGTGCGCTCGATTTCGGCCATCAACAGCCTGCCGATACCTCGGGCCTGAACATCGGGAGCCACGAACACCGTACGAACGACGCTACCGTCGAGGCTTGCTGTTCCGACGACGCGGCTGCCAATGACGGCGACAAAGACGGTGCGCGTCCCGATCAGTTGGAGCACGGCCTCTCGACTGAAGCTGCGCCCGACCCTTTCGATGATCTCGTCCGTATAGTCCTTCGAATTGGTTTCCCGCAGCGCGCGCAAAATGACCGCGCTGATGGCAGCGGCGTCATCTTCACGTGCCAGCCGGATCGTGCATTCGACGGATCGCTCCACTGGCTCGGTCGTTGCGCCGGGTCCATGGCGGGGACAAGCACAATGGTCGCTCGCCCATGCCCGCGCAAGAAGGCCATGGTCCGTGAACCTTTGCGGAGCGGCCCGCGACGAACAACGGCCATCGTCGCCAGACGGCGCCGCGTATCGCGCCCGTTGAGGTTGCCCATGATATCGATATCAAGAGAAACGGCTCCCGACCCTCCCAGAAGGGCCCGCAAGACTGGTTCACCGGCACCGTCCGGATCGATCCGTTGTTCGCTGCACCCGATCCTGCGCGTGCCAGCGGTGGCCAGGTTACTTTCGAACCCGGTGCTCGTACCGCCTGGCACACGCATCCGCGCGGGCAAACGCTGATTGTCACCGCCGGGCTCGGTTGGCTGCAGCGTGAAGGTGGTCAGGTCGAGGAGATCAGGCCCGGCGACGTCGTGTGGTTTCCACCGGGATTGAAGCACTGGCATGGCGCGTCGCCGACGACAGCGATGACGCACATCGCGATTCAGGAATCCGTGGGCGGCAAGACTGTCGATTGGCTCGAGAAGGTCGGCGACGAGCAATACCGCAAGTGAGTTGATACCCTGACGAGATGCGATGCTGCCGATTGATGCAATGAGTCCGACTTGACCCAGCCGGGCAACATCATGCTTCCATCAATGGACTGCTTTCGGCCGCGCACCTGGCTTATGGTGCGTACCGAAGCGTTCGACCATCGTGGCGCTGGCCTGGTTGAGCCCGATGACCTCGACTTCGGCGCCGTGGCGACGAAGCTTGAGTACGATGTCATCCAGTGCTCCGATGGCAGTGATGTCCCAGAAATGTGCGTCGCTGACGTCGATTCGAACCCGGCTCGGCACATCGAGGTAGTCGAAGGCATCGACGAGACTGTTGGAGGAGGCGAAAAACACCTGCCCCGTCACGAAGTAAGTGATCTCGCGTCCGTCTTCGGATAGCTCCGTTTCGATCCCGAGCAGGCGTGCCACCTTGCCGGCGAAGAACACGCCGCTGAGCACGACGCCCGTGAGCACACCCATCGACAGATCGCCGGTCGCCACAACGACGACGACGGTGGCCAACATCACGACGCTCGAACTTAGGGGATGGGACCGCAGGTTAACGAGGGACGACCAGTTGAACGTGCTGATCGAGACCATGATCATCACGGCTACGAGCGCGGCCATCGGTATCTGCTTCACCCACTCGCCAAGGACAACGATCAGGAACAGCAAGAAGGCGCCGGCGAAGAACGTTGATAGACGGGTGCGCGCGCCGGCGGTGACGTTGATGACCGATTGCCCGATCATGGCGCATCCGCCCATTGCACCGAGGAAGCCGGTGACGAAGTTGGCGACGCCCTGGCCTACGCATTCCCGGTTCTTATTGCTGCCGGTATCGGTCATGTCGTCGACGATCGAAGCCGTCAGAAGCGATTCCAGCAGCCCGACCGCAGCCATCGCCAGCGAGTACGGCAGGATGATCCTCAGGGTCTCCAGATTGAAGGGGACTTGGGGGATCGCGAAGAACGGGAGGCTGGACGGCAATTCGCCCATGTCGCCGACGGTACGCAGCTTGATACCGGACCACAGCGTAAACGCGGTCAGCACGATGATGCTGACCAGGGCGGACGGCACTCGTTTGGTGACGTAAGGGAACAGATAGATGATGGCCAAGCCCGCGCCGACCATGGCGTAGGTTTCCCAGCCGACGTGCGTCAATTGCGGCAACTGAGCCAGGAAAATGAGAATGGCCAAGGCGTTTACAAATCCGGTCATGACCGAGCGGGACACGAACTTCATGAGCAGACCAAGCCGCGCGGCCCCTGCGGCGATCTGAATCAGTCCCATCAGCACCGTCGCGGCGAACAGGTACTGAAGGCCGTGATCGCGGACCAGGGTGATCATCAGCACCGCGGTCGATGCCGTCGCTGCGGAAATCATCGCCGGCCTGCCGCCGACGACGGCAGTCACGCAGGCGATCGAGAATGAGGCGTAAAGGCCCACCTTCGGGTCGACGCCCGCGACAATCGAAAAACCGATCGCCTCCGGAATTAGCGCCAGCGCGACGAGAACACCGGAGAGCAGGTCCGTGGAAACGTTTGTCAGCCACTCGCGGCGGAACGTTTGGTAGAACGTCATTTTGCTGAAACCAATAAGACCAGCGAGGCGACGGGCGGCGCCCGGTCGGCCTAAAGTTAAGCTTCGATATCGCTACGCTGAGGGTTTCCGGGGGATGGGCGCCCGGCCGAGCCACCCGATGAACTCGGGTCCGACGAGCGCTCTCAGTACGATTGCCGCGACGCAACAGCAAGCCAGATCTTGTCGGACGCTAGACGTTCGCCATCGGGAGCAATTCCAGCTTCGCGGATGATTTTTCCAACAGCCGGGCGTGCGCTGCCCGCCGGGGATCATTCCGGTAGTTTTGAAAGTCCGCTTCGGACGTGAAGCTGACGATGTGGATCTCGATGGTGCCGTCCGGATTGCGAAGACGACCCTCCAGAGATCCATTGAACTCAGGCAACAGCGGCAGGACGGCATCCTCGTAGGCTCGAAACGCGTCGACGCCTGCTGGAGGTATCCGGGCTATGAGCACAAACGTGACGGGGGTCGTTTGATAGGACATCACCGTCTGCCGACTGCACCCGCTTCCATGATGCCATCATGCCCCTGTTTTGCCCGACAAGTCAAACCGGCTTCGTAAAAAACGAAAAAGCGCGGCGCCAACAATGGGTCGGCTACTGTGCATGGGGTTGTTTTCGCGTCTTTTATTTTCCGGCCCAAACGTTCCGGACCGGACCTGCCCGACCCCCCGCCTCAGCTATCCACCTTCAGCGCGGCAATGAAGGCTTCCTGCGGGATGTCGACCTTGCCGAACTGCCGCATCTTCTTCTTGCCTTCCTTCTGCTTCTCCAGAAGTTTTCGCTTACGGGTGATGTCGCCGCCATAGCACTTTGCTGTGACGTCCTTGCGCAGGGCGCGAACGGTTTCGCGCGCGATCACCTTGCCGCCGATCGCCGCCTGGATCGGAATCTGGAACATGTGCGGCGGGATCAGCTCCTTCATCTTCTCGACCATGGCGCGGCCGCGCCCCTCCGCGCGGGTGCGGTGGACCAGCATCGAGAGCGCATCGACCGGCTCGTTGTTGACCAGGATCTGCATCTTGACGAGATCGGCCGGCTTATAGTCGGTGAGATGATAGTCGAACGAGGCGTAGCCCTTGGAGACCGATTTCAGGCGGTCGTAGAAGTCGAACACGACTTCGTTGAGCGGCAGATCGTATTTCACCATGGCGCGAGAGCCGACGTAGGTCAGCTCCTTCTGCGAGCCGCGGCGGTCCTGGCACAGCTTCAGCACGCTGCCGAGATATTCGTCGGGGGTGAGGATCGTGGCCTCGATCCAGGGCTCCTGGATCTCCGCGATCTTGACCACATCAGGCATGTCGATGGGATTGTGAATCTCGATCTCGGTGCCGTCGTTGAGCTTCATCTTGTAGATGACGCTCGGCGCGGTTGCGATCAGATTGAGGTCGAACTCGCGCGACAGCCGCTCCTGGATGATCTCGAGGTGCAACAGGCCGAGGAAGCCGCAGCGGAAGCCGAAGCCGAGTGCGGCCGAGGTTTCCATTTCGAACGAGAAGCTGGCGTCGTTCAGCCGCAGCTTGCCCATCGCGGCGCGCAGCGTTTCGAAGTCGTCGGCATCGACCGGAAAAAGGCCGCAGAACACCACCGGAATCGCAGGCTTGAAGCCCGGCAGCATTTCGGTGATTGGCTTTCTGTCGTCGGTGATGGTGTCGCCGACGCGGGTGTCGGCAACCTCCTTGATCGCCGCGGTGATGAAGCCGATCTCGCCGGGGCCGAGCTCGTCGACCTGCGTCATCTTCGGGGTGAAGAAGCCGACGCGTTCGACGTCATAGGCAGCACCCGTGCCCATCATGCGGATGCGGCCGCCCTTCTTCATCACGCCGTCGACGACGCGGATCAGCACGACCACGCCGAGATAGACGTCGTACCAGCTGTCGACCAGCAACGCCTTCAGCGTGGCGTCGCGATCGCCCTTCGGCGGTGGCAGGCGGGTGACGATCGCTTCGAGCACGTCGGGAACGCCGAGGCCCGTCTTGGCTGAGATCATCACGGCGTCCGAGGCGTCGATGCCGATCACGTCTTCGATCTGCTGCCTGATCTTCTCGGGTTCGGCGGCGGGAAGGTCGACCTTGTTCAGGACCGGCACGATCTCATGACCGGCGTCGAGCGCGTGGTAGACGTTGGCAAGCGTCTGCGCTTCCACGCCCTGGCTGGCGTCGACCACCAGCAGGGAACCCTCGCAGGCCGCCAGCGACCGCGAGACTTCGTAGGCGAAGTCGACATGGCCCGGCGTGTCCATCAGGTTGAAGATGTAATCCTTGCCGTCCTTGGCGTGGTATTTCAGCCGAACCGTCTGCGCCTTGATAGTGATGCCGCGCTCGCGCTCGATGTCCATGGAATCGAGCACCTGTTCCTTCCCGGCCATTTCGCGGTCGGTGAGGCCGCCGGTGATCTGGATCAGACGGTCGGCCAGCGTCGATTTGCCATGGTCGATATGGGCGACGATGGAGAAATTGCGAATGTTGGAAATGGGGACGGTCGTCATGGGCGCGGGATACCACTCACATCCCCGTGCGGCAACCATATTGCTGTAATTTCAGGGCCTTTGTTCACGCCAAGCTGATTCCACCAGGTGCCAAAACGCGCTACGCAACGGCCCATGTCCACGACCTCGATCCCGTCTGCCCGAGCGCGCGCGAAGTCCCGGGTGAGCTATGCCCGTTTTCGGGCCTGGCTGGTTGCCAGCGCGATCCGGCCGGAGGCGCGCCTCTGGCTGGTGATCCAGCTCGCCATCCTGCATGCGGTGCTCTGGACCTTCATCCTGATCAACCTGAAGGCCGCGCAGGACGTTCACATGGACGTCGCAGAAGCCTGGGGCTGGGGGCAGAAATTCCTGTGGGGCTATGGCAAGCACCCGCCGCTGTCGGGCTGGGTCGCCGGCGTCTGGTTCATGGCATTCCCGCCGACGGACTGGGCGACCTATGCGCTGGCGATGGCGACCGTCAGCGTCGGCATGGTGATCTGCTGGCTCATCGCGTTGCGCGTCGTGGATGCGCGGCGCGCGTTCCTGGTCGTGGTGATGGTCGCGCTCTACCCGATCTTCAATTTCAAGGGTTTCAAGTACAATCCCGACCTGCTCCAGCTCGTCACTTTGCCGCTCCTCGTGCTCGCTTATCTTAATGCGTTCGAGAAGCGGAGCTGGCAATCCGGAGTCTTGCTCGGACTTGCCGGCGCGCTGGCGCTGATGACCAAATACTGGGTGCTGACCATGATCGGCGCCATCGGGCTTGCCGCGTTGATCCATCCAGAGCGGATGAGGTTCCTGTCGTCGCCGGCGCCATGGGTTGCGATCGTGACGATGGTGGTGGCGATGATCCCGCACATCGTCTGGCTGGCGGATGCGCATTTCGTGCCGCTGACCTATGCCGGCGACACCTACAGCCTCGAGGACAGCGGCCAGGTGCATCAGCTCGTGGCCGGCTATGCCCTGCATAATCTCGCGTTGCTGGCCTTGCCGGTGGCGCTGGCCGCGCTGGCGATGGCCCTTGTGCCGCATTGGGTCTCGCTGCTCATGCGCGCGCCGTTGCGCATCGTCACGCGGGCCTGGGCGCGCGGCGCGAATCCCGGTGTGAACCTTTCGCAGGCGCGCAACGTCTGGATCATCCAGATCATCGTCGCATTCGGCCCCGCGCTCGGCGCGCTGGCCTTCAGCATCTACATGAAGACCGACTGGGGCATCTCGCTGTTCTTCCTGGTGCCGCTCGCGCTGGTCGCGATCCCGGCGTTGCGGGTGCAGAGTGCTGCGCTGTTCAACATTGTCGCGATCTGGCTCGTGCTCAGCGTCGCGACGCTCGCTGCCTCGCCCTGGATCGCCGCGCGCGAGATGGCGGCCAATGCCGGCAACACGGCGACCTATGGCGCGCGCTCGGATCTCGCGCGCGAGCTGACGCAGGCCTGGCACGCGCGCTTCGCCTCGCGCTGGGCGGTCGTCGCCGGCACCATGGAATCGATCCAGCCGATGGTGTTCTACAGCCCCGATCATCCGGCCGCGTTCACGCCGC
Organism: Bradyrhizobium sp. 197; assembly: GCF_023073375.1. Classification (NCBI taxonomy): domain Bacteria; kingdom Pseudomonadati; phylum Pseudomonadota; class Alphaproteobacteria; order Hyphomicrobiales; family Nitrobacteraceae; genus Bradyrhizobium; species Bradyrhizobium sp. 197. The sequence goes on along the minus strand of NZ_JADPJJ010000092.1, from coordinate 407,624 downwards.
TCGAAGCCTGGGGGTCCGGGTTGATCTCGCCCGATGACGTCAAGCGATACGGCTTCATCGGCGTGTTCGATCCAGCCGACGGTCGCTTGCCGGCGTTCGAGAAATGGGTGTCCGAGGTTGCGCCGAACGCCGAGCGCATCGTGATGACGACGCGCCGATTTACTCACGGCAAGGCCGGTCCGTCGATGAGCTGGAATATCTACATCGCGCCGCCGGGGAAATGATCGAGGCGAAGCCGCCTAAATCCCTTCCTCGTTGAATTTGCTTTCAACGAGCTCGGTGATTGCGGCGAGCGCGGCTTCGGCATCGTCGCCGGCGGCCGCCACAGTAATGGTCGTGCCGGGACCAGCGGCGAGCATCATCAGGCCCATGATCGAGGTCCCGCCGACGGTCTCGCCGCCGCGCGTCACCCAGACCTGCGCGTTGAAGCGCTCGACGGCCTGGACGAATTTTGCGGAGGCCCGCGCGTGCAGGCCGCGCTTGTTGATGATCAGGAGGTCTTTGGAGATCGCGCCCGCGGGCACACCCGTCCCGGCTTGCGGCGCCTCGTCGCTCATTTGCCGGCGAGCACGCGGCTGGCAATGGTGACGTATTTGCGGCCCGCTTCCTGCGCCATCGCGATCGCGTCGGGCAGCGGACGCTCCTCGCGTACCTTGGCGAGCTTCACCAGCATGGGAAGGTTGATGCCCGCGAGCACTTCGACCTTCGGCCGGCTCATGCAGGATATTGCGAGGTTCGACGGCGTGCCGCCAAACATGTCGGTGAGGATCGCGACGCCGTCGCCGGAATCGACGCGGTTAACCGCTTCTATGATGTCGCTTCGACAGAGATCGGAATCATCTTCGGCGCCGATCGTGATCGCTTCGATTTGCTTTTGTGGGCCCATGACATGTTCAAGCGCTGCCTTGAATTCGTCGGCAAGGCGCCCGTGGGTCACAAGTACTAGACCAATCATCGGAAAACTCCTCGCGGGCGCTTTTGGTGCACCGCACGAACGCGCCACTTTGACCATCCAGAGCCCCCGCGCAAGAGGGGATGTTGCGTATCTCCCTGAATCTAGACGGATGGATGAGGGGAGCTGCGCCGGTCTATTCGGTCGCGAGTGTGGGGTTCATATGGTTACCATTTCCCTTCAAACAATCGCCTGGAGGGTTAACGGAAGATGAACTCTTGGTAGTGGTCAAGGCGGCAACAACCAAAGGAAGTGGCGAATAGTCGCGGCCAACTGGGATTCGCGGTATTTCGGCACCTAAAATGCTTGTTTTCAGGGATTCGGCCGCTGGCAGCCGCTCCGCGTCCGCTGCGTCGAGATCGACCACAAGGCCGACGGTCGCATGCTCCACGAAGTCGCAGCGGCGGATTCCCAGCCCCCGGATTTCGATCAAGCCGGCCAGTGTCCTGCTCGGGCGGACCTCAATTTCGCGGCCGACTGTCGCCAGATGGACACGGTCATCACCGACCAGAACGGCCCTTTCGACCACGCCGCTGCGCCCCGCCATGATCAAATCGAAGGCAAGGCGCGACTTGCCGGAGCCGGAAGGCCCGCGGATCAGCACCGCCAGATCTCCCACCTTGACGGCGGAGGCGTGAATGCTGGGACCGTCCTCGCTCATAGCGCCGGCAGCCTCACCACGAAGCGCGCGCCGACAGCGGTAGGCGCTCCGTCCTCGTCCGCCGGGCCAGGGCGGTTCTCCGCCCAGATGCGTCCGCCATGGGCGTCGATGATCTGCTTGGAGATCGACAGGCCGAGGCCGGAGTTCTGGCCAAAGCCCTGATGTGGTCGGTCGGTGTAGAAGCGCTCGAAGATGCGTTGCAGCGCGTCGTCGCGAATGCCGGGACCGTCGTCGTCGACCACGATCTCGATCTCTCCGCGCACGCGGCGGCAGGTGAGGCGCACCTTGTTGCCGGGCTCGGAGAAGGATTGTGCGTTGGCGAGCAGGTTGGAGACCACCTGTCCGAGCCGCGAATCGTGGCCGGTCACGACGAAACTGTCGGTCGGGCTGCGGCCTTCGAAGCGCGTTTCCACCGCGACGTCATGGCCGAGCTTGGTTTCATTGGCGACGGAGACGAGCGTCGTCAACAGGCGGCGCAGGTCGACCGCGATCGCATCCTGGCGCTGCAGTTCGGCATCGAGGCGGCTGGCGTCGGAGATGTCCGAGATCAACCGGTCGAGCCGCTTGACGTCATGCTCGATCACTTCGAGCAGGCGTGCGCGGCTGTTATCGTTGCGCGCCAGCGGCAGCGTCTCGACCGCGGAGCGCAAAGAGGTCAGCGGGTTCTTCAATTCGTGCGCGACGTCGGCAGCGAACATTTCGATCGCCTCGATGCGGCTGTAGAGCGCGCTGGTCATGTCGCGCAGCGCACCGGAGAGATGGCCGATCTCGTCGCGGCGGCGGGTGAAGTCGGGAATCTCGACGCGGGTGTTGATGCGGCGGCGGATGCGTTCGGCGCTGTCGGCAAGCCGGCGCACGGGCCCCGCGATCGTGCTCGCAAGCAGCAGCGAGAGCATGATCATGACCGCGGCGGCGACGCCGCCCACTTTGAGGATAGCGAGGCGCTCGGCGGTGACCATCTGGTCGATGTCGTCGCCCTGCGTCGACAGCATCAGCGCGCCGTGGATGGCGCGCGAGCGCAGCACGGGGACCGCGACCGAGACGATCACCTCGCCGCGCGAATTGACCCGCACCATCGAGCGCTTCTGGCCATGGAGCGCGTCGCCCACCTCCGCATAGCCGTTGCCGTTCTCGGGCCCGAGTTCGCGATAGAGCGGCAGGTCGCCGCGGTTCAGCCAGGTGCGGACCGCGACCATGCCGCGTTCGACGATGCCCGGGTTCTCGGCGGAGACCGACGGCAGGGGGAAGCGCACCACGGTCTCGAGGCTGCGGCTGTCGACCAGCAGGCTGCCGTTCGGGTCGTAGATGCGGGCGCGCGTCTTGGTCGGCGAGATCAGCGTGCGCAGCACCGGCGCCACGCGCTCCGGATTGATCGGAAAATCCAGCGGCGAATACTCGTCCGACCCGCCATAGGTCTCGCCCGGCTTGAGGTCGAGCAGCCGGTCGGGATCGATGGTGATGGCGTTGGTCTGCACCGTCGCGGAGGCCGCGATCGCGCCGGCGATGATCTCCGCCTGCACCAGCAGGCTCTGCGCGCGCGCGTCGATCAGGCCGGCGCGGAACTGCGACAGATAAAGGATGCTCGCCACCAGCGCCACAAGGCCGGCGAGGTTGAGCGAGACGATGCGGCGAGTCAGGCTCGAGAAGGACAGCGCGAAGAAGAACTGCCCGGCGCGCGTCAGCCAGTTCAGCGGCCGCCAGCCGTGCACGGCCGGCTTGTCATCGGCCAATTGATCCGGATCGCCGTGGGCGGTGACGTCCTCGGCGTTCTGGTTCTCGTCAGGCTGCGTTCGGTCAAGCAATGCTCACGCCCGCGTTAGGACAACTCGTGCGAAGGTCCTCGCATCCTAGAGCCATCCCGGTCGTGATGGAATCAGAACCGGCGATGCTCTCAGTCTTTGGTGAAGGCGCGTGCGCCTCAGGCTTCCTTGAAGCGGTAGCCGACGCCGTAGAGCGTCTCGATCATCTCGAACTCGTTGTCGACCACCTTGAACTTCTTGCGCAGTCGCTTGATGTGGCTGTCGATGGTGCGGTCGTCGACATAGACCTGATCGTCATAGGCGGCGTCCATCAGCGCGTTGCGGCTCTTCACCACGCCGGGCCGGGTCGCGAGCGCCTGCAGGATCAGAAATTCGGTAACGGTCAGCGTCACCGGCTCGTTCTTCCAGGTGCAGGTATGCCGTTCCGGATCCATGCGCAGCAGGCCGCGGTCGAGCGCCTTGGCGTCGTTCTCCTTCGGCGTGACGGTCGGGTCCTTCGGCGCCGACCGGCGCAGCACGGCCTTGACGCGCTCGACCAGCAGGCGCTGCGAGAACGGCTTCCGGATGAAGTCGTCGGCGCCCATCTTGAGGCCGAACAGTTCGTCGATCTCTTCGTCCTTGGAAGTCAGGAAGATCACCGGCAGGTCGGATTTCTGCCTGAGACGGCGCAGCGTCTCCATCCCGTCCATGCGCGGCATCTTGATGTCGAGGATGGCAAGATCGGGTTGGGTGGTGCGGAAACCGTCAAGCGCGGAGGCGCCGTCGGTGTAGGTCATGATGCGGTAGCCTTCGGCTTCCAACGCGATCGAGACGGATGTGAGAATGTTGCGGTCGTCGTCGACCAAAGCGATTGTGGGCATGAGCCTCTGCTTTCTGCTTTCCGTTTGAATCGTGGCTTAAAACGGCGAGCAATCCAGTGGTGCGCCGCATAGATGGGTGCCGATTTGGCAGTCGAACCTTGTTACCGAGCAATGCAAGCTAGGCTGAAGTGTGACCAAGTTCCACGAAACACGGCAGGTTCGCCGTATCTCGACCCATAACCAGGCCCCGGTTTACCCGAAAAATGGCCCTCCATGCAACCACCTGAGCCGAGAAAGCCGATGCAACCGACCTCCGATTTCGACCCCGGAAAGCTCGCCAAATCGCTGCTGCGGCGGTCGCGGCAGGGGGCCCTGGCAACGTTGATGGCCGGCAGCGGCGATCCCTATTGTTCCCTGGTCAATCTGGCCAGCCATCCGGACGGCTCGCCCATCCTGCTGATCTCGGGATTGGCCGTGCACACCAGGAACATCCTGGCCGATAGCCGGGTCTCCCTGATGCTGGACGAGCGGGCGGCGGGCGATCCTCTGGAGGGCGCCCGGATCATGCTGTCCGGTCACGCCGAGCAGGCCGATGCCGACAAGGATCTGCTCCGGCGACGGTATCTCGCTGCCCATCCCTCTGCGGAAGCGTTTGTTTCCTTCAAGGATTTCTCCTTCTACCGGATCCGGCCCACGGGAACCCATCTGGTTGCCGGCTTCGGCCGCATCGTCGATCTCAAGCCCGGGCAATTCCTCACGGATCTCACCGGGGCCGAGGATCTGCTGGCGGCGGAGGAGGGAGCGGTCGCGCACATGAATGCCGACCACCGCGACGCCATGGGCCTCTATGCAACAAAACTGCTCGACGCGGCCGAGGGCGACTGGCGCTGCATCGGTTGCGATCCTGAGGGCATCGATATGCAGGACGGCCAGACCGTGCTGCGGCTGGACTTCCCGGAGCGGGTGGCTGATGGCACGGCGCTGCGCAAGATGCTGGTCCGCCTCGCTGGCGAAGCGCGCACAAAGACGGACCAGAGCGCCAAAATTTGAACGCTGCTGCCCATCGCCGCGACCCAAGTCCGTAATCGGTACCGTAACCGGTCAGAAGGCGGCGGCGAGCTGTTCATGGCACGATATAATCGACTGGCGCTGGTTGCGGGTTTGGCGCTCTCGATTACCGCATCGCTTGTCACGCCAAGCTTTGCTCAGAAAGGCCTTGCCCAGATAAGGTCTCGCCGCGGAGAGCGCGCGGATCAACGCACTCATGAGCGCCGGCAAATCTTCGGAAGCACTGCCTTTGGCGCAAGGCATGGTCGCGAGCCTGGAGAAGAGCGACACCGGTCGCGAACTCTCCGCCGCGTTGAACAACCTAGGTGTGCTCGAAGGCTATCGCGGCGCCGCCTGGCTGCTGCGGCGTCAGGCCGTCTCGGTGCTGCCGTCGGTGGTCAGCCTGAAATCGCTGCGCGCCTTCGCGCGGAGGGATCATGGCGTGAAGCCGATGACCGGCTTTGGCGATCCCGTGTTCAATCCTGCGCTTGAAGCGCCCGCCGAGCGGCGCGCCGCGAACGGCAAGGTCGCCACGCGCAGCATCGCGACCATCGCCTATACCGACTTCTGGCGCGGTGCCGGCGTCGATCGCGCGCGGCTTGCGCAGGCGTTGCCGCAACTGCCGGATACCGCCAACGAGTTGAACGCGGTGGCCAAGGATGTCGGGGCTGCCGAGGCCGATATCCATCTCGGCCGCGACGCCAGCGAGACGACGCTCAAGCGTGCAGCGCTTGCTCAATACGGCATCATCTACTTTGCCACCCACGGTCTCGTTGCCGGTGATATCAAAGGCCTGGGTGAGCCCTCGCTCGCGCTCTCCATTCCCGATCAGCCCACTGAGCTCGATGACGGTCTGCTTACCGCGAGTGAAGTCGCCCAGCTCAAGCTCAATGCGGATTGGGTTGTACTGTCGGCCCTGCAACACCATCGCAGGCGACAAGCCCGGCGCCGAGGCGCTGTCGGGACTGGCACGCTCGTTCTTCTATGCCGGCGCCCGCGCCCTGCTGGTCTCGCATTGGGCGGTGGATTCGGAAGCTGCCACCCGCCTGACCACGACGACTTTCGAGCTGCTCAAAAACGATCCAAAAATCGGTCGTGCCGAAGCTTTGCGCCGCGCGATGTTAACCTATGTTGATGACACCTCGTCACCGCGCAATGGCTATCCCGCGATGTGGGGGCCGTTCGCGCTCATCGGCGAAGGCGAGGCACGATAGGACGGCGTTAGAAATTGCTCAGAGAAACTGTCCTTGGGCATTTGTGCGTCGCAATAACCTTGGGAAACGCCGAAACGTGCATTTGGTTGCGCGATCATTCGTGATTTTTTGATGCGCCTGCTCAGAGCTGACATGCGCGGCGTTTGGTGCGGTCCTTGAATAAACCAAATCCTGCGGGATCAGCTTGGCAACGCCAGCGTTCATCAGTATTAGGTCGCGCAGCCGAGGCCGGATGGCCTATCATTCACGGTGACCGCGACGGCGCTAAAGCATGATCGCGCTGAGAGTCGCGGGTTCTAGGAGGATTTTTCGTGCAAGAGACGGGCGTGCGCAACGGTGCCTTCGGTGCCGACAAATTCGGTTTAAAGAATCTCAAGCAGGTTCACTGGAACCTCGGTGCGCCGCAACTCTATCAATACTCGCTCTCCGCGGGCGAGGCGGTGCTGTCGGCCGATGGCGCGCTCTGCGCCGACACCGGCGAGTTCACCGGCCGCAGCCCCAAGGACAAGTTCACGGTGCGTGACGCCACCACCGACAAGAAGATGTGGTGGGCCGGCAACCAGTCGATCACCGCAGAGCAGTTCGAGACGCTCTACCAGGACTTCCTCAAGCACGCCGAAGGCAAGTCGCTGTTCGCGCAGGACCTCTACGGCGGCGCCGATCCGGCCTACCGCATCAAGACTCGCGTCTTCACCGAGCTCGCCTGGCATTCGCTGTTCATCCGCACGCTGCTGATCCGCCCCGAGGCGGTCGAGCTGCCGAGCTTCACGCCGGAGCTCACTATCATCGACATGCCGAGCTTCCGCGCCGATCCGAAGCGCCATGGCTGCAAGTCGGAGAACGTCGTCGCGATTGATTTCGCCCGCAAGATCGTGCTGATCGGCGGGTCTTATTATGCCGGCGAGATGAAGAAGTCGGTCTTCACCACGCTGAACTACTATCTGCCCGAGCGTGGCGTGATGCCGATGCATTGCTCGGCCAACGTCGGCGCCAAGGGCGATGCCGCGATCTTCTTCGGCCTGTCCGGCACCGGCAAGACCACGCTGTCCGCCGATCCCAACCGCACGCTGATCGGCGACGACGAGCACGGCTGGGGCCCGAACGGTGTCTTCAATTTCGAAGGCGGCTGCTATGCCAAGTGCATCAAGCTGTCGCAGGAAGCCGAGCCCGAGATCTACGCGGCCTCGACGCGCTTCGGCGCGGTGCTCGAGAACTGCGTGCTCGACGAAGACACTCGCGTGGTCGATTTCGACGACGGCTCCAAGACCGAGAACACGCGTTCGGCCTATCCGCTCGAATTCATCCCGAACGCCTCGCGCACCGGCCGCGCGCCGCAGCCGAAGAACGTGGTGATGCTCGCCGCCGATGCCTTCGGCGTGCTGCCGCCGATTGCCAAGCTGTCGCCGGCGCAGGCGATGTATCACTTCCTGTCGGGCTACACCGCCAAGGTCGCCGGCACCGAGCGCGGTCTCGGCAACGAGCCCCAGCCGGAATTCTCGACCTGCTTCGGTTCGCCCTTCCTGCCGCTCGACCCCAGCGTCTACGGCAACATGCTGCGCGACCTGATCGCCCAGCACAATGTCGACTGCTGGCTGGTCAACACCGGCTGGACCGGCGGCAAGTACGGCACCGGCTCGCGTATGCCGATCAAGGTGACGCGCGCGCTGCTCACCGCCGCGCTCGACGGCTCGCTTCGCAACGTCGAATTCCGCACCGACAAATATTTCGGCTTCGCGGTCCCGACCGCGCTGCCGGGTGTGCCGAGCGAGATCCTCAACCCGGTCAACACCTGGAAGGACAAGGACGAGTTCGACAAGACCGCCCGTGCGCTGGTCGGCATGTTCCAGAAGAACTTTGCCAAGTTCGAAGCGCAGGTCGACGCCGAGGTCCGCGCCGCTGCGCCGGACGTGAAGCTCGCGGCCGAGTAGATTGCTTCTGCTTGAATACAAAAGGGCGGCCGCAACGCCGCCCTTTGTTTGTGCGATATCTCTCCACTTGTCATTGCGAGCGCAGCGAAGCAATCCAGAATCCCTCAGCGGAAATAGTCTGGATTGCTTCGCTGTGCTCGCAATGACGAATCCGCGGAAGCGCCTACGCCTTGAAATACGCAATCTGCGTTGTCGTCGCGAGCAGTCGCCCGTTCGGGGACCACAGCTCGGCGTTCTGGTCGGCGTAGCTCTTGTGCATGATCTTCGCGTCGGCCGTCGCGAGCACACGGGTGATGTCCTCGGCCGCGAGCTCTTCACTGTCAGTGTGAAAATACGTCGTCAGCGACACCGTGCCGAACGGCACCAGCTCGCGCCGCGCGTGGAAGATGCGGCCGAAGAAGGCGTCCGACATCGACATCAGCGACGGCATGTCGAGCTTGCGTGGCGTGCGGTCGCCGATCCATATTTTTGAATAGGTGCTGGCGAGCTCGGCCTGCGGCGGCCCGATCCTCATCTCGCCCTCGACAAACCGGAATTCATACTGGTTGGCCCAGGACGCCGCGATCTTCGGGAACGGCAGCGTCTCTTCGAACGGCTTAGTGTCAGGATATTGCGCCACCCTGTGCTCCCAGGACGGCCGGCGTTCGGCGAATACGGCAGTGGCGAGCGTTGCGACCTCGCCGCCGCCTTGCGACAGTTCGACGTTCCAGTGCTGGCTGGAGCGGTTGGCCTTCACTAGCCGCAGGTCGAGATCAAACGGCCCCTTCGCGATCGGCGCGCAGTAATTGACGGTAAGCGCCAGCGGATCACCGGCGCGTTCCGGATGGTCGATCAGCGCGCGCAAAATGGTCGCCGCGGTGACGCCGCCGAACGGGCCGACGAAGGCCCAGTAATCGTCACTGGTGTGCCCTTGCCAGCTGCTATCGCCCGCGGTGATGCGGGTGGCGTCGTCGAAAGGGTGCGGAAGCTTGGCGTGCATTGTCATGTCCGGCGCTCAATGACGGACGTCATATCACGTCCGTCGCTGGCCTGTGCAATTACCTCTGGAGTAGCCGATTTCACGCTGCGGAAAATCAGCCGGCCGCGCCGCGCTGGTCCTCCGCGTCCTGGAATGGCGGCGTGATCGGATTGACCGGTACATTCCAGATTTCCTCGGCATATTCGCGGATGGTACGGTCGGAGGAGAACCACGCCATGCGCGCGACGTTGAGGATGGAGGCGCGCGTCCAGGCCGGCGCCACTTGCCAGCGCGCATCGACGCTGCGCTGCGCCTCGTAATAAGAATCGAAATCGGCGCTGACCATGTAATGGTCGAGGTAGCGTAGCGCGTGCGCGATGGATTCGAAGCGGCCGGGATCGCCGGGCGAGAACTCGCCGGCGCCGATCGCATTGATGGCGCGCTGGAGCTTTGGCGAATTGCGGATCACGTCGGAGGCGTCCAGCCCCTGCTTGCGCCGCATCATCACGTCGCCGGCTTCCATGCCGAAGATCGCGATGTTCTCCGCGCCGACATGGTCGCGGATCTCGATGTTGGCGCCGTCGAGCGTGCCGATGGTGAGAGCACCGTTCAGCGACAGCTTCATGTTGCCGGTGCCGGAGGCTTCCATGCCGGCAGTCGAGATCTGCTCGGACAGGTCGGCCGCCGGAATGATCACCTCGGCGAGGCTGACATTGTAGTCCGGCAGGAAGACGACCTTGAGCTTGCCGTCGATCGCGGGATCGTTATTGATGACTTCCGCAACGTCGTTGATCAGCTTGATGATCAGCTTGGCGTAGCGGTAGCTCGCGGCCGCCTTGCCCGCAAAGATCTTCACCCGCGGCACCCAATTGCCGCTGGGATCGTCCTTGATCGCCTGGTACAGCGCGACTGTCTCGATGACGTTGAGAAGCTGGCGCTTGTATTCGTGGATGCGCTTGATCTGCACGTCGAACAGCGCGGTCGGATCGACCTTGATGCCGAGCCGCTCGCCGATCAGGCGGGCGAGCGCGGTCTTGTTGTGAAGCTTGACCGCGCGGAATTTGCGCTGGAATTCGACGTCGCTGGCGCGGGCTTCGATCAGGCTGAGCTGCATCGGATCGTCGAGCACGGCGTCGCCGCAGGTCTCGCGCAACAAATCTGTCAGCTTCGGGTTCGCCAGCATCAGCCAGCGGCGGAAGGTGATGCCGTTGGTTTTGTTGGTGATGCGGCCGGGATAAAGATGGTTGAGGTCGTGGAACACGGTCTCGCGCATCAGGTCCGAATGCATCGCCGAGACGCCGTTGATGCGGTGCGAGCCGACGAAGGCGAGCTGGCCCATGCGCACGCGCCGCCCGCTCCTCTCGTCAATCAGCGAGACCGAGGCACGGAAGTCGATGTCGCCGGGCGCGCGCGCTTCGGCGAGCGCGAGATGCTGCACGTTGATGCGGTAGATGATCTCGAGATGCCGCGGCAGCAGCCGCTCGAACAGCTCGACCGGCCAGGTCTCGAGCGCCTCGGGCAGCAGCGTGTGGTTGGTGTAGGATAGCGTAGCGACCGTGATCTTCCAGGCTTCGTCCCAGCGGAAATTGTGCAGGTCGACGAGGATGCGCATCAGCTCGGTGACGGCGAGGCTCGGATGGGTGTCGTTGAGCTGCACCGCGACCTTGCTCGACAGGCCGCGGAGTTGGCCGTCCGACGCAAGATGCCGCTTGATCAGATCCTGCAGCGAAGCCGAGACGAAGAAATATTCCTGGCGCAGCCGCAACTCGCGTCCCGCCGGACTCTCGTCGTTCGGATAGAGGAATTTGCAGATCGCTTCCGCGCGCGATTGCTCGGCGGTGGCGCTGACATAGTCGCCCTTGTTGAAGGCGTCGAGCTTCAACGGATCGGGCGAGCGCGCCGACCACAGTCGCAGCGCGTTGACGTGCTGACCGCGCCAGCCGACGATCGGCGTATCATAGGCGATCGCCTGCACGGTTTCGGACGGATGCCAGATCGCGCGGTCGCGGCCCTTGTCGTCGACATGCTCGATGCCGCCGCCGAAATTGATGTCATAGATCACTTCCGGCCGCTGCAATTCCCAGGGGTTGCCGAAGCCGAGCCATTCGTCCGGATATTCCTGCTGCCAGCCCTGATTGATGATCTGGCGGAACAGGCCGTAATCATAACGGATGCCGTATCCGATCGCGGGGATCGACAGCGTCGCCATGCTTTCCATGAAGCAGGCGGCGAGGCGGCCAAGGCCGCCATTGCCGAGCGCGGCGTCCGGCTCGCATTTGCGCAGTTCCGGCAGCGATACGCCGAGATCGCCGAGCGCGACCTCGAAGATCTTGAGAAGCCCCATATTGTTGAGCGCGTCGGTGAAGAGACGGCCGATCAAAAATTCGAGCGAGAGATAATAGACGCGCTTGCGCCCGGCATCGTAGCTGCGTTTCTCCGCGCTGAGCCAGCGATGCACGATACGGTCGCGCAGCGCCAGCGCCGCGGCCTGGTACCAGTCGTGCCTGGTCGCCATGCCCGCGTCCTTGCCGACGGCGAGGCGCAGCTTCGCCAGGATCGCGCCCTTGATCTCAGCCAGTGCGAGTTCGTCGATGGGCTGGCCGGGTGCGGGTGCGGGAAAATTGGGCTGGAACGATGAATCTTGCAAAGCCGTCACTTCCTGGTCGAAAGACTACTACTCACCCTACGCATCTTGGCACCGTACCGGAACCATCGCTGGCGCGGCCGTGCACTGCGCTGGCGTAAAATTATGCAAGGAACGGGCCGATTTGGGAACCCGGACGCCTACGGGGAAACGTGGATTTGGTGCTAGAATGGCGGCAGATTCAGCCATCAGTGTGGAGAAGACGTCCCATGAAGCCTCTGATGAGACTGCTGATCGAAATCGCCGCGGTCGCCTTCCTCGTCGTCTGTATCACCGCCTCCGGCGCAGCCTTCGCCGCCGGCGAGACGGGCCGCAGCGCCGACGGCCTGAGTTGCGCCGTCACTCTCCCGCAAAACGCATCCCCCGCCATGCGCTGCGCCGCCATCAAGCGCCAATGCGGAGGCAAGTTTTATGCGAGCGCGTGTGGGGACAGGCTGATGTCGGCGGCGAATTGAGGGAAGTGTACTGCGCCGAAATTGGTGTCGTCCCGGCGAAGGCCAGGCGAAGGCCGGGACCCATAACGACCGCGATCAGAGAAGATGCGATAGATCGCGCCAATCCGGATTTTCCTGTTCGATCAGGCGAATCTTCCAGTCACGATGCCACTCCTTTAACGCCTTCTCACGCGCGATCGCTTCGGATGGTGAAACGTATGTTTCAACATACACTAGCCGCGTCACACCATACTTGGTGACGAACTTCGAACCGCGTCCCGAACGATGCAGGGACAATCGATTGCTCAGGTCATTGCAGACGCCGATGTACAAAGTGCCGTATCGCCGGCTCGCTAGAATGTAGACGTAGTACGCGGCGGGTGCATTCATTGCTGGGCGCCCATTTCCAAGACGTCTGACAGCGGTGGTTATGGGTCCTGGCCTTCGCCGGGAGGACCCTGTGGAGGCGCTGGAACAAATTAAGAACACTTTAGCAAGTCTTTGATATATCGTTGTGATTCGGCGTGCGGCCGACACCATATCTAGCGTCCGTCAGACTTTGCGAGGACTACATGTCCACCATTGCCTTCGATCAATTTGCCCTCACCAGGATCGCCGATTTCGCGCGCTCGCTATCGCGGCTGCATCAGGCGGCGCGGCGTTACGCCGTCGATGACGACCAGTTCGACCGCGAGTTCAATGCGGTGTGCCAGTCGATCTGGCGTTACACCATCGACGACGTCAGCGACGATTTGTTCTCGGCCGAGGACCATCTGTTCCTCGACACGCTGGACGAAGCGCATGCGCGCATCTTCGCGGCCGAGCAGGGCTACGACCTCGTCGACGATCAGGGCATGCTCACCGACTGGTGGGGCTTTTGCTGGATGATCTTGGCCGAAAAGCGCGGCCTGCTCACGGCGGACAACCGCGCCGCCGCGCGCGCAGCGATCGAGGAGAAATATCTGGCGGCGCCGAACGTGATCGGGGTGATCATCGGTAGGTAGTGCTCTCGCTCCTCATCCTGAGGAGCGCGCTTGCGCGCGTCTCGAAGGATGAAGATCGAGCTGCCCGAGTCGGGCCTCTATGGTTCGAGACGGCGCTACGCGCCTCCTCACCATGAGGATCTCAATCCAGCCCCGCCCGCTTCGCCGGCTTCTGCGTCTTCGGCACCGTCACGTCAGGCAGCGTCTCGCGCACGATCTCCGCGGCGGGGGCATCCGCCGCGACCGTCTCTGCGCGCACCGGCGCCACCCTCATCTCGCCGAGGCGCGCGCGAACCTGCGCCGTGAGGCCGGGATAGGAGGCAACCGGGGTGAAGTCGGCAGCCTGGTCGTTACCGACGCGGATGCCGGTGTAGGCGACGAGGCCGTCGGTGGTGGCGATCACGTCGCCGGGTTTCAGCGACGAGTCCAGTGCCAGATCGACCGGAGCGAGGCCGACCGGCTCGCGGCCGTTGCAGGTGCAGTCGGCGCGCAGCGCCTTGCGATAGGCGAACGCATTCTCGCTGTCGGCGTAGCGCTCGCCGGTCTGCGACGCGGCGCCGTCGATCGAGGAGCCGAAATAGATTTTTGTCGTGCTGGCAGGACAGAATGCCTGACACATCTGCGCCGGCGAGGTGAGGCCGCGCATCAGCGGAAAATATTTGCCGTCGCAGCTGCGCACGCAGAATGCGGGTCCCGAGCCGCCGGCCGCCGCCGATCGCGTCGGCGGCACGTATTGCGGGGATGCGGCGTTCTGCTGGCCGGTGAAGGGGTCGGTGTAGGAGCTCGCCTGTTTCGGCACCTCACGCTGCGGCCGCTGCTGCTGCATTCCGCCGAAGAAGAAGTCGAACAGGCCTTCGGCCGAAACCGGGGCCGGAGCCGCAAGCAGCGGTGCTGCCAGTGTGGCGGCGACAAGCATCACGCGCCGCGGCCGGCGCGCATGGGACATGACTGTACGCAAACGCTTACTCCACCCGACGCTACGCGACCGGCCGGGACCATCAGATCTCAGCACATGATTCACCATAACGCGGGGTGGTAAATGAGCGGTTGAGGGCGAGGCTTCGTGCCCCGGATGCTGCGGTGCGCCCGGGACGGGGCGCCCTTAAGCCTTCAAAAACTCCGAGGCCTTGTACAGCGAGCGGAACGGCAGGCCGGCCGCGCCAAATGTGTCGTCGGCGCCTTCCTCGCGGTCCACCATGGTCAGCACCAGCACCACTTCGGCGCCCGCCTCGCGCACGGATTCCACCGCTTTCAGCGCCGAGCCGCCGGTGGTGGTGACATCCTCGACGATGACGACGCGCTTGCCCTCGAGCGTCTCGCCCCTGGGCAGTCCCTCGATGACAAGCTTCGCGCCATGCTCCTTCGGCTTCTTGCGCACGAAGAAGGCCGCGATCGGATGGCCCTTGATCCAGGAGATCTGCGCCAGCGCGCCGGCCAGCGGCACCGCGCCCATCTCGAGCCCGCCGATGAAATCGAGCTGGTCGTCCTTCAGCGCTTCATAGGTCAGTTCGGCAAGCAGAGTGGCGCCCTCCGGATCGAGCATGGTCGGCTTGAGGTTGAAGTAGAAATCGCTCTTGCGGCCCGACGCGAGCGTCACCTCGCCGCGGCCGAAGGAGCGCCGGCGGATGATCTCGAACAGTCGGGCGCGGGAGGCTGATTTAGACACGGCGGGCCCTCGGGAGCGTTTTTGGAAGTGGCGGAATTTATCCGCGACGGACGCGACATTCCAGAGGGGGCTTCCCCCGTCAACAGGGATCGGCCATCCCCGCCCGCCGGTTGTGGGGGTGCAACCTTCTGGAGTAGGTGGATGCCAGATATCTCTTGGGCAGGAAACTGGGCCACGAAACTGGCCAAGGAAACTGCGCAAGGTAACGGGGCAAGGAAACGCGAAAAATGACCATCGAGCTGCACACCTGGAACACGCCGAACGGCCGCAAGATCTCGGTCGCGCTGGAGGAAATGGGGCTGCCCTACAAGGTGGTGCCGGTGAACATCAGCAAGGGCGAGCAGATGGCGCCGGATTTCCTGAAGCTCTCACCCAACAACAAGATTCCGGCGATCCTCGACCCCGATGGGCCGGACGGCAAGCCCGTCAGCCTCTTCGAGTCCGGCGCGATCCTGCTTTATCTCGGCGAAAAGACCGGCAAATTCCTGCCGAAATCGCTGGCCGGCCGCATCCCGGTCTATGAATGGCTGATGTGGCAGATGGGCGGCTTCGGCCCGATGCCGGGCCAGGTGCACCATTTCATCGCGCTCGAGAACGAGCAGGACCGCGCCTACGGCCTCAAGCGCTATATGGCCGAGACGCGCCGACTCTACGGCGTGCTCGACCGCCGGCTAGCGGACCGCGATTTCGTCGCCGGCGAGATCTCGGTTGCCGATTTTGCCATCCTGGGCTGGGCATGGCGCCACCCTCGCCACAAGGTTGAGCTGGCCGATTTCCCCAACGTCAAGCGCTGGTACGAGGCCCTGATGGCCCGCCCGGCGGTGAAGCGGGGCATGGAGGCGAAGCTGGATTGAGGTTTCTTCTCCCTCCCCCGCTTGCCCCTTGCGGGGGAGGGTGGCTCGCCGCGCAGCGGCGAGCCGGGTGAGGGGCCTGTCTCGCCGAACTCACCCGCATCTGTGCTCGAGGAGAGAACCCCTCATCCGGCGCTTCGCGCCACCTTCTTCCGTAAGGGGAGAAGGAAAAAAGCAGTCACACCTTCTTCGCTTCCACCGCCATCCGCACCGCGAGCCCGGCCAGCACCGTGCCCATCAGCCAGCGCTGCACCAGCATCCAGCTCGGCCGACTCGTCAGAAACAGCGCGATCGATCCTGCCGCGAGCGCGATCATCGCATTCACGCTGACACTGATCGCGATCTGGATCGCACCGAGCACCACCGACTGCGTCAGCACGCTGCTGGCGGTAGGGTCGATGAACTGCGGCAGCAGCGCGAGATACAGCATCGCGATCTTCGGGTTGAGCAGGTTAGTGACGAACCCCATTGCGAACAATTTGCGCGGGCTGTCGATCGAAAGCTGCTTCATCTGGAACGGCGAGCGCCCACCGGGCTTCACCGCCTGCCAGGCGAGCCACAACAGATAACCGGCGCCGGCAAAGCGCAACGCGTCATAGGCAAAGGGAATGGCGAGCAGCAGCGCCGTGATGCCGAACGCCGCGCACAGCATGTAGAACACGAAGCCCAGCGCCACGCCGCCGAGCGAGACGATGCCCGCCGCCGGTCCCTGCGTGATCGAACGCGAGATCAAGTAGATCATGTTCGGCCCGGGCGTGAGCACGAGGCCGAGGCAGACCAGAGCGAAGCCAAGCAGGGCGGACGTGTGGGGCATGGCTGAACCGGTGCGAGAGACGGCACGGTTTTAATGTGCGGGGGATCGCGAGGCCATCGCGCAATTGCACGGAGGACAATTCAGGTGCGGCCGCACGCGCTACGCTGCCTCGCCCCGCAAGCGGGGCGAGGCAAGAAAAATCAGTGCGCCTCGTCCCAATTGTTCGCCGCGCGCGCGTCCACATGCAGCGGCACCGAGAGCAGCACCGCCGGGAACGGCGCGTCCTGCATCACGTGCTGCACGACCGGCAGCGTCGCTGCGACCTCGGCGTCGGGCACTTCGAAGATCAATTCGTCATGCACCTGGAGCAGCATCTGCGCCGACAGCTTCTTCTCGGCCAGCGCATCCTCCATCCGCGTCATGGCGCGGCGGATGATGTCGGCGGCGGTGCCCTGGAGCCGCGCGTTGATTGCCGCGCGCTCGTTGAAGGCGCGCACCGAGGCGTTCGAAGCCTTGATGTCGGGATAGTACATCTTCCGGCCAAACAGCGTGGTGACGTAGCCGTGGCTCCGGCAGAAATCCCGCGTCTCGTCCATATAGGCGCGGATGCCGGGGAAGCGCTCGAAGTATTTCTTGATGTAGGCGGAGGCCTCCTCGCGCGCGATGCCGAGCTGGTTGGCGAGGCCGAACGCCGAAATGCCGTAGATGATGCCGAAATTGATCGCCTTGGCGCGTCGCCGGATTTCGCTCGGCATGCCCTCGATCGGCACGCCGAACATCTCCGATGCCGTCATGGCGTGAATGTCGAGACCGTCGCGAAACGCCTGCTTCAGCACGGGAATGTCGGCGATCTCGGCGAGCAGCCGTAGCTCGATCTGCGAATAGTCGGCGGAGACGAGCTTGTGCCCCGATGTCGCGATGAAGGCGCGCCGGATCTTGCGTCCGTCCTCGGTGCGCACCGGAATGTTCTGCAAATTCGGCTCGTTCGACGACAGCCGGCCCGTCGTGGTCGCGGCCAGCGCGTAGGTCGTGTGCACGCGGTGGGTCTGTCGATGGACGTAGGTCGGCAGCGCGTCGGTGTAGGTCGATTTCAGCTTCGAGACCTGGCGCCACTCCAGAATCTTCTTCGGGAGGTCATGGCCCTGCTCGGCCAGCTCGTCGAGCACCTGAGCGGTGGTGGACCACGCGCCGGTCTTTGTCTTGGTGCCGCCGGACAGTCCCATCTTGCCGAACAGGATATCGCCGATCTGCTTCGGGCTACCGACATTGACGGGCTCGCCCGCGATCCCTTGGATCTCGGCTTCGACGCGGGCCGCGGTTTGGGCGAAGTCGCCGGAGAGACGCGACAGCACCTGGCGGTCGATCGAGATGCCGCGCCGCTCCATACGTGCGAGCACTGTGACCAGCGGGCGTTCCAGCGTCTCGTAGACGGTGGTCATGTGCTCGGCGACAAGGCGCGGCTTCAGGACGCGCCAGACGCGCAAGGCGATGTCGGCGCCTTCCGCCGACAGCGGCGCGGCCTTGTCGATCGGCACCTGGTCGAACGTGATCTTGCCCTTGCCGCTGCCGAGCAGCTCGTTCTCCTTCAGCATGGCGTGACCAAACCAACGCTCGGAAAGCGACTCCAGCCCATGCGAGCCGCGGCCGGCGTCCAGCACATAGGAGATCAGCTGCGCGTCGTCGGCGTTGCGCAAGGTGATGCCGTGTTGCGCCAGCATCACGGCGGTGAATTTGACGTCGAAGCCGATCTTGAGAATGCCTGATGATTCCAGCACCGGCCGCAGCGCTTCGATAGCATCGTCGTGCTTGACTTGATCGGGCGCGAGGCCCGCGTCGAACAGGCCGGCGCCGCCGCCGGACTGCTTGTGCGCCAGCGGCACGTAGCAGGCCTCGTTCGGGGCCAGCGCCAGCGCGATGCCGCAGAGATCGGCCTGCATCGGGTCGATCGAGTTTCCCCGGATCTCGACCGAGACATGGCCGGCATCATGGATGCGCGCGATGAACGCGTTTAATTCCGCGAGTGTCTTGATGGCCTGGTACTTGCCGCGATCGACCGGAAGCTTGCGCAAAACATCTTCGCGCGCGGCTGCGAGAGAAATCGGCGCGCCTTTCGGGCTCGCGGCCTTGTCCTCTTTGCTCGCCGATGCGTTGCGCTGGCCCGCCTGAACTTGCGCCGGCGTGCCGGCTCCTGGTGCCGGCACGACGTCCGAAGGCGGCAGCGGCGAGAAGACGCTGGCGCCGCTGGCATAGCCGGGATCGGCATCGACGTTGGCAGGATCAATCTGCGAATAGTCGGCAACGCGGCGCGTCAGCGTCGTGAACTCCATCGCCTTCAGGAAAGCGACCAGCTTGCGCGCATCGGGCTCATGGACGGCGAGATCGTCCAGCGGCACCTCCAGCGCGACCTTGTCGTCGAGCAGCACGAGCTGGCGCGAGATGCGCGCCTTTTCCGCATGCTCGATCAGCGCCTCGCGCCGCTTCGGCTGCTTGATCTCGGTGGCGCGGAACAGCAATTGGTCGAGATCGCCATATTCGGTGATCAGCTGTGCCGCGGTCTTGATGCCGATGCCGGGCACGCCAGGAACGTTGTCGGTGGAATCGCCGGCCAGTGCCTGCACTTCCACCACCTTCTCCGGCGGCACGCCAAACTTCTCGATCACCTCGGGGATGCCGATGCGGCGGTCCTTCATGGTGTCGTACATGGTGACGCAATCGGTGACGAGTTGCATCAGGTCCTTGTCGGAGGACACGATGGTCGCGCTGGCGCCGCGCTCGCAGGCTTGCCGCACATAGGTCGCAATCAGATCGTCGGCCTCGAAGCCGACCTGTTCCAGGCAAGGCAGGTCGAACGCGCGCACCGCTTCGCGGATCAGCGAAAATTGCGGGATCAGATCGTCAGGCGCAGGCGGCCGGTGGGCCTTGTACTCAGGATAGATCTTGTTGCGAAAGGTCATTTCCGACTTGTCGAAGATGATTGCCAGATGCGTCGGCCGGTTGTCGGGGGGCATGTCGCGCAACAGCTTCCACAGCATGTTGCAGAAGCCGAGCACGGCATTGACCTGCAGGCCGTCGGACTTGCGGTTCAGCGGCGGCAGCGCATGGTAGGCGCGGAAGATGTAGCCGGAACCGTCGACCAGGAAGACGTGGTCGCCCTTGCCGGCCGGCTTGGCGGCGACGGGTTTGGCGGCGACGGGCTTGGCGGACGTGGGTTCGGCAGCTTTCGGGGAGATTTTGGGCATGCCGCAATGTATGAATTTTTGCGGGCTTTGACAGCCTTGCGGGTGGGATTTTTAGGGCAGTGACGCAGCTATCCCCCGCTGTCGTGGGGGCATCCAGTACGCCGCGGCTTATCGGTCGATCACTGCGATCTCTGGAATACTGGGTCGCCCGGTCGAGCCGGGCGACGACAGCGAGCCCGGCTGCAGCCGCGCCCCGGCCTTCTTCGGTACAATCCAGAATGCATCCGGCCGCTCGAACAGGAAATTGGCGTTGAGCCGCAACGCCGCCTGCCAGATCGCGAGTGCTCCGATCACGCCGACGATGGTGACGATCAGCGACACCGTGCCGATGTCGGGAATGACACCCGTGCGTAGCAGCAGGGTTCGCGTGGCCGCCATCGGCAGGAAGAAGGCGAGATAGATCACGATCGAATGCTCGCCGCAGAAGCGGAAAAAATTCAACCAGCGGCCGCGTGCGAGCAGCGTGCCCATGGTGATGATGGCGCAGGCGCCGGCGAAGCCGAGCACCAACGACACGATCTTCCATTCACTCGCGCCGAGTGTAACCAGGCCGGCATTGACCAGCGCCCATGTCGCGAGCGCTGCCAGCGCCCATGCGGGATGATTGCGCGCGCGGTCCGCCAGCGCGAACACGTAGGGCGCGAACAGGTAGCCCGAGTAGAAATAGACGAAGCGCGCGCAGAACTCGTCGATCGCGGTCCAGCCGGTTGCAACACGCGCCGTCTCCAGCGCGGCCGCGATAAGCCAGATCGCGGGCGGTGGGATTCGCCGTGTCAGTTTTGTGACGACGAAAAAGATCGGCAGCAGATAGATGAACCAGAGCGTGCCGAACGGCTCGACGAAGGATTCCAGATACAGCAGACCGGCGTCGCGCCAGCTGGTTTCGGCGGCGAATGCGGGGGCCTTGAAGCCGAACTGGATTGTCACCCACACGACATAGAAATAGGCGAAATGCACCACCTTGCGGTCGAGATAGGTTCGCCAGTCCCGGTCGATCACCAGTGGCAGGAACAGGCCCGAAATCAGGAAGAAATCCGGCATCCGGAACGGCTTTGCGAAGGCCACGGCGACATGCATGAAACCGGTCTGGCCGGCGGCGAGCTCGACCCCCAGCACCGAATGCATCATCACGACCATGACGATGCAGATGCCCTTGGCGTAATCGACCCAATCGACACGCGCAGCAGAGGGGGCCTTGAGCCCCCCGCTCGTGGCGATTGTGCCCGATGATGCCATGGTGTCCCTTTTCGAGGCGTGTTCCGCCCGGATCTGTGTGAACGCGGAGCAGTGTGGCGCCTTGCGGCTTTCGATTTGTTTACCGTTGCAATTCAAGTGCCCGGTTTTTGCGGGCTGACGGTTCCCTTCCATGGGGAAAATGCTAAACCTTTCCCCGAATTGGGATTTCATTAACCAAGCCAAAACAGGTTTTTTCATGCGAATCGCGATGATCGGAACGGGCTATGTGGGACTGGTGTCCGGGGCCTGCTTTGCAGATTTCGGTCACGACGTCATCTGCGTCGACAAGGACGAGAAGAAGATCGCTGCACTTCATCGCGGCGAGATCCCGATCTACGAACCCGGGCTCGACGAACTCGTTGCGACCAACGTCAAGGCCAAGCGGCTGGAGTTCACCACCGACCTGTCCAAGCCGGTCGCCGATGCCGATGCCGTGTTCATCGCGGTCGGCACGCCGTCGCGCCGCGGTGATGGCCACGCCGATCTGTCCTATGTCTACGCCGCTGCGAAAGAGATCGCGCAGTCGCTGTCCGGTTTCACCGTCGTGGTGACGAAGTCGACCGTTCCGGTCGGCACCGGCGACGAGGTCGAGCGCATCATCCACGAGACCAACCCCAAGGCCGACGTCGTCGTCGCCTCCAACCCCGAATTCCTGCGCGAGGGCGCCGCGATCCGCGACTTCAAGTTTCCCGATCGCGTCGTCGTCGGCACCTCCGACGAGCGCGGTCGCAAGGTGATGGGCGACATCTACCGTCCGCTGTCGCTGAACCAGGCTCCGCTGATGTTTACGGAGCGCCGTACCGCCGAGATGATCAAATACGCCGCGAACGCCTTCCTCGCGACCAAGATCACCTTCATCAACGAGATCGCGGACCTCTCCGAAAAGGTCGGCGCCAACGTGCAGGAGGTCGCGCGCGGCATCGGGCTGGACAACCGCATCGGCACCAAATTCCTGCATGCCGGCCCCGGCTTCGGCGGCTCGTGCTTTCCGAAGGACACCAAGGCGCTGATCAAGATCGCGCAGGACTACGACGTGTCCTTGCGCATCGTCGAATCCGTGCTGGCGGTCAACGAGAACCGCAAGCGCGCGATGGCCCGCAAGGTCAGCCAGGCGCTCGGCGGCTCACTGCGCGGCAAGACCATTGCCGTGCTCGGCCTCACCTTCAAGCCTGACACCGACGACATGCGCGATGCCCCGTCGATCCCGCTGGTCACGGGCCTGATCGACATGGGCGCGAAGGTGAAGGCGTTCGATCCCGTCGGCATGGAGCAGGCCAAGGGCGAACTGCCCAACATCACCTATTGCGAGGACGCCTATTCCTGCGCCGAAGGTGCCGATGCGCTGGTTGTCGTCACCGAATGGGTGCAGTTCCGCGGCCTCGATCTCGCCCGGCTGAAGGCGACCATGGCCCAGCCCGTCGTCGTCGATCTCCGCAACATCTACCGCCCCGAGGACATGGCTGCGGCCGGCTTCACCTACGAAAGCATCGGCCGCCCGCCGGTGCAGGGCTGATCGCCACATATGATTGTCATACCCCGCGAAGGCGGGGTATCCAGTAATCCTGATCTTCTTAATCACGGGGATCTGAGTTTACTGGATCACCCGCCTTCGCGGGTGATGACGGGACGGAGATACTTGCCCCGCACTTTCGACACGCCCCTTCCGATCGATGCCGTGCTCGACCACCTCTCGCGCACGCTGGAGGCGCACAATGCGGCCGTGCTGGTCGCCCCTCCGGGCGCCGGCAAGACCACGCGCGTGCCGCTCGCGCTGCTCGATGCCCCCTGGGCCAAGGGCAAGAAGATCATCGTGCTCGAGCCGCGGCGCATTGCTGCGCGCGCCAGCGCCGACCGCATGGCCAAGTCGCTTGGCGAGAGGGCCGGCGAGACCGTCGGCTACCGCGTTCGCTTCGGCTCAAAAATCTCGCGTGCGACCCGCATCGAGGTGGTGACCGAAGGCATCTTCAGCCGTCAGATACTCGACGATCCCGAGCTGTCAGGCGTCGCCGCCGTCCTGTTCGACGAATTCCACGAGCGCTCGCTCGATGCCGATATGGGGCTTGCGCTGGCGCGCGACGCGCAACAGGGCCTGCGCGAGGATTTGCGCATCCTCGTGATGTCGGCAACGCTCGATGGCGCCCGCGTGGCAAAGCTGCTTGGGCAAGCGCCCGTCGTCGAAAGCGAGGGCCGCGCCTTTCCCGTCGAAACACGCTATCTCGGCCGCAAGGCGGATGCGCCGGTGGAGCGGCAGATGGCGGATGCGATCGCATCCGCGCTACGCGCCGATAGCGGCTCGGTGCTGGCGTTCCTGCCGGGTGCCGCCGAAATCCGCCGCACCCAGAATTTCCTCAGCGAACGCGTGCAGGATGCCAGTATCGAAATCGTGCCGCTGTTCGGCGCGCTCGATGCCGCGGTGCAGGACCGTGCCATCTCGCCGGCGCCGAAGGGCACGCGCAAGGTGGTGCTGGCGACCTCGATCGCGGAAACCTCGCTCACCATCGAAGGCGTGCGCATCGTCGTCGATTCCGGTCTTGCCCGCGTGCCGCGTTACGAACCCGACATCGGGCTGACGCGGCTCGAGACCGTGCGCGTCTCGCGCGCGGCGGCGGACCAGCGCCGCGGTCGCGCCGGCCGCACCGAGCCCGGTGTCTGCTACCGGCTCTGGGACGAGCCGCAGACGGCGTCTCTGGCGCCCTATACCCAACCGGAAATCCTCAGCGCCGATCTGTCCTCGCTGGTGCTCGATCTCGCGCAATGGGGCATCGCTGACGCTGCCGCGCTGTCGTTTCTCGACCCGCCGCCGCCGCCGGCCTGGAAAGAAGCCAAGAGCCTGCTCTCCGAGCTCAATGCGCTCGATGGCGACGGCCGCATCACCGCGGAAGGCAAGAGCCTGCGTGCGCTGGCGCTGCCGCCGCGGCTGGCGCGCATGATCGTGGATTCGCATCGTGCCGGCGAGGGCGAAGCCGCCGCCGAGATCGCCGCCATCATCACCGAGCGCGGGCTCGGCGGCGACAGCGTCGATCTCGAACACCGTCGCGACCAGTTCCGCCGCGAGCGCTCGCCACGCGCAACGAGCGCGCGCGACCTCGCCCGGCGCTGGGCTTCACAGGTGGCGGCGTCAGAGAAGACGGCGGCCGGAGAAGGTGACCTCTCGACCGGCCTGATGCTCGCCTATGCCTTCCCGGATCGCGTCGCGCGGAATCGCGGCAATGGCAGTTTCGTGCTTGCCAACGGCCGTGGTGCCGCCGTCGATCAGACATCGTCACTTGCCCGCGCACCTTATATCGCGATCGGCGAGATGACGGGGACGGCGGCGAGCGGCCGCATTCTGCTCGCCGCGCAAATCACGCAGGACGAGATCGAGCAGCATTTCGCCGAGCATATCGAATCCGTCGACGAGATCTCGTTCGACCGCGGTGCGATGGCGCTGCGGGCGCGGCGCAAGCGCGCGCTGCACGCGATCACTCTCTCCGAGGCGACGCTTGCCGTGTCGCCCTCGGAGGAAACCGCGCGCATCTTCGCCGACGGGCTCATTGCCGTCGGCCTCGACCGGCTGCCCTGGTCGAAGGCAGCAAAGCAATGGCGCGACCGCGTGATGTTTTTGCGCAAGGCCGAAGGCGGCAGCTGGCCCGACCTGTCGGACGACGGCTTGATCGCGCGGCGCGACGACTGGCTGGTGCCGGCGCTCTACGACAAGATCGCGCTGAAGGACATCTCCACCGGCGATCTCTCCGACGCGTTGATGGCATTGTTGCCGTGGGAGATGCGCGCGCGGCTCGACCGCGAGGCGCCGACGCATTTCGAGGCGCCGACCGGCAGCGTGCTCGCGATCAACTACGAGGCCGAGCAGGGGCCGACCATCGCGGTGCGGCTCCAGGAATTGTTCGGCCTCAACACCCATCCGTCGGTCGCCGCGGGCAAGGTGCCGCTGGTGCTGGAATTGCTGTCGCCGGCGCAGCGCCCGGTACAGGTGACGCGCGATCTCCCCGGTTTCTGGCGCGGCAGTTACAGCGCGGTTCGCTCCGACCTGCGCGGCCGCTATCCGCGCCATCCCTGGCCAGAAGATCCGGCGAATGCGCTGCCGACCCGGCGAGTCAAGCCGCGCGGCACCTGAGAGTTACGAAGGCGCATTAACCGTCCGCTCATCCTTTTCGTCAAAATAGCACCGCTCTGGCCGCAGCGTCGCTCGCGGGCTGGCTTGCCGCGTGGTCAAATCGAGCTTTCCGGCTCGGAAGTGGTGTAATGCGTAACATAATGATCTTGGCGGCGATCATGATCGGCCTCGGCACTTTCATGGCGCAGATGGCGGACAGGATGAGCTCCGCCTCGGCGACGTCGGTGCCACGCACGACGGTGGCACTCGCGTCCACCGCGCCGGCCGGCGGCCGCAGCCTCAGCATCCCCCGCGACGGACGGGGTCATTTCCAGACCGACGGCCGGATTGAAGGCCAGCGCATCGGCTTCATGGTCGACACCGGGGCCTCCGTGGTTGCGCTGAACGAGACCTCGGCCGCCCGCTTTGGCCTGCGTCCCTCGCGCGGCGATTACAATGCGACCGTCTCCACCGCCAACGGCACCATCAAGGCCGCGCGCACCCGTATCGCCATGCTCGATGTCGGCGGCCTAATCGTGCGCGACGTCGACGCCATGGTGCTGCCCGACGAGGCGCTGTCCGAGAACCTGCTCGGCCTCTCCTTCCTCTCCCGCCTCAAGCGTTTCGAATACGCCAGCGGCCAGATGGTGCTGGAGCAGTAAGGGTCTCCCCGGCGGCCTTGTTAGGCCCTCCCGCTGGGGCGGGCGGAGTGCTATATTCCGCCAATGAACAGTCCCGATGCGATTGCCATCTTGCGACAGTCCGAACCTGCCCTGCGCGAGCGGGGCGTTTTGCATGCCGCGTTGTTTGGCTCGGTGGCGAGGGGCGAAAGCCATTCCGGCAGTGATGTCGATATCATAATCGAGATCGATCCCGATGCGCGGATCACGATCTTCGATTACGTCGAGCTCAAGGAATATATTGCCAATCTTTTTGACGAGCCCGTTGACGTCGTCAACCGCGACGGCCTGAAATCATACCTCGCTCCCGCAGCGACGGCTGACGCTGTCTATGCCTTCTGATCGCATCGAGGGGACTCTCCGCGACGTCTTGCATCACATCGATCTGGCGATCGAGTTCGCCGGAGGCCTTGATCGCGATGCGTTCGCGGCGGATCTACGGACCGTCTATGCGGTAACGCGGTGCCTCGAGATCATTTCAGAAGCATCTCGCCGCCTGCCTGATGACTTGAAAACGAGGCACCCAGCGATCGCGTGGAAGCAGATGGCGGCTGCGGGCAATGTCAATCGCCACAACTATGAGGACGTTGCGCCCGTTTTGGGTGGGTGACGGTTCAACAGGCTCTTCCGCCTCTAAAGGCCGTCGTTGAAGAGGAGGTTGCACGCCGGCAGAGTTAGCCCATTCTGGTCAGAGAGGCATATCACGTCGCGGGTACAAACCCCGTTACCAAACCGCCGCAATTATCCGCCATAAGCCTTCATTCCCGCCTTCCGCTGCGGCCCGGCATTCGCTAAGGCTGCACCAAATCCTGCCTCATTTCGCGAGACCGTCTCAATGTTTCCCAAGCCGAAATCCGTCTTGCTGCCCAACACTTACGCCTTCGAATCCGAGCCGATGGTGAAGGCCACGGGTTTTCGCGAATACGACGCGCGCTGGTTGTTCCAGAAGGAAATCAACCTGATGGGAATCCAGGCGCTCGGCATGGGGCTGGGTGCGCTGATCGCCGAGCTCGGGGTCAAGCAAGAGATCGTCACCGGTCATGATTTCCGCGGCTATTCGGCCTCGATCAAATACGCGCTGATCTCCGGCCTGATGGCAGCAGGCTGCAAGGTGCACGACATCGGGCTCGCGGTGACGCCGATGGCCTATTTTGCGCAGTTCGATCTCGACGTGCCCTGCTGCGCCATGGTCACGGCCTCGCACAACGACAATGGCTGGACCGGCGTGAAGATGGGCGCCAATCGCCCGCTGACCTTCGGTCCCGACGAGATGACGCGGCTGAAGGAGATCGTGCTGGGCGCCGAGTTCAAGAACAGGGACGGCGGCTCCTACCAGTTCCACGAGAATTATCCGGCGCGCTACATCGCCGATCTTACCAGCCGTCCGAAGCTCAAGCGCAAGCTCAAGGTCGTCGCGGCCTGCGGCAACGGCACCGCCGGCGCGTTTGCGCCGCAGGTGCTTGAAGCGATCGGCTGCGAGGTGATTCCGCTCGACACCGAGCTCGACCACACCTTCCCGAAATACAATCCGAACCCTGAAGACATGGAGATGCTGCACGCCATCCGCGACGCGGTGCTGCAGCACAAGGCCGATGTCGGCCTCGGCTTCGACGGTGACGGCGATCGCTGCGGCGTCGTCGACAACACCGGCGAGGAGATCTTTGCCGACAAGGTCGGCGTGATGCTGGCGCGCGACATGTCGGCGATCCACAAGGACGCGCAGTTCATCGTCGACGTGAAGTCGACTGGCCTGTTCATCACCGACCCGGTGTTGCAGAAGCAGGGCGCGAAAACCACCTATTGGAAGACCGGCCATTCCTACATGAAGCGCCACACCCACGAGATGGGCGCGCTCGCCGGCTTCGAGAAGTCCGGCCATTTCTTCTTCAACAAGCCGTATGGCCGCGGCTATGACGATGGCCTGGTGTCGGCGCTCGCGATCTGCGATATGCTCGACCGCGCCCCCGGCAAGTCGATGGCGGACTTGAAGAACGCGCTGCCAAAAACCTGGTCGTCGCCGACCATGTCGCCGCATTGCGCCGACGAGACCAAATACGGTGTCATCGACAAGGTGGTGAAGCACTTCGAGGGCTTGCAGGCGAAGGGTGCCAAGATCGGCGGCCAGTCGATCCGCGACCTCGTCACCGTCAACGGCGTGCGCGTCACGGTCGAGGACGGAAGCTGGGGCCTGGTGCGCGCCTCCTCCAACAAGCCCGAGCTCGTCGTCGTGGTCGAGAGCCCGGTCTCCGAGCAGCGCATGCACGACATGTTCGAGATGGTGAACAGCGTGCTGCGCACGCATCCCGAAGTCGGCGAGTACAATCAGAAGATCTGAGGCGCGAGGCTAGCGTCACTTGCTGTCATGCCCCGGCTTGACCGGGGCATCCAGTACGCCGCGGCCTCAAGCCGGGCGATGACTGCGTCTGCGTGGTGAGACCCTACGCCGTCACCACAGCCGGAATCGGCAGCGTGGTCACCGACTTGATCTTCTCCATCGCGAAGCGCGAGGTAACGTTCTTCAGCGGCACGGCGCTGATCAGCTTCTTGTAGAACACGTCATAGGCCTGCATGTCCGCGACCACGACGCGCAGCATGTAGTCGACGTCGCCGGCCATGCGATAGAACTCCATCACCTCGGGCATGGCGCTGACGGCTTCGGCGAACTTCTTCAGCCAGGCGTCGGAATGGTCGGCGCTCTCCACCGACACGAACACGGAGATGCCGAGCCCGATCTTGTTCTGGTCGACCAAGGCCACCCGCTTGATGATCACGCCGTCGGCCTCCAGGCGCTGGATACGCTTCCAGCAGGGGGTCGAGGACAGGCCGACGCGGTCGCCGATCTCGGCGACGGAGAGGGAGGCATCGTCCTGAAGGACCATCAGAATCTTGCGGTCGATGGCGTCGAGGCGGCGGCTGGTCTCGGGGATCTGGACAACGAGATCGGTCATTTGAAGAACTTTGTTCCATTTCAAGGGGCGTTTTCCCTGATATAGAGAAAATCTTTCTATAGCAAGTCTATAATCTCGGCGCTCGATCGAGCGTCGCCGTCTGCGACATGCTTAAAAGCTTTTCAACTTCAATACGTTGCGGAGACGCCATGCCGCCGCCGTGGCGGGTGCATTTCAACGCTGCGGCGGCCGCGGCGAATTGCAGCGCCTCCCGCACGCCGCCGCCTTCGGCGAGACGTAGCGTGAAGGCGCCATGGAAGACGTCGCCGGCGCCAAGCGTATCGACGGCCTGAACCGCGAACGCCGGCGTCTCCTCCAGCTCCCCCGCTTCGTTCAGCCAGATCGTGCCGCGCGGGCCGCGGGTGGCGGCGAGGAAGGCGGGCGTGAGCGCGGCCAAGCGCTTCAACGCCGCGCCGTCATCGGCGATGCCGGCCGTCTCCTGCACCTGTTCGCTGGCAAACAGCAGGTGCGAGGCGACCGTGAGCAGGCTGTCCTGCAACGACATCGCGCGATCGACGCCAACGATGACGGCAATGGCGCGCCGGCGTGCCTCTGCGCAGAGCGAGGTCGCGAATGTGGCGCAGCGGCTTTCGACGAGAACCGCCCGGCAATCGGCGAGTAGTGCGTCGGCGTCCGGCAGCTTCACGGTCGACAGCGCGGGATCGCGATAGATGGTGAGCGTTCGTTCGCCCGAGGGCTCGATCATGATCGCCGAGACGGGCGTCATCAGCCCCGGCATGCGCACGATTTGTGTGGTCTCGATGCCTTCAGCTTCCATCCGTTCGAGGATGAAGCCGCTCGAAATCTCCCGGGCATCGCCCATGGGGCCCGCGAAAGCGACGCGGCCACCAAGCCGCGCCATGGCGATCGCAGCATTGAGCGCGTTGCCGCCGCAGATCTCCGCGAGATCGGTGGCATTCGCCTTGCTGCCGCGCGCGGGCACGGCCTCGACACGAAAGGTCAGGTCGCGCACGGGAATGCCGATGCAGAGGATGCGCGGCGCGATCCCTGATGCAGCCATCGGCGGTCTCAGCTCTTGCCGTGCACCCAGCGGCCGAGCAAATGATGGGCGATGGCGAACGGATGCGGACCGGCGAGCCCGTCGGGATGCGTCCGCGTCAGCATCAGGGCGGCCTCCTCGCGCGTGAACCAGCGCGCATCCTCCAGCTCCGAATGATCGACTACGATGTCCTCGCTCACGGCCCGCGCGCTGCAGCCGATCATCAGCGACGACGGATAGGGCCAGGGCTGGGTCATGTAATACTGCACGTCGGTGCAGCGGATCCCGGACTCTTCGAGGATCTCGCGGCGCACCGCGTCCTCAATGGTTTCGGCGGCCTCGACGAAGCCGGCGAGGCACGAATACATGCCCGGCGGAAACTGCTTCTGGCGGCCGAGCAGGCATTTTTCGCCGGAGGCGACGTGCATGATCACGACAGGGTCAGTGCGCGGGAAATGCTCGGCCTTGCAACTCGGACATTCGCGCTTCCAGCCGCCTTCCTTCATCCCGGTCCGCGTGCCGCAATTGGCGCAATAGCCGTGGCGCTGATGCCAGCTCACCATCGATTTCGCCATTGCGATCGCCGACAGCTCCTCCGGGCGAACTGCGCCCTGCATCGCCATGCCGCGCAACTCGGTGAGGGCATAGTCCTCGCGCCCGACCAGCTTCTCGGACGCGGCCTGCGACAGGCCCATACCGAACATGGCGGCGCCGTCGCGCAGACCCAAGAAGATCGTACCGGGATTGGCGCCGCATTTCAGCGCCTCGTCGATGCCCAACAGGGCGCGCATTTTGTCGCCCTCGCGCTTCACCAGCAGCGAGTCTCGGTAGACGATATAGGCGCGCGACGACGGCTTCTGCTCCATCGCGAACAGCTTTTCGTCGTCGCGGCGCAGATGCGCGGCGCGGTCGAGAATGTTGGTGACGAAGGCCGGTTGTCCCAGCGGAAACGAGTCGAATGCTGACATTTCTTGTTCTTTCAACCCAACCAGATCTTGCGGCGAAGCGCGCTGATGAAATTCTGCACCTCTGTGGCATCGTGCGCCAAGGGCTGCATCACGCCCCAGACCGGCCGCGGCCAAGCGGCGTCGCCGGTGCGGCGCGCGATGATGTGGACGTGAAGCTGCGGAACGAGGTTGCCGAGCGCCGCGATGTTGAGCTTGTCGCAGTTGGTGATCTCCTTCAGCGCGCGCGAGACGCGGGAGATCTCCGTCATCAATTGCGCCTGCTGCACCTCGTCGAGATCGATGATCTCGACCGCATCCGTGCGCCGCGGTACCAGCAGCAGCCAGGGATAATGCGCGTCCTTGATGACCAGCACCTTGGACAGCGGCAAATCGCCGATGTCGATGGTGTCCTCTTTCAGGCGGGAGTGCAGCGACCAGGTGAGATCAGACATATGCGTTTCCGGATGGCCCGATGGGTTCGGGCCCGTTTGGCCGGACCATACGATACGGAGTCAGCGAGGGGAAGGATGGCGCTCCCCTGCCGCTGCATACGCGCTCGTCGTCCTGGACAAGAGCGGCCAAGACGCGCGCCCGGGAATGACGGAATTACGCCTCCGCCAGCACGCGCGCGTTGGCGCGGATCGAGGCTTCGCTGACGCGGATGCCGAGGCCGGGGCCATCGGGCACCACGACGTGGCCGCCGCGGTTGGCGACGCGCTCTTCGAGCACGTCCTCGGTCAGCACATGATGCGGCATGTAGAATTCGCAGCCGAGCGAGATGCCGGGTGTCGCCGCGATCAGCTGCGTGCCGGCGGCCAGCCCAATGCCGCCTTCCCACAACGTGCCGCCATAACCAGGCAGGCCGGCAATGTCGGCGATCGCCATGATCGCCTGGGCCTCGAACAGGCCGCCGGCCTTCATCAACTTGATCGAGACGGCGTCTGCCGCCTCGCGGCGCACCACCTCCATCATGTCGCGGCGATCGAAGCAGCTTTCGTCGGCGAGCACGGGTGTTTCCAGCGCCGCGGTGAGCTGCGCCATCACGTCGAGATATTTGCGTGGCACCGGCTGCTCGATAAAGGTCGGCGCGAACTGTTCGACATCGCGCAGGATCTTGACGGCGCCGAACGGCGCCAGCGCCTGGTTGTAGTCGACGCGCAGATCGACCTTGTCGCCGAACTCGTTGCGGATCGCCTCGAGATGATCGAGGTCCTCGCGATGCGGCTTCACGCCGGTCTTGACCTTGTAGATGACGTTGCCGTCCGGAACCATCGTTCGCATGCGTTCGAGATCGGCGGCGAAATCCGGGTCGGCGATGGAGAACGACAGCGGGACCGTGTCGCGCACGCGGCCGCCGAGCAAATCGGCAACCGAAAGTCCCGACGACTTGCCGACGATGTCGAGCAACGCCATCTCGATCGCGACCTTGGCCTCGGCATGTCCGACCAGCGCACGGTCGAGCTCAGCCATCAGCGCGCGGATGCGACGCACCGGCTTGCCCAGCACGATCGGCCGCAAATAGATGTCGAGCGCAGAAAACGCCGCTTCCGGCGTTCCCGTGAACACCTCCCACGGGGCAGCCTCGCCCCAGCCGATCACGCCGTCGCTCGAGGTGAGCTCGAGCAGCACGCGCTTCACCGTGCCCTTGACGTTGCCGACGCCCTGGAGGCGCGCCATCTTGATCGGGCTTTCGATCAGGAACAGCCTGATGCGTTCGACGGTCGCTTCGATCATGTCAGGCCTCCATTGACGTGCCAGACCTGGCCGGTGACGTAGGATGCTTTTGGTGACGCCAGGAAGGCGATGATCTCGGCGACTTCCTCCGGTCGTCCGCGACGCCCCATCGGGATCAGCGCCTCGGTTGCGGCGATCTGCTCGGGCGAAAGCCTGCTCTCGCTCGGTCTGTCCTTGAGGATGAGGCCCGGCGCGACCGCGTTGACGGTGATGCCGTCCTGGGCGAGCTCGACCGCAGTGAGGCGCACCAGGGCTTCGAGCGCGGCGCGGCTTGCGGCGGTCGCGGCGAACGGCGCGAATTCAGGCCGGATCGCATGCGCCACGAACGACGACACCGCGACGATCCGCGCATCGTGTCCCGCCCGCAACAGCGGGAGCGCGGCGTCGACCAGGCGCGTGAACGCCAGCGCCGATTCGTCCATCGCCTGGTGGAACTGATCCGCCGGCGTGCCGATCGCGCTGCCGCGGCGGGCATGGCCGCCGACCAGGATCAATCCATCGAGCCGCCCAAAGGCGACTTGGGCGGCGGCGATGGCGTCGGTGGCGGCTGTTTCTTCAGCGAGATCGCCGAGGCATTTTGCGACGATCGCGCCTTGCGCTTCGGCTTCCGCCGCCGTGGCGTCGAGGCCGGCTGCATTGGAGCGCGTGTGCAGCAGCAGCGCGTTGCCGGGGGCGGCGAGCAGTTTTGCGGTGGCGCGGCCGATGCCGCTGGCGGCACCGGTGACGAGATAGGCGCGATCGATATCTGGCATCACGTTGCTGCATTGGCCGGCGGAAGCGCGCCGGTGCGGTGGAAATGGCTGAGGAAGGCGCGCGTCGCCGCTTGCTGCGGATTGTCGATCACTTGTCGTGCCGGGCCTTCCTCGACCACGACGCCGTCGCGCATGAAGATCAGGCGGTCGGCGACTTCGCGGGCAAAGGCGATCTCGTGGGTCACGATCACCATGGTCATGCCTTCGGAGGCAAGGCGCTGGATGACGGCGAGCACCTCGCCGACCAACTCGGGGTCGAGCGCAGAGGTCGCCTCATCGAACAGCATCACGTCCGGCTCCATGGCGAGCGCGCGGGCGATCGCTACGCGCTGCTTCTGTCCGCCGGACAGCGTTGCCGGATATTGGTCCGCCTTCTCCGCAAGCCCCACCTTGGCAAGCTGGGCCCGCGCCAGCTTCTCGGCGTCAGCCTTGGCCATGCGGCGCACCGTGATCGGTCCCTCCATCACGTTCTGGAGCGTCGTCATGTGCGGAAACAGATTAAAGTGCTGGAACACCATGCCGGTGGTGGCGCGGAATCTTGCCAGCGTCGTCACGTCGGGGAGCTTCGTACCCTCGCCGAACGAAAAGCGCGTGTCGCCGACGCGAACGCTGCCGCCGTCGGGCGTCACCAGGAGATTGATGCAGCGGAGCAGCGTCGACTTGCCGGAGCCGGACGGTCCGATCAGCGCCACGACGCCGCCCTTGGCGACGTCCAGGCTGATGCTCTTCAAAACCTCGTTGCAGCCAAAGCTCTTGCGCAGGCCGCGGATCTCGATTTTCGACGTGTCGCTCATTCGCTGACCGCCAGTCGCTTCTCGCCGCGCCGGACCATAATGGTCAAGGGAATCAGGATTGCCGCATAGGCGACCGCGACGGCGGTGTAGGTTTCCAGCGGACGGTAGCTGTCATGGGCGGCGACCTGGCTCTGATAGACGAGGTCGGGCACCGCCAGCACCGAGACCAGCGAGGTGTTCTTGAACTGGATGATCGACTGGTTCATCAGCGCCGGGATCATGCGCTTGATTGCCTGCGGCAGCACGATGCGGCGCATGCTCTGTCCCGGCGTCATGCCGAGTGCCGCGCCGGCTTCGGACTGGCCACGGTCGATCGAGATGATGCCGCCGCGGATGATCTCCGAATAGAACGAACCGCCATAGAGCGAGAGCGCCAGCGCCGAAGCCGTGATCGGCGTCATCTCGACTCCGGCCAGGATCGGCAGCGCGTAATAGAACCAGATCAGCTGCACCAGGATCGGCGTGCAGCGGAACGCCTCGATGAAGGTCAGCGTGAGCAAACGCACCGCCTTGAAGCGCGAGAGGGTGCCGAAGGCGCCGAACAGACCGAATACGAGACCGAGCACGACGATGACCACGGTGAAGCCGACGGTGACGCCGAGCCCGTTGAGAAAGAGCCAGCGATAGCTCCAGAGGATGCTGAAGTCCCACTGATACATGCGTGCTTTCTTGCTTCACCTCTCCCGCTTGCGGGAGAGGTCGCATCGCATCGAAGATGCGATGCGGGTGAGGGCTCTGTCCTCACGGGGGTTCTTGGTTGTGGAGACGCCCTCACCCCGACCCTCTCCCGCAAGCGGGAGAGGGAGCGCACCGCGCCTTGCGGGCTGAGCTCGACCCGAACTCATCACACCTTACAGCGAAACGCCCGGCGGAATGTCCGCTTCGGTCACGCCCACCAGCTCCATGTTGGTGATGATCGCGTTGCGGATGAAGCCGAGGCCTTTGTTGAAGTCGATCCAGGTGTTGACGTAGTCGCGCCAGGTCTTGTCGCTCTCGCGGCGGAAGCCGGCATTGGACGTCGTGGCGAAGATCGGCGTCGGCAGCACGAACTGGCCGAGCGAGGGATTCTTCTTCAGGACGGTCAGCGACAGCATGGTGATCAGGCACTGCGCGTCGACGCGGCCGGTCTGGAGCGCGGCGGTGGCGTCGTCGGCGGACTTCAGGCGCGAGATCTGCGCCTTCGGCGTCAGGCGGCTGACGACCTGGTCGTGCGACGAGCCCTGGTCGACGGCGATCTTGACGTCGGGCGAGTTCAGCTCGGCCCAGCTCTTCGGCTTGAAATCCTTCTTGCAGAGGATGCCGAAGGCGTTGTTGAAGACCGGCACCGAGAAGTCGACCACCAGCGCGCGTTTCGGGGTCGGGTTGAGGCCGAAGAAGATGTCGATCTTGTTGGATTGGAGATCGAGCACCGAATTGCCCCAGGTGGTCTCGGTGATGTCGAGCTCGGCCTCCATGTCGTCGGCGAGCGCCTTAGCGATGTCGACGTAAAAACCCTTCCACTGGCCGCTGGCGAGGTCCTTCATGTAATAGGGCGCGCCGCCGCCGACCGCGCCGATCCGCATCTTCTTGGTGCGGCGAATGCGGGCGAAGGTCGATTCGTTGGGATCCGCTGCGGTCTGCGCCACGGCCGGGGAGGCCAGCGTGGCCGCAGCCATCGCGCCAAGTCCGACAATCGATGCGACATCACGACGTGTAACCATTTTGAGGAATCGCTTTTCTGGTTGGATGAAGGTGTGTGATTGATCTTGCGCGAAAATTCCCATCAATCGGCGTCAGCCGGCTGAAAAATGATATGGATCGGACTTTCGCGCACCCTTTGTTTTGGTTCCGGCAGGATTTCATAGAAAGGCGCTGCCGGGCGGGCCCTGTCAAGACTCGATTGCCTCAGGGATGAGCGGGCCTCGAAGATAGGCACGGAGCCTATCGGCGTGACGCATTCCGAGGCGAATGTCCGCATCTGCGCCTGGTGCGAGAGTGGCGCGGCGATGCCTGGCACGGCCCGGCGAGCGGCTCGGTTCAAGCTATTTTCGCGAAAAAATTGAGAGGCTTCGGTGGCTCGCTTTAAAAATGCGAACGGCACCTGTCGGTGCCGTTCGCCGAAGACGACGAGAGGTCGGTCAGGATCGGCCGATCCTATTCTGCGGCCTTTTCTGCAGCCTTGGCGCGAACAGTCGCAAGACGCGTCAACGCGTCGCGGACGCCCGCGCCGTAGGCGGGATCGGCCTTGGTGCAATTGGCGATGTGCCGTTCCTGGATCGGGATGGCCGCCGCTCCGACAGCGCGCGCCGTGTTGTCGAACAAGGCCTGCCGCTGCTCAGCGTTCATCTTGCGAAAGAGGTCGCCGGGCTGCCGATAATGATCGTCGTCGATGCGGTGATCCCAATGTGCCGCTGCACCGTCGATCTCGAGCGGCGGCTCGTTGAGATCGGACTGGTCCGTCCATTCGCCGCGGCTGTTCGGGAAGTAGGTCGGCGTGCCCCCGAGATTGCCGTCGGTCCGCATTGCGCCGTCGCGATGGTAGCTGTGATACGGACATTTCGGCGCGTTGACCGGGATCAGATGATGGTTGACGCCGAGACGATAGCGCGCCGCGTCGCCGTAGGAGAACAGCCTTGCCTGCAGCATCTTGTCGGGCGAGAAGCCGATGCCCGGAACGACATGAGCCGGCGAGAAGGATGCCTGCTCGACCTCGGCGAAGACATTTTCCGGATTGCGGTTCAGTTCGAAATAGCCGACCTCGACCAGTGGGAAGTCCGCCTTGGGCCAGACCTTGGTCAGGTCGAACGGGTTGAAGGCAAATGCCTTGGCCTGATCGTCGGTCATGATCTGCACGAACATCGTCCAGCGCGGGAAATCGCCGCGTTCGATGCTCTCGAACAGGTCGCGCTGGTGAGTCTCGCGGTCCTTGCCGATGAGTGCTTCAGCCTCGGCATCAGTCAGGTTTTCGACGCCCTGCTGCGTCCGGAAGTGAAATTTCACCCAGGTCCGCTCATTGGCGGCATTGATGAAGCTGTAGGTGTGGCTGCCGAAGCCATGCATATGCCGGAAGCTTCTGGGAAGGCCGCGCTCGCTCATCACGATGGTGACCTGATGCAGGGCTTCCGGTAACAGCGTCCAGAAGTCCCAATTGTTGTCGGCGCTGCGCATTCCGGTCCGGGGATCGCGCTTGATCGCATGATTGAGGTCGGGAAAGCGCAGCGGATCGCGGAAGAAGAACACGGGCGTGTTGTTGCCCACCATGTCCCAATTGCCTTCCTCGGTGTAGAACTTGAGCGCAAAGCCGCGGATGTCGCGTTCGGCGTCGGCCGCGCCGCGCTCGCCGGCGACCGTCGAGAAGCGCGCGAACATCGGCGTCACCTTGCCGATCTCCGAGAAGATCCTCGCCTTGGTATAGCCTGAGATGTCATGGGTGACCGTGAAGGTCCCGAAGGCGCCGGATCCCTTGGCATGCATGCGTCGCTCGGGAATCACCTCGCGATCGAAATGGGCGAGCTTCTCGATCAGCCAGACATCCTGCAACAATGCGGGGCCACGGCGGCCGGCGGTCATGATGTTGAGATTGTCGCTGACGGGAGCTCCCGTCGCGTGCGTGAGGTGGGGGCGTTTATTGCTCATGTCGTACTTCCTGATCGGTGATTGAGGCGCGGATTTGCAACGGGCACGAAGTGCGTTCAGCCGTGCCAATGGGAGTTGCGGATGACGCTGCAGAAATTGCCGCGATGGAAATGCGGCTCCTTGTCGGCGATGACATCGGCCTTGACGTTGCCGAACGTCGTATCCGGCCGGTGCTTGATGCCGTCGTAGAAGGCCTGGATGATGTCTTCCTTGAAGTGCGGTGTGCGCGGAAACGCCTTCACGACCGCCGTGCGCTCTTCGTCGGAATATTCGCCGTAGGTCAGTCCGAGAACGTCCATCTCGACGCCTGCGGTCACCAGCGCGACGACAGGGTGCATGTGCTGAGGGACGCCCGGCGTCGTGTGCAGGGCGATCGCGGTCCAGACGGTGTAGGCATCGGCTTCCGAAATGCCGTGGCTACGCAGGAACGCGCGCGCGGCGTGCGCGCCGTCGACCTCGAACCGCTCGTGCTTGCTGCCATGGTGCGGCATCAGGCCGATGTCGTGAAACATGGCGCCGGCGTAAAGCAGTTCGCGGTCGAATGTCAGTCCGCGGCGGACGCCAGCTATCGCGCCGAATTGGTAGACGCGGCTGGAATGGTTGAAGAGCAGGTCGGTTTCGGTGTCGCGGATGTATTCGGTGATGGCACGCGCCAGCCTGCTGTCGGGAATGACGGTGGCCTCGATGATGTCTGACATGGTCAGCTCCTGAAATTTCGGTCGCGTGCATCGTAAATCCCGGCTAGTCTGTCTGGAATCGACGTAATACGTCTAAAACGGACAAATCCGGACCGAGGCGGCCATGGGCGCGAAACCGAAGCCAAGAACGATCGTAATCGTGGCGCTGCCGGGAGTGCAGCTGCTCGACGTTGCCGGACCACTCGACGTGTTTGCCGAAGCGAACGTGCAGGCCGGCTATCCGGCCTATGCCTTGTTCGTGGGCGGCGCGGAGCCGGGGCCGATCCGCAGCTCCTCAGGCATCCGGCTGATGCCTGACCGGATCGTCGACCGTGACTTCCAGGACCCCATCGACACCCTGCTGGTGGCGGGATGCCCGAACGCCGCCGAAGTCCCTGCGGATGGACGCGTAGTCGACTGGCTTCGGCGACGGGCTTCGAGGACCCGTAGATTCGGCTCGGTGTGCAGCGGGGCGTTCTTTCTTGCCGCCGCCGGTCTTCTGGATGGCAGGCGGGTCACGACGCATTGGGCGGTCGCAGACATGCTGGCCAGCAGATTCCCATCGGTCACGGTGGACAAGGATGCCATCTACGTCATCGACGGAAAGCTCCGCACAGCCGCCGGCGTGACTGCGGGGCTCGATCTGGCGCTGGCACTGGTCGAGGAAGATCTCGGACGCGATACGGCCATGAAGGTCGCAAGCCAGCTCGTGATGTTCTTCAAGCGCCCGGGTGGGCAGATGCAGTTCACCCGCAAGGGCGAGGCTGTCCCCGCCGGCCGCGCCGCGCTGCAGGAGCTGCAGCGCTGGGTCGCCGCCAATCCCGGGCTGGATCACAGCGTCGCCAGCCTGGCGACGCGCATGGAGCTCAGCCCGAGGCATTTTGCGCGGCTGTTCCGCGCCGAGGTGGGGGTCACGCCTGCGACCTGGGTCGAAGAGGCCCGCGTCAACGCGGCGCGGCGGCTGCTCGAGTTTGGCAATGAAGCCCCGAAGCAGGTGGCGCTGCATTGTGGATTTGCCGACGCCGATACGCTGCGCCGCGCATTCCATCGTCACGTCGGTGTGACGCCCGCGGAGTACCGTAAGCGATTTGCGCGAATCACGGAGGTTCCAGGCAGCGGACCCTGAGCCGTTGTCAGCGGCCCAAATGGTTCGACGGGCCGCCCCGCCGGGTGCGCGGGACCGACGCATACCCGCTTGCTTTCCGGCCCTTTTGGCCCCAAATAGGGACCGGGAGATTGGCGGTGGACGAGCCACTCGCCAACCGGGTCAGGTCCGGAAGGAAGCAGCCCTAACGAGGTCCGGATCGGGTCGCTCGTCAGTCTCCTACTTGTTTTTCGAGCGAATTGCGCCGGCGCAAAACCGCCAGCGCGCTCCTTTCCGCAAACGCCGGCTGAAAGACATTCCATTGCGGATCGACCGATGACCGACGCCGGCGCCCCTCCCAATTCCGATAGCGCCAGCCAGGCCGGCTTTGCCCTCGGCGCCCAGCCGGGAACGCCCTACCGGGTGCTCGCGCGGAAATACCGCCCTTCCTCGTTCGACGATCTGATCGGCCAGGAGGCCGTGGTCCGCACCGTCTCCAATGCGTTCGAGACCGGCCGCATTCCGCAGGCCTGGATTCTCACCGGCGTCCGCGGCGTCGGCAAGACCACCACCGCGCGCATCCTTGCCCGTGCGCTCAACTACGAGATGCCGGATAGCTCGGTGAAGGGCCCGACGGTCCACATGCCGACGCTCGGCGTGCATTGCCAGGCGATCATGGAAAGCCGGCACATGGACGTGCTGGAGATGGACGCGGCCTCGCATACCGGCGTCGACGACGTCCGCCAGATCAATGACAGCGTGCGCTACGCGCC
The DNA here is from genome assembly GCF_023073375.1 of Bradyrhizobium sp. 197. NCBI lineage: Bacteria > Pseudomonadati > Pseudomonadota > Alphaproteobacteria > Hyphomicrobiales > Nitrobacteraceae > Bradyrhizobium > Bradyrhizobium sp. 197. The sequence goes on along the minus strand of NZ_JADPJJ010000092.1, from coordinate 367,400 downwards.
GGCCAGCGCCCGCTACAAGGTCTACATCATCGACGAAGTCCACATGCTGTCGACGGCGGCGTTCAACGCCTTCCTGAAGACGCTGGAGGAACCGCCGGAGCACGCCAAATTCGTGTTCGCCACGACGGAGATCCGCAAGGTTCCGGTCACGGTGCTGTCGCGCTGCCAGCGTTTCGACCTGCGCCGGGTCGAGGCCGACGTGCTGATGAAGCATCTCGCCAACATCGCGGCCAAGGAAAACGTCGAGATCGAGCCGGAGGCGCTCGGAATCATCGCGCGCGCAGCGGAAGGCTCGGTGCGCGATTCGCTCTCGCTGCTCGATCAGGCGATCGCGCATGCAGCAGGCACCGTGAAGGCCGATGCTATCAGGCAGATGCTGGGGCTCGCCGACCGCACCCGCGTCATCGACCTTTTTGACTCTCTGGCGCGTGGCGACATCGCCAGCGCCTTCAGGGAGTTCCGCGACCAGTACGACGTCGGCGCCGATCCGATCGTCGTGCTCTCGGATCTCGCCGAGTTCGTCAATTTTGTCACCCGCGTGAAGATCGTGCCGGCGACCGCCGACAACGTCGCCTATGGCGAGACCGAGCGCGTGCGCGCGCGGGATTTCGCCTCGAAGATCTCGATGCGCGTGCTGTCGCGGATGTGGCAGATGCTGCTCAAGGGCATCACCGAGGTGCAGGCCGCGACGCGGCCCGCGGCAGCCGCCGAGATGGTGCTGGTGCGCATCGCCTATGTCGCCGACCTGCCGACGCCGGACGAGGCGCTCAAGATGCTGGAGCAGGGCGGAGGCGGTTCGCCGGTCGTGAGCGGTGGCGGTGCCGCGCGTAGCGCGCCGGCCGCGCCGGTTGCGTCCGCTGCGCCCGTTCGCATGCCGAATTCGTCTCCGTCCTCGTTTGGCGGCGGCGGCGGTGGCGCCCGTCCGCAGATGGCTGCGCCCGCCGCTGACCCGCAAGGCGCGACGCCCGCGCTACGCGTCACGAGCTTCACCCAGCTCGTCGCGCTCGCCGGCCAGAGGCGCGACCTCATGATCAAGGGCGCGCTCGAAGGCGACATGCGTCTCGTCCGTTTCGAGGAGGGCCGGCTGGAAGTCGCGCTCGAGCCCAACGCCTCCAAGACCATGATTTCCGACCTCGCGCGAAAATTCGAGCTGTGGACCGGGCGCCGCTGGACCGTGATCGTCTCCAACGAGCAAGGCCAGCCGACGTTGCGCTCGGTGAACCAGGCGGCCAAGCAGGAACATGCGCGCACCGCGGAGGCCGATCCGCGCGTGCGGGAGGTGCTGTCGCGTTTTCCGGGTGCGAAGGTCGTCGAAGTCCGCAGGCTTGCCCCCGAGGCGCCGGCATCCGATATTAATGCCGACTATGGCAGTGACGATCCGCCCGACGGTTCCGACGGCGACGATCTCTAGAGCCTAGCTTTCCAAGGACAGCACCGATGGTCGATATTTTCGGCATGATGAAGCAGGCGCAGCAGCTGCAATCCAAGATGCAGGAGATGCAGGACCAACTCGCCAACGTCGAGGTCGAGGGCATTTCCGGCGGCGGTCTCGTCGCCGTGCGCATGACCGCGAAGATGGACGTCAAGGGCGTCAGGATCGATCCCTCGCTGATGAAGGTCGAAGAGCGCGAGGTGCTCGAGGATCTGCTCGTCACCGCGTTCGGTGACGCCCGCCGCAAGGCGGAGGCCGCCATGCAGGAGAAGATGCAGGCGCTCACGGGCGGGCTCAGCCTGCCGCCGGGGATGCTCGGCCAATAGTATGGGCGCTGTTGCGGGTCCTGAAATCGAGCGGCTGGTCCAGCTTCTCGCGCGGCTGCCGGGCCTCGGTCCACGCTCGGCGCGGCGTGCGGCGCTGCATCTGATCAAGAAGCGCGAAGCGCTGATGATGCCGCTGTCCTCGGCCATGCAGGTCGCGCTCGACAAGGTCCAGGTCTGCAAGACCTGCGGCAACATCGACACGCAAAGTCCCTGCACGGTCTGCCTCGATCCGAAGCGCGATCCCTCGATCATCGTCGTCGTCGCCGACGTTGCCGATCTCTGGGCGCTGGAGCGGGCCAATGCCACTCAAGGGCGCTACCATGTGCTGGGCGCGACGTTGTCGCCGCTCGACGGTGTCGGCCCGCAGGACCTCACCATCGAGGCGCTGGTGGCGCGCGCGCATGACACGCAGGTGCATGAAGTCATTCTGGCGCTGAATGCCACCGTCGACGGCCAGACCACGGCGCATTACATCACCGACCTGCTTCAGGACGCCAACGTAAAAGTAACCCGGCTCGCGCATGGTGTGCCGGTCGGCGGCGAGCTTGATTATCTCGATGAAGGTACGCTATCGGCCGCGATGCGGCAGCGCACCTTGTTCTAGCCATCCAGACTTACGGAACGAACGACATGACGAAACTTTTCGCCACACGATGGGCTTTGATCGCAACGATGATGACGCTGGGGACACCGGCCATCTCCGCGCAGCAGGATGACGGGGCTCCGCCGCCGGCGAAGCCCGGCAAGCTGATCAATGCCGGCGAGGTGCTCTCGGGCGAGCTGAACACGATGAAAGTGCGCGACGTCAAGAACGTCGGCAAGCGGGTTGCGACCTACCAGATCACCACCGAACCGCGCCGGCTGCCGCCGCCGAGCGGGCTGTGCAATCTCGAGACCGGGCCCGAAACCTTCCAGCTCGTTCCCAGCGGCGACGCGCAGGCCGCGCAGCTGAAGACGTTCGCCGGCAAGGAGATCTCGGTCAAGGTCGACGAAATCGCCTGCGCCAGCGATCCCGGGCAGATGAGCGAAGCCGTGATCACGAAGTGGAGTCTGATCAAGAAGCAGTAGGAGCCTCCGCTGTCATTGCGAGGAGCTCTTGCGACGAAGCAATCCAGACTGTTTCCGCGGCGGCAGTCTGGATTGCTTCGCTTCGCTCGCAATGACGATTGCGGTCGAGATTAAACCCTTACCGGTCCCAGCGCGTCAAAGTGCCCGCGCTTCTGCAGCCAGACCAGCAGCACCAGGCTCGGGATCGCCACCAGCATGCAGATCACGAAGAACAGCGGCCAGCCGGTCGTATCCGCCACGAAGCCGGCGCCTGATGAGAGATAGGTCCGCCCCACCGCGGCAAGCGCGGTGAGCAGCGCATATTGCGTCGCCGTGTGCAGCGGGTTCTGGCAGAGTGCCGAAAGATAGGCGACGAAGATCACCGTGCCGATGGCGCTGGTGAAATTCTCAGCTGTGATGGCGAAGGCGAGCGCCCATTGGCTGGTGCCGACCAAGGCCAGCCAGGAGAAGGAGAGGTTCGCGAGCGCCTGCACCACGCCGCCGATCCAAAGGCTGGCCGCAAGCGAATAGCGCCGCGCGACGAAGCCGCCGGCAAAGCCGCCGATCAGCGTCGCCGCGAGGCCGACGCCCTTCACGATCGCCGCATAGTCGTTGCGGGAGAAGCCGAGGTCGATCACGAACGGCGCGGTCATCGTTCCGGAGAAGGCGTCGGTGAACTTGAACAGCACGACGAAGGCGAGCGCGGCGAGCGCGTCCTTCCGCGTCAGGAATTCCGAGAAGGCGCCGATCGCCGCGCGCAGCACGCGTGCGAACGCGGTCTCCGTTTGCGTCGCGGCTTCCGCCCGCACCGACTGCTCGGGCTCGGTCGCGACCAGTGCGGTGATCGTCCCGATCAGCACCATTCCCGCCATCACCACATAGCCCCACATCCAGGCCGATGTGCGGGTGATGCCGGTGCTCTCGAAACCCGAAACGATGAACAGCGCACCGGCGGTCGAGACCAGCATGCCGATGCGATAGGCCGCGACATAGGACGCCATGCCGGCGGCCTGCTCGCTCTCCGGCAGGCTCTCGACGCGGAAGGCGTCGACCACGATGTCCTGCGTCGACGAGGTCGTCGCCACCAGCAATGCGCCGAGCGCGACGAAGAACGGCGAGCGCGCGGGGTCGGTCAGCGCCAGCAGCAGGATCGCGACGATCAGCAGCGATTGCGAGAACAGCAGCCAGCCGCGCCGCCGCCCGAACGCGCGCGTGAACAGCGGCACGTGCAGCGCGTCCACCAGCGGCGCCCACAGGAATTTCAGCGTGTAGGGCGTGCCGACCAGCGCAAACAGCCCGATGGTTTTGAGATCGACGCCAGATTCCCGCATCCACACCAGCAGGGTCGAGCCCGACAGCGCCAGCGGCAGCCCGGACGAGAAGCCGAGGAACAGCACGATCAGCACCCGCGGTTGCAGGTAAACGGCAAGGCTGTCACGCCAGGAGGAGGGCGCATCGGCGGTGGCGGAAGAGGTCGCGTCGGGTGCGGTCATGGGAGGGTGTTAGCAGATTCTGGCGGCCACAAGCGAGGTGTCGTCGCCCGGCTTGACCGGGCGATCCAGTATTCCAGAGGCAGGGGTTATGGGGGACCTGCTATCTCCGGATAAAGATCATTCCAGTCCGGATTGTCTTTCTCGATCAGCGCGATCTTCCATGCTCGCTTCCATTTCTTGAGTCGCTTCTCGCGCCTGATCGCGTTCTCGGGATCATCGAACTGCTCGAAGTAGACGAGCCTGACGACGTCGTACTGCTCTGTGAAGCTCTCAATCAGCTTTGATTTGTGTTCCGCTACCCGGCGGATGAGATCATTGGTCACGCCGATATAGAGGGTGCCGCCGATCTTGCTAGCGAGTATGTAGACGTAGTAGCTGCGCGTTCCCATTTGGCGTCTCTGGAATACTGGGTCGCCCGGTCAAGCCGGACGACGACAGCCGAGATTGTGGCGGCAGTCTCGAACAGGTCACTCCCCCGCCTGGAGCTTCCTTGGGAACAGCTCCGGCGCGCCGGTCGCCACCAGATGCGGGCCTTCGGGCGTATCTGTCTTGCTGAAATCGAGCTCCTCGATTCGCCCCGCGCGCTTCTCGATCTTGTCGGCGGAGATCAGCACCTGCCGCACGTCCTCGTTCGCGTCGGCAAAGTGCTTCTGCAATTTCACCACGCGATCCCTGAGGCGGCCGAGGTCGTCGCCGAGCTTGATCACTTCGGTGCGGATCTGGTCGGCGGCATCGCGCATGCGCGCGTCCTTCATGATCTGCTGCATCACCTGGATCGCCAGCATCAGCAGCGAGGGCGATACCAGCACGACACGGGCGCGATAGGCCTTCTGGATCACGTCATCGAAGCCGTCATGGATCTCGGCGTAGACCGATTCCGACGGCACGAACATCAACGCCATTTCCTGGGTCTCGCCGGCGACGAGGTATTTCTCGGCGATGTCGCTGACATGCTTCATCACGTCGCTGCGCAGCCGCTGCGTGGCGCCGCGCCGTTCCTCGTCGGTGCGGGCATCGTGCAGCGCAGTCATAGCTTCCAGCGGGAATTTCGCGTCGATGCAGAGCGGACGCTGGTCGGGCAGGAACACGACGCAGTCGGGCCGCTTGCCGGTCGAGAGCGTGAACTGGAACTCGTAGGCCCCCTTCGGCAGGCCGTCCTGGACGATCGCCTCCATCCGCGCCTGACCAAAGGCGCCGCGCGACTGCTTGTTGGCGAGCACGTCGCGCAAGGTCGTCACCTGCGTGGTGAGGTCGGTGAGGTTCTTGTGGGCGCTATCGATGATGCCGAGCCGCTCGTGCAGGGCGCGCAGGCTATCCATGGTGTTGCGCGTGGTGTTTTCCATCGATTGGCCGACGCGGTGGGTCACCGAATCCAGCCGTTCATTGACCGCGCGCGCCATGTCGGCCTGGCGGCCGGCGAGCGTCTGGGTCATGGCGTCGACCCGGCCCGAAGCCTCGCTCTGGGCGTGCAGCACTTGGCTCAGGCGCTCCTCGAGCTCGTCGGCGCGGATGGCGTTGGCCATCGCAAGTTCCGCGCCGCGCCGTCCGGAGCGCGCGATCACGACGGCGATCGCCACCATCAGGATGAGGACGAGCGCGCCGAAGCCGATCAGCGCGTCCACGGTGCGCACCGGCCAGTCGCCGAGCATGAAAATGATCTCGTTCATAGCCCTGCTTCTAGCCGATTCGCTTCGCCGCACGAACGAATAGCGAACATTTATGGTAAATGCCCCGTTAATTTTTATGGTTAAGGAAACCTGAAGTTTTATGGTTAGCGGAGGGTTAACGGGGTTCCGGGCCGGATTGACCGCATCGGGCGCGCGGCTTAAATCGCGGCCATGGCCCTCAGAGAAATCATCATCCTGCCCGACAAGCAGCTGCGTCTGGTCTCCAAGCCGATCGAGAAGGTCACGCCGGAGATCCGTAAGCTTGCCGACGACATGTTCGAGACCATGTACGACGCGCCCGGCATCGGGCTTGCGGCGATCCAGATCGCGCAGCCGTTGCGGCTGATTACCATGGACCTTGCCAAGCCCGACCAGGACGGCGAGACCAAGCCCGAGCCGCGCGTCTTCATCAATCCGGAAATCATCGCCTCCTCTGAGGAGCTGTCGGTCTACGAGGAAGGCTGCCTGTCGATCCCCGAATATTACGAGGAGGTCGAACGTCCCGCGAAAGTGCGGGTGCGCTTCACCGATCTCGACGGCAAGGTGCACGAGGAGGATGCCGCAGGCATCTACGCCACCTGCATCCAGCACGAGATCGACCATCTCAACGGCGTGCTGTTCGTCGATTATCTGTCAAAACTCAAGCGCGACCGCGTGCTGAAGAAGTTCGAGAAAGCCGCCAAGCGCGCGGAGTGAGTAACACTCGGTCGTCATGGCCGGGCTTGACCCGGCCATCCACGCTTGCTTGCTTTGTCGCCAAGACCGTGGATGCCCGGGGACAAGCCCGGGCATGACGGAGAAACAAACCTTACCGAGCGCCGCCACATGCCCCTCCGCCTGATCTTCATGGGCACGCCCGATTTCTCCGTGCCGACGCTGCTCGAGCTCGTTGCGCATGGCCACGAGATCGCGGCCGTGTATACGCGCGCGCCGAAGCCCGGCGGCCGGCGCGGCCTGCAATTGCAGCCGACCCCGGTGGAAGAGGCCGCACGAAAACTCGGCGTTCCCGTGCTGACGCCGAAGACGTTGAAAACCGAGGGGGCGCTGGCAGAATTTCGTGCCTTCGACGCCGATGCGGCCGTCGTCGTCGCCTATGGCATGATCCTGCCGCAGGCGATCCTCGATGCGCCAAAGCTCGGCTGCTACAATCTGCATGCTTCGCTGTTGCCACGCTGGCGCGGTGCTGCTCCCATCAACCGCGCGATCATGGCCGGCGATGCCGAGAGCGGCGTGATGGTCATGAAGATGGATGTCGGCCTCGACACCGGCGACGTCGCCATGGCCGAGCGCCTTGCAATCACTGACACCATGACTGCGGTCGATCTGCACGACCGCCTGTCCCGGCTCGGCGCCGATCTGATGGTGCGCGCCATGGCCGCGCTCGCCCGCGGCGGGCTTCAGCTCAAGCAGCAGAGCGAGGACGGCGTCACCTATGCGGCCAAGATCGACAAGGCCGAAGCGCGGATCGACTGGACCAGGCCGGCGCGCGAGGTGCTGCGCCACATCCACGGCTTGTCGCCGTTCCCCGGCGCCTGGGCCGAGCTCACCGGGGTGAGCGAGAACGCGCGCGTGAAAATCCTGCGCTGTGAATTGGCGAAGGGTTCGGGTAGGCCGGGCGAGGTGCTCGACGATCACCTCACCATTGCCTGCGGCGATGGCGCAATCGGCCTTATCGAGCTCCAGCGCGAAGGCAAGGCGCGCATGCAGGCCGCGGACTTCCTGCGCGGCGTGCCGCTGAAGACCGGCGCCAAATTCACCTGACGCTGTCATACCCCGCGAAGGCGGGGTATCCAGTACGCCGAGGCTTCTCGGTCGAACGGATAGGCTGCGGAGTACTGGATCGTCCGGTCGAGCCGGACGATGACAGCGAAACTGGACAAGATGCCACGCTACAAGCTCACCATCGAATATGACGGCGCGCCGTTCTTCGGCTGGCAGGTGCAGGAGACGCTGCCGTCGGTGCAGGGTGCGCTGGAGGCTGCTGTCAAGGCGATGACCGGCGCGGATGCGCGCGTGCACGGCGCCGGACGCACCGATGCCGGCGTGCATGCGCGAGGCCAGGTCGCGCATGTCGATATCGACAAGGAGTTTCCGCAGGGCCGTTTTCGCGACGGCTTGAATGCGCATCTGCGCCCGCATCCGGTCGCGGTGCTCGAGGCGGAGATCGTGCCTGATACCTTCGAGGCGCGCTTCTCGGCCGTGAAGCGTCACTACCGCTACCGCATCGTCAACACCCGCGCCAATCTCGCGCTCGATGTCGGCCACGCCTGGCGCGTGCCGCGCCGGCTCGATGCCGATGCGATGCACGCGGCGGCGCAGCGCCTGCTCGGCAAGCACGATTTCACGACGTTTCGCGACACCGAGTGCCAGGCCAAATCGCCGGAGAAGACGCTCGACCAGCTTGACGTAGAGCGCGACGGCCGCGAACTGACGGTGATCACCTCGGCGCGCTCATTCCTGCACAGCCAGGTGCGCTCGATGGTGGGGTCGCTGATGTGGGTCGGCGAGGGACGCTGGACCGCGGACGATCTCTCCGCAGCACTCGCCGCGCGCAACCGCGCCGCCTGCGGCATCGTCGCCCCGCCGGACGGGCTGTATCTGATGAAGGTGGATTACTGAGAGGAGGGCGTTTGCTGTCTCCCCAGGCATGACGGCGGAGTGAGTAGCTGGCAGCAGAGCCTACCCAAAATACCTTGCCAAAATCCCGCGATACACCTGCGTGAGCTTCTCCAGATCAACCACCGGCACGCGTTCGTCGACCTGGTGCATGGTCTGGCCGACCAGGCCGAACTCGATCACCGGGCAGTAGCTGGAGATGAAGCGCGCATCCGAGGTGCCGCCCGAGGTCGACAGCTCCGGCTTGCGGCCCGTCACGTCCTCGATCGCGGACACCGCGAGTTCGGTGAACGGGCCGGGCTTGGTTACGAACACGTTCGAGTTCGAGGGATCCCAGACGATGCGGGCGCGAATGCGGTTGCCGCAGGCCTTTGTCAGCCGCGTCTCGACCAGCTCGCGCAGGCTCGCCTGGCTGTGGTTGTCGTTGTAGCGGATGTTGAATTTTGCGCGGGCCTGGCCGGGGATGACGTTGTTGGCGGTGTTGCCGACGTCGACCGAGGTGAATTCGAGGTTGGAGGCCTGGAACTGCGCGCTGCCATGGTCGAGCGGCTCGTCGGAGATCGCGACGATCAATCGCGAAATGTCCGGCACCGGATTCGCCGCTCGGTGCGGATAGGCGACATGGCCCTGCATGCCGTCGACGTAAAGCGTGCCGGATTGCGAGCCGCGGCGGCCGACCTTGATGGTGTCGCCGAGCGTCTCGACATTGGAGGGCTCGCCAAGCACGCAATGATCGAATTTCTCGCCGCGCTCGGCCGCCCACTTCAACAGTTTGATGGTGCCGTTGATGGAGACGTCTTCCTCGTCGCCGGTGATCAGGAACGAGATCGAGCCCTTTCCGTCTGCGCGCGGCTTATCGTCGTTCGCGGCGAGATGCTCCAGCACGGCTGCCACCGAGCAGGCGATGCCGCCCTTCATGTCGACCGCGCCGCGGCCGTGCAGAAAGCCGTCCTTCACCTCGCCGGAGAATGCGCCGACGCTCCATGCGCTCTCGTCGCCCGGCGGCACCACGTCGGTGTGGCCCGCGAAGGTGATGTGCGGCGCGTCAGTGCCGATCCGCGCATAGAGATTGTCGACGTCGGCCGTGCCGGGCTCGCTGAAGGTGACGCGGTGGCACATGAAGCCGGCTGCGGTGAGAGCTTTTTCGAGCACGCCCAGCGCACCGGCATCGGCCGGAGTTACCGAGGGGCAGCGGATGAGATCGCGGGCAATCGAGAGAGCATCGGTCATGCGCCCCGCTTAACATGCATGCCGCCGGGCGGGCTAGCGCTGCGCGGGACAAATTCGATCTCGCCCTGCTGGTCCCAGTCCTTTGCAAGAGCAGAGGCGGTCGTCGAAGCGCAAGAGATACCAGGTCCAGTCCGTGCCAAAGGCTCCGGGCGGGAGAGGTCGCCCGGATATTGGTGCCGATGGAGGGAAGGTGGGTTCGATGCAGCCAGCAGCCGGGCCGTCGCCCTTCGAGGGCCGCTGAAGGAGCGGCCGCCTCACGGTGACGGTGAGGGAGATTTAATCCCGCAGCAGCTCGTTGATGCTGGTCTTCGAGCGCGTGCGCTCGTCGACGCGCTTGACGATGACGGCGCAGGCGGTGCTCGGGCCGATCTGGCCGTTCTTCATGGGCTTGCCGGGCAGCGCGCCGGGAACGACGACCGAATATTCCGGCACCTCGCCGATAAAGATCTCGCCGGTCTCGCGGTCGACGATCTTGGTCGAGGCGCCCAGGAACACACCCATCGACAGCACCGCGCCCTTGCGCACGATCACGCCCTCGGCGACTTCGCTGCGTGCGCCGATGAAGCAATCGTCCTCGATGATGACGGGTTCGGCCTGCAGCGGCTCGAGCACACCGCCGATGCCGACGCCGCCGGAGATGTGCACGCGCTTGCCGATCTGCGCGCAGGAGCCGACGGTCGACCAGGTGTCGATCATGGTCGACTCATCGACATAGGCGCCGAGATTGACGAAGGACGGCATCAACACGACGTTGCGGGCGATGAAGGCCGAGCGGCGCACGATCGAGCCGGGAACGGCGCGGAAACCGGCGTCGCGAAAGCGGTTCTCGCCCCAGCCGTCGAACTTCGAGGGCACCTTGTCCCACCAGGTCGCCTTGCCGGGGCCGCCGGGAATGGCACCCATGTCGTTGAGGCGGAACGAGAGCAGCACGGCCTTCTTCAGCCATTGATTGACCTTCCACTTGCCGTCGGCCCCGCGCTCGGCAACGCGCGCCTCGCCCTTGTCCAGAATCTCCAGCGCCTGATCCACGGCCTCGCGGACCTCGCCCCTGGTCGAGGTCGAGACGTCGTCGCGCGCCTCGAAGGCGCCGTTGATGGTGGATTCGAGGGCTTGGAGGGACATCGGCATTTCCTCTAGGGAATGGGAATTTTGATGGATTGGGGCGCTTTTTCGGGATTTGGGGGACGGAGTCAAGCTTGGTTCGCTGTCATCACCGGCCTTGCGCGCTGGAGCGGGTGATCCAGTACGCCGCGGCGGTCGTGATGAATCGAAACGGCGGCGATGACCGGATACCCGCCTTCGCCGGGTATGACGGCTCACCTGGGATGAGACAACCTGCCTAAAAACCCCGCCAGATCATCCGTGACGTGGTCAACATGGGCGGCGTCCCGGCCTTCCAGCTCCCAGTCCTCGCGCACCACCTCCCTGGTGCCGTCAGGCACCACCAGCACCGTCGTCATGCCGAGCTCGTGCGGGACGGTGAGGTTGCGGGCGAGGTCTTCGAACATGGCCGACCGCATCGGGTCGACCGAATGGTCCAAGAGAAATTTCCGGTAGGTCTGCGGCGCCGGCTTCGGCTCGAATTCGGCCGCGATAATGTCGAACACGCCATCGAAATGTGCAGCAAAGCCCAGCCGCGCCAGCACCGCATCGACATGGTCGACCGAGCCGTTGGTCAGGATCAGCTTTCGTCCCGACAGTTTTGCGATGGCTTCGCCCAGCGCCGGGTTCGGCTCCAGCGGCGAGTGGTCGATCTTGTGGACGTAGGCGAGATAGTCTTCGGCGCGTACGCCGTGCAGGGTCATCATGCCGCGCATCGTGGTGCCGAAGCGCTGGTAATAATCCTTCTGGATCTTGCGCGCTTCCACCGGCGTCAGGTTCAGCCAGTTGCAAACGAACTCGGTGATCCGCGCATCGACCTGCTGCCACAGATTGACGTGGTGCGGATACAGCGTGTTGTCGAGGTCGAACACCCAGGTGTCGATATGGGCGAAGGCGCGGGGTGGGGTCATCACAGCTTTCTCAATCACGGCATCGCAAACCGCAGCGTCTTGCCGCCGCTTGACATGTCCACCGCGCCGAAACCCGTCGCCGCGAAACCGCGTGCGCCGCAATCGGTCTGCTCGTGGGTCTCGAACTTGGTTTCGCGCGTGCAAAGTTGCTTGTCGCCGCCCCAGTTCAGCGGCTTGTCCTTCAGCTTGACGACGCGGTTGTCGGCGTCGATGGCCTCGGCGAAGCTGAAGATCTGCCTGGGCTGGCCGGCCACGTCAGGGTGCAGGCAGGTCTTGGGATCGATGCGATACCAGCCGCGGCTCGTCACCGACTTGCCGTCGTCGGTGGCGACCGCCGCCATCACCTTGTGCGGGGTGTCGTTGCACCAGGTGAGGCCGGTCGGAGACGGCGTCTGCACCGCATCGACCATGGTCTTGAAGAGGTTCGGCGACGACACGATGTCCGACGACAATCCGCGACTCTTCAGAAAAGCGGCCAGCGCGCCTTGCGTCTTCGGCCCGTCGACGCCATCGATCGGCGCGGCATCGTAGCCTGCAATCACCAAAAGCCGCTGGATGGCGGCAAGGCGGGCCTGCTCGTCGTCATATTCGGAATCCTCCGCGAGATAGGCGACGAGATTACCGTCCGCGCCTTGCGTCGGCGTGATCTGCGTGAAGGCGGCCTGGGCCTGGCCGCTGCGGCACTGCCGCGCGGCCGCGATGACGAAATTGTCCTGCGCGACGCACAGCGTGTCGCTGCCGTTCTGGGGGATCGGGGATGCGCCGTAGACGCCGAGCGCGCGGGCGTTGAGCAGGATGCGGTCGGCGGACAGCGTGCCCTGCACCACCACGCGACAGGTTGCGGGATCGATCCTGAACCAGCCGCGCGTGGCGGTCGCCGCCTTGTCGTCGATGCCGATCGCGGCCTCGACGACGTAGGACATGCGGTTGCAGATCTTGAGGTCGGCGAAGGCCGGCGCGGAGGAGAAGACAAACGAGATGGCTGCGGCAGGGAGCGTCATCAGGAAGCGCGTGAGAGTGGAGCGGCGCGGTCGCTGAACTCTCCGCCCGTTGTTGCTGGGCTTGTCCCGGGCATCCATGTCCTTGGTGCGGGACGAAAGATCGTGGATGGCCGGGACAAGCTCGGCCATGACGGCGTCTCTCGGTTTCTCATCTCTCACTTGTGGATCAGAGTTCCTGTGCCCGTGTTGGTGAAGAGTTCGAGCAGCACCGCGTGCTGCATCTTGCCGTCGATGATGACGACGCCCTCGACACCCTGTTCGAGCGCGTAGATGCAGGTCTCGACCTTTGGGATCATGCCGCCGGAAATGGTGCCGTCGGCGATCAGCTTTCGCGCGTCCTTGACCGAGAGCTGCGGGATCAGCTTCTTCGACTTGTCGAGCACGCCGGGCACGTCGGTGAGCAGCAGCAGCCGCTTTGCCTTCAGCGCGCCGGCCACGGCGCCTGCAAAAGTGTCGGCGTTGACGTTCAGCGTCTGGCCCTCTTTCGAGGTTGCGAGCGGTGCCAGCACCGGGATCAGCTCGTAGCCGATCAGCTGGTTGAGCAGCGTGAGGTCGACTTTCTCGGGGTCGCCGACGAAGCCGAGATCGACCGCCTTCTCGATGTGCGAGTCCGGATCGATGATGGTGCGCGTCGTCTTCGACGCCTTCACCATGTTGGCGTCCTTGCCTGACAGGCCCACGGCCTTGCCGCCGGCTTCGTTGATGTAGCCGACGATCTGCTTGTTGACGGAGCCGGCCAGCACCATCTCGACGATCTCGATCGTCGCGGCATCAGTGATGCGCAGGCCGGCGGCGAATTCCGAGGCGATGCCGAGCCGCTTGAGCATGGTCGCGATCTGCGGGCCGCCGCCATGCACCACCACCGGATTGATCGCGGTCTGCTCGAGCAGCACGATGTCGCGGGCAAAATTCTTCGCGGCCTCCTCGTCGCCCATGGCATGGCCGCCATACTTGATGACGATGGTTTCCTCGTCATACTGCTGCATGTGCGGCAGCGCTTCGGACAGGATGCGGGCCTGGTCGAGCGGTGAGATTTCGGTCATGAGGCGGATCTCGCTGGCGGGATACTCGGGCCGCGTTCTATCTGATTGGCGGGCGAGGCGCAAAGTGGTCTTCGTGCCCCGACGCAGCCGCTACGGACCGCGCTTCACCACCACCGCCGCGAGCGTCACCACCAGCCAGCTCAAAATCATCACCGTTCCACCCGTCGGCGCCGCATATGGAAACAGCGAATGGCCGGCATATTGCCGCAAGGTGAGGTCGCCCGCGAACAACGCGGCGCCGAGTACGAAACCGAACGCAGCAATGAGGCCAATTCCGCCGTGCAGAAGGCGGTGCGCGAGCAGGGCTGTGGCCGCAAGTACGGCAGTTGCATGAAACAGCAGCATGGCGCTCGCCGAAGCAAGCCGGCTCGCATCGCCACCGTGGGCGGCGGCGGCGGCCAGCGCGACGCCGGCGGCGCCCATCAAACCGGCAAGCCCGATCAACAGGCGCGCCATCACTTGGTCCGCTCCTCCAGCAGCTTCGCCATCGCGGCGCGCAGCTCGGCCATGCCGGATCCGGAGCGGGACGAGGTCGTCAGCACATCCGGAAACGCGGCGGGATGTTTGGCGAGCGCAACGCCGGTCTCGGCAATCCGCTCAGTGAGCTCGGCGGCCTTCACCTGGTCTGCCTTGGTCAGCACGATCTGGTAACTGACCGCGGAGCGGTCGAGCGTCTTCAGGACTTCGTGGTCGACCTCCTTGAGGCCATGCCGCGCGTCGATCAACACGTAGACGCGCGCGAGCGAGGCACGGCCGAGCAGGAATTTGTGGATCAGCTCGGTCCAGGACGCGACCTGGCTCTTCGGCGCCTTGGCATAGCCATAGCCGGGCATGTCGACGAGGCGGAGCTCGGTCTTGCCGGGGACCTCGAAGAAGATCAGCTCCTGGGTGCGGCCCGGCGTATGCGAGGTGCGCGCGAGCGCGTTGCGGCCGGTCAGCGCGTTGATCAGGCTCGACTTGCCGACATTGGAGCGTCCGGCAAAGGCGATCTCCAGCCCCGCCATCGGCGGCAGCGTTTCAATCGAGGGCGAGGCCCAGATGAACTGCCAGTCGCGGGCAAACAGCTTTCGCCCGACCTCGATCAGCTTCGCATCTTTGTCGTCATTCATGCGAAAGCTTTCGGTTGTTACCGTGTCATTGCGAGCGAAGCGAAGCAATCCAGGGTGCCTCCGGGGAAACGGTCTGGATTGCTTCGGAGCTTCGCTCCTCGCAATGACGGAGAGCTACGTCGCCTTCTTCGCGAACGTCGCCTTGAGATTGTCGAACAGCTCTACCTTCACGCCGTTGCGGCGCATGATGAAGCTCTGCTGGAGCA
Source organism: Bradyrhizobium sp. 197 (assembly GCF_023073375.1). Classification (NCBI taxonomy): domain Bacteria; kingdom Pseudomonadati; phylum Pseudomonadota; class Alphaproteobacteria; order Hyphomicrobiales; family Nitrobacteraceae; genus Bradyrhizobium; species Bradyrhizobium sp. 197. The sequence goes on along the minus strand of NZ_JADPJJ010000092.1, from coordinate 352,218 downwards.
CTGAGAGCGTGTTGTTCCAGGCCCAGTAGATCACGAGACCCGCCGGGAAGCCCGCCAGCATGAAGGTGAAGATCAGCGGCATCCAGTTGAAGATCAGCTGCTGGGTCGGATCCGGCGGCGTCGGGTTCAGCTTCATCTGGAACCACATCGTGATGCCCATGATGATCGGCCAGATGCCGAGCGCGAGGTAGTGGCCGAACAGCGGCAGCGTGGTCGGATCGAACGGGATCAGGCCGAACAGCGTGAACAGATTGGTCGGATCCGGCGCGGACAGGTCCTTGATCCAGCCGAAGAACGGCGCGTGCCGCATCTCGATGGTGACGAACAGCACCTTGTAGAGCGAGAAGAACACCGGGATCTGGATCACCACGGGAAGACAGCCGGCGACCGGGTTGATCTTCTCCTTGCGGTAGATCTCCATCATCTCCTGCTGCTGCTTCACCTTGTCGTCGGGGTAGCGCTCCTTGAGCGCCTGAAGCTGCGGCTGGACCGACTTCATCTTCGCCATCGAGGCGTAGGACTTGTTCGCCAGCGGGAAGAACAAGAACTTCACGATCACGGTCACGAGCAGGATCGAGATGCCGAAATTGCCGAAGAAGCGGTAGAAGAAGTCGAGGCCGAGGAACATCGGCTTGGTGATGAAGTAGAACCAGCCCCAGTCGATCAAGAGATCGAAATGGTTGAGGCCGAGCTCCTTGTTGTAGCCGCCGAGGCCGGCGAACGGAAACACGCCGACGACGCCGGCTTCCTTGGCGCCGGCGAACAGCCGCGCGTTCGTCGTCGTCGTGCCGCCGATCGGGACGGTCTGCTCGCTTTGCAGATAGTCGGTCTGGTATCGGATCTGGGTGCCGGGTTCGGCGACAAAACGGGCCTTGAGCGTTGCCGACGTGTCGGGAAGGAGCGCAGACGCCCAATATTTGTCGGTAATACCGAGCCAGGCATTGGTGACGTTGTTGAATTCGAACCCGTGTCCGCCGTTGCCGATCGCGGGTGCTTCGCCGACAGCCTTATAGGCCTTCTCCTGCAAGCCCTGCTCGCCCAAATAACCGATCAGGCCTTCATGCAGGATGTAGTAGCCCGAGACGTGCGGCGTGCCGTGGCGCGAGATCAGCGCGAAGGGATAGAGCTTGACCGGCGCGTTGCCGACATTGGTCACCTCGTCCTTGATGCTGAAGAGGTAGTGGTCGTCGATCGTGACGGTGCGGCGGAAGGTGAGGCCTTCGCCATTATCGTATTTCAGCATGACCGGCGTGGACGGCGTCAGGCTGTTGGTGCCCTCCTGCTGCCAATCGGTGGTCCGGTCGGGCACCTTTATGCCGCCTGTCCCGGCCACCCAGCCAAATTCTGCGTAATAGGGCTCTGCAGTGCCCGACGGCGAATAGAGGATGATCGGCGGCGACTTCGGGTCGACCGTTTCGCGATACTGCACCAGCGCGAGATCGTCGATGCGCGCGCCCTTCAAGGCAATGCTGCCGGTCAAGCGGGGTGTATCGATCTTGACGCGGGGGGAGGCGGCAATCGCCGCCTCGCGGCTGACGATCGGCTGGCCCGGCTGATTGGCAGTCTGGGGAGCGGAGGGCGTGCCTGCGGTGCCGGGCTGCGGCGTGGCGCCCGGCGTCCCGGAAGCCGTCGGCTGCGGCGTGGTCTTCTGCAGCTCGGCCTGCGTCTGTTGCTGGGCGCGCTGCTTCTCCATCGCCGGCATGTTGTAGAAATATTGCCAGGCGATCAGCACGAGGCCCGACAGAATGACGGCGAGGATGGTATTGCGGTTGTCGGTCATCATTCTCGTCATCAATCCGGTTTGCGGCTGGTCGCAGGAGCGGGGCCGGGCTTTAAGCCGTCGGTTCTTTGGCCGTCGGTTTTTGGGCCGCGTCCCTTGTGCGTATGCCGCGCGGGCTTCGCGAACGCTATGCGCAGATCGTCGAGCATGGTGGCGAAGCCGCGCGAGAGCGCGTCCCTTCGGCCGACCAGCACATAATCATGATGGGGCTGTATCGACACCGGATCGAGCCGCTTCACCAGCTCGCGAAGCCGGCGCCGGATGCGATTGCGCTCGGGGGCGTTGCCGTTCTTTTTGGTAACGGTGAAGCCGATCCGGATCGGGCCGCTGTCGTCCCGGCCACGGCTTTGCAGGACGAACGCGGGACTATTCACCCGCGCGCCATTGGCAACGGCGAGGAAATCCGCTCGCTGCCTCAGCCGATCCATGATGAAATCCCAAAAAGGGGGTCCGGCTCAGGCGCTCAGACGCTTGCGGCCGCGAGCGCGGCGTGCGGCGAGAACCTTGCGGCCGCCGGCAGTAGCGAGACGGGCACGGAAGCCGTGACGGCGCTTGCGCACCAGTTTGCTGGGTTGATAAGTCCGCTTCACGGGTTTTTCTCCGCTGACCGGGCAATTTGCCTGTAGAATTGATGATAAAGTCCGGAAGATGCTGCCCAAAACGGGCCCGCTTTCGGCCCCAAGAGAGCCGCTCCCGGCGTTACACCGGGTCATCGCGGACAATTTGGCCGGCTTATATGCGAGCGCCTCCTTTTCGTCAACGCCGCACAAGCGCTCTGATCCGGTGAATATCGCTGTTTGTGCGGGGTTTTTAACCCTTGAGGTAGCGATTAGCGATATCCGCGCTTACATCCCACCTCGGCAGATTAGCGATCTGTAATTTGACCGGCCCCCGGGCGGGTCGCATCCTCCATCAGCCAGGCCAACAGGGGCGAATACGTGGCAGCGACAGACCTCCAGCCGATCCAGGATCAGGATCAGCGGGACCCGCCGGCGACGCAGCCGCGCGGGACGCGCGGGCTTGGGCTATCCGGCAAGCTGTTGCTGCTCACTGTTCCCCTGGTGATGATCGCGGCCGTCCTGCTCTACGTGCCTGCCATCGCCAACTTCTGGGTCAACCGGCTGAACGACCGCGTGGCGGCGGCCAACACGGCGGCGCTGGTACTCGATGCAGCTCCGCTCGGCATGGTTCCCGATTCGCTGTCGCGCCAGATCCTGAAAAGCATCAATGCCCGCGCCGTCGCCATCAAGATGGGCCAGCAGCGCCGTCTGCTCGCCAGCGACAATCTGCCGACCGCCATCGAGCACGACATCGATCTGCGCGACATGACGGCGTGGGAGGCGATCACCGGCTCGTTCCGGATGATGCTGGAGACCGGCAACCAGGCCATCCGGATCGTCGGGCCCGGGGTCGGCAACGCCCAGTTCGTCGAGATCGTGACCGACGAGCTGCCGCTGCGGCAGTCGATGTACCGCTTCTCCCGCAACGTCGTGGTGGTCGCGCTGATCATCGCGGCGCTGACCGCGGGCCTCGTCTATCTCGCGCTCCATTATCTGTTCGTGCGCCCGATGCGGCGGTTGACGGCGAGCCTGGTCGGCTTCCACGAAAACCCCGAGAGCTCGGCGGGGATCATCGTGCCGAGCCAGCGCAGCGACGAAATCGGGGTCGCCGAGCGCGAATTGTCGGACATGCAGCGCGATTTGATGTCGATGCTGCATCAGAAGAGCCGGCTTGCCGCCCTCGGCCTCGCCGTCTCCAAGATCAACCACGACCTGCGCAATTTGTTGGCCTCGGCCCAGCTTTTGTCGGATCAGCTCGCCAGCGTGCCGGATCCGCGGGTGCAGCGCTTTGCGCCAAAGCTCGTGCGCTCGCTCGAGCGCGCCATCGCCTTCTGCCAGTCGACCTTGTCTTACGGCCGCGCCCAGGAGGCCGCGCCCGACCGGCGCATGATCCTGATCGAGCCGGTGGTGCTGGAGGTGCGCGAGACCGCAGGCCTTGCCAGCGATGCCGCGATCGTCTGGGTCGCCGCGATCGAGCGGGGGCTCGCGGTCGACGCCGATCCCGACCAGCTGTTCCGCGTGCTGCTCAACCTCGTCCGCAACGCCGCCCAGGCGCTGGAAAGCCATTCGTCGGCCGAGGGCGGCGCGCAGCAGATCCGGATCACGGGAAAACGCGAAGGCGCCGTCGCCATCCTGGAGGTCTCCGACACCGGCCCCGGCGTGCCCCAGAAGACCCGGGACCATCTGTTCGAGGCATTCCAGACCTCCGGCCGCCCGGGCGGCAGCGGCCTTGGCCTTGCCATCGCCGCCGAGCTCGTCCGCGCCCATGGCGGCGACATCCATCTGGTCGAAGGCACCCTCGGCGCCACCTTCCGGATCGTCATTCCCGACCGCCCCGTGGAACTCCTCTCCATCCGCAACGAGCGGGCAAGGGCGTAGTCGGCCGGAAGCCCACCGGAAACCGTCGTTGCCCTGCAAAATCTCCCCAATCCGGACCTTGCCAATTCGGGCAAGAGCGGTTAGTCAGAGCGCTCTTTCGCACCCCTTCGGCGTTGTCCGGAGGGTGCATGTAGGCCTTGCCCGCATTGCTGTTCGCGAAAAACGCGCCCGTAGCTCAGCTGGATAGAGCATCAGACTACGAATCTGAGGGTCGGACGTTCGAATCGTTCCGGGCGCGCCAGTCGCACAAGTTCCCATTGGAAATCAATAACTAACGCATATACAAGCGCTTAGCTGCCGCGTGGTGATCACAAGCGGTGGTAATAATCGTGCGAATATTGATGGGCGTTATCAAAGATAGACACGGGACGCACTACGCCAGCAAAGCTGTGCCAGAGAAGCCCAAGGGGCTTCAGGCGGCGGTCGCCCGCGAGCTGAACAACGGCAAGACTGTGCAGAAGAACCTGCGGCGGTCGCTGGGCACCAAGGACATCCGCGAGGCCAACATCCGCGCCAAGCCGGTGCTGGCAGACTTTGACCAGATCATTGCGAAGGCCAAGGCGCGCCTTGCGGCCACCACGGTCCCGATGGTCAAGCGTACCAGCCTCAACGACACCGAAATCAAGCGCATGGCCGAGTGGGTATACGCTAAGGCGCTGGCTTGGGATGAGCGTGTTCGCTTCGGCGGGCGTGACGAAATGGAGCGCTTGGAAGCCGAACACCTGCGTCTCAAAGGCACGCCATTAGGCCCGTGGGCGGTCCCGTACGAGCAGTGGCCGCAGCGCGGCGTGCCTCGGTCGGTGTTCGAAGAGAACCGCGCTGAGTTGGTGGACACGCTGCGTGAGATACGACAAGCGGCGGCAATGGGAGACCTCTCGGTCGTGCAGGATCATGTGCTGGAGGCCATGTGGGCGTTCAACATTGAGTTGGACGAACACAGCGCCGCCTACATCAAACTCAGCACCGCGTGCCTGCATTCGTACCTGAGAGCCCTTGAGGCAATCGAGAAGCGCGACGCAGGTATCACTGTCGAAACACCAGCGATAGCACTGCCCGGTGCTGCGGCGATTACCGAGGGTGGTACGCTGCAAGATGCGCTGGATGGCTGGAAGCGACACCGGGCGCGACCTAAGCGCACGGTGGATGAGTTCAGCCGCAGCGTTAAGATGTTTATCCAGCTTCACGGCAACATGGCTGTAGCCGCGATCAAGAAGAAGCACGCATTGGACTACCGCAAGGCGCTTCAAGACGTGCCCCGCCACCGTACAGGGGACTTGCTGCGTGCCCCGCTTCCAACTCAAGCCGAATGGGGCCGGGAGCACCCGGGGGAGCTAAGGATCACGGCAGCTACCATCAACAAGCAACTCGGCGGTGTGCAGTCCATCTGCATCTGGGCCAGCGATAACGGCCTCGTGCCAGATGACGTGCAGTGGATTGATCCCTTCAGCAAGCTAAGACTGCCGGAGGAGCGATCAGAACGCACCTCGTTTGAGGTTGCAGAGCTGCAATTACTGTTCAATGCGGCGGTGTTTACCGAACACCAGTTCCCATTGGGTGCCCATGGGAATGCCGGGTATTGGATGCCGGTGCTGGCTCTCTTCACAGGGGCGCGGCAGGCCGAGCTAGGAGGCCTCACCGCCGCTAACGTGCAGACGGATGCCGAGACTTCTGTGCCTCTGCTTTACTTTGTGACTGAGCGAGCACGGGGCAAACGGGTCAAGACCGATGCCTCCGAGCGTGTTGTGCCTGTGCATCTCGAAGTGATCCGCTTAGGCTTCCTCAACTACGTCGAGGAGCGACGGAAGGCCGATGGTGCGGATGCGTGGATATTCCCCTCAGTGTCTCCCGACAAGGGTCGCGCCGGTGTGCCTGCGTTTTCACAATGGTTTGGCCGCTATCTCCGCGCTGCAGGTGTCACGGACAAGGCCAAGGTATTTCATAGCTTCAGACATACGGTGAAGGACGCGCTGCGCAGAGGCAGAGCAGATCACGAGATGCGCGAGGCCCTTATTGGTCACGCGCAAGCATCCTCGGTGAGTTGGGGATACGGCGCTAACGCCATGTTGTCTCGCTTCGGTGCTGCTGCCCTGTCGGACGCCGTCAACAGCATATCCTATCCCGGTCTTGACCTGTCGCGTGTCAAGCCACTGGACGTACCTATGCGTACACGCGGCGACACCAAAGCAACCTAAGGACTACCGGCCACGGCATCGTGTCAGCGCGATCATGCGCTCCTGATCACAGGACCACGACCTGTCAGTGGAAACTGGATTTTCCGCAACCTAAGGCTCCGAATGGAAGCCCTTGGGTGGCGGCGTCTGCTTAGAGAGAATGTCCGATGACGGAATACGACGACTTCATTGAGCACACTTCTTGGAACCCAAAGACACCACGGTCGGAGCGTCTGGCACTCCGCGAAGCACCCTTGGCGACATTGACTGCAACACCGCACAGTGAGCAGGCCCGAGCGCTAAAGGATGAACTTGCGCGGCGCTACCCAAGACTCAAGACGACCAATGGTAAGGCGTATGCTCCCCGCGAAAAGTCCTTGGCTGACCACGCGACCGCGTGTGCTGCATTCGTTGCTGACCTATTAGACGCCCTGCGGCGCGACCGCAGCGAAGGTTGGCTAAGGTGCTCGCAGCGGAAGACCGACTACACCGACCAGTTCGTCACTTGGCGCGTGTTCGATGGTGTTCAAACATCATGGCTTGAGGCCGGGTTGCTTGATCACAAGCCGGGGTATGACGGACGCCGATCGATGGGCAACCCAGGTCCGCCCCGAGGCATGCTCACGCGCTATAGGGCGACACCTAGTCTACTGGCGATATGTGCTGAACACGACGTGACACCGCAGAACGTCCGAGAGCACTTCAAGTTCGTGCCCGTGATGCCTTCCGAATTGGTGCAACTTACCAAGCCTCACCACGCAACGCCCGAGACCCCTGAGACCCATAGGCTCCGTGCAGACGTCGCGGCACTCAATGCATTCATGCGCGAACACACGCTGATACATCCGACACAGGAAATCGTTCACCTTGGATGGGTTCGCAAGTTCCACCAAGCGGAGGACCCTAAGGCTTACCGCTGGGACAAGGGTGGCCGTCTGTATTCCTACCCGCAGGACCATGGCTGCTATCAGCAGATCGAAGAGACCGAGCGTGTGCAAATGCTGATCGACGGTGCCCCGGTTGCTGAGGTGGACATCTCTTCATCGTACCTCACCATCTTCTACGCATGGATTGAGCATCCACTCGACATAGGCGGAGACGCTTATGCAAGCGTTCTTGGTCCCACCAAGCTAGACAGGATAGTGACCAAGTTCTTCATCAACCACTACTTCGGGAAGGGTGACTTCCTAACCTCTTGGCGTTCGAGTCACGTGGCGACTGTCCAGAAGATTTTGAAGAAGAAGGGCATGGCACCCGAAGAGTTCAACCCGAAGCGCTACAATCTTCGCGAGGTGCGGAGGCGTGTTCTTGAACACCACCCTCTCCTAGAGCGCTGGTCCAGTCCCATCGGCGGCCGTGCTCGAAACTGGGGTGACCTGATGTATGCCGAAAGCGAGGTGGTGATCGGCAGCATGAAGGAGTTGATGACGCATGGCGTGCCAAGTCTGCCAGTTCATGACAGCCTCCTTGTTCCGACTTCGCACCAAGTAAAGGCTGTCGAGACGCTAACTCGCCAGTTTCAGACCCATATTGGGGTCGCTCCCAGTTTGGATGTCACTCTTCCACCGCAACCCTAGAAGTGACATGGGTATAATTAACTATCTGATTTATATTATATATATGGCTTAGCTCATAGTGAGGGGTCGGGGATATTCACCACCACAGTACACTTCCCCTCCCAAGGTAACCCATACCATAACATGGAACAAATGTTTGCCGGGCATGTGGGATGTAGGCTGTGTCGGACGGGCTGGTGGTGAACGGCCTGCGGGCCGCAATGGGCCTTCGGTGACTCAGCGGAGTCCATTGGTGCGCTTTCATCGGTCAGGGCTACTGCCCTAGCTCTCAGCTCGAAGTCCTCTCCGTGGACTCCCTAGGAGCTTTGGGTGGTCAGCGCGAAGCCATCCGGAATGCTAGGCTCATTGTGGGGTCGCAAGTCATATATGGGGCTGCGAGATAGCTTAATTCTATCATGACCTTAGGCCAGATTTGGGCGCTCTATATTAAGCCTTCGCACCGTATCAAAGGTGGCAGGACTGAGGCGCGTTATAGGCCGAACTAAGCTGAAACCTAGCCCCGAAAGAGACCGGGGAACCCAGGCTCATTTGGTCCCAAGACGGCCGAGGGCGCATCGGCGACCTGAGGGGCCTGCCTGTGGCCAGTGCCGGATACAGCCATTTTAGTTACATACCAGTTCTCAACTCAAAACAGGCCGGTGGGGTCGCTGAACGGGGGATGTCTCGCAAATCCGATTTGCAAACCGGAGTCCCAAACTTTTCTCAGTACAGCCGTAAGCTCGGCGGCGGCCGAAGGCCTTTAGGCCTAAGTTTTGAAACCGCTGACAGGAAATCGCTGGAAATAGGGTCCACCCGGCCAGATGGGACCAAACCCGAATGCGTTGGAGATGTGCAAGGTTTTGAGTGCCATGGGCTTTCCTTAGGTTCCCTTGGCGCCGTCGATCGGCGAGCAGCCGGGAAACCGCCGTCGGATGCCACACGTCACGCCGAGGGAGGCTAAGGGGGGCGGGCCAGGTCGTCCCCATCACTCCTCAAGAACGCGGTAGACCGATGCGCGGCCGATATTGAGGACCTTCGCGATAGCCGATGCTCCCATGCCTTGAGCTTTCATCTCCCGCACCTTCGCAGCGTCAATGGACGGCTTGCGTCCTTGGTACACACCGCGTGCCTTTGCGTCCGCAATGCCCTCTAACTGCCGCTCCTTGCGGAGATTTGTCTCGAACTCGGCAAACACACCGAGCATATCCAAGAAGCACTTGCCCGCTGCCGTACTTGTGTCGATGGGTTGCTCGGTGGCACGCAGAGATGCACCACGGGCCTTCACGGCGCGCACGATGTCCTGCAGATCACCAATGCTGCGCGCGAGACGGTCGATGCGTGTCACCATCAGCACGTCACCTGAGCGGAGGAAGTCGAGCACGGTGCGCAACTCCTCACGGCCGGTGGTAGTCGTGCCTGTGCGCTTCTCAGAGCGGATCACGTCGCAACCCGCCGCCCGCAATGCGCTCTCTTGAACATCAAGTTTCTGATCGGTGGTGCTTACGCGGGCGTAGCCGATGACGGTCATTGTCGGTCCTGTCTCGTTAGGATTTAGACCGTGAGACAATGGTGTCTCGAAATTCTTAAGTCAATCCTATTGAGACATAATTCTTGTCTCACGAAGGCGTCTCATGAGGGTAGACCCTGACGAGGCTGTGCATAGCGTTCTGCAACGTGGGGATGGTGGGTTCCGTCCATTGACACCTGCACGGAACTCCGTATTTTTGTATTGGTTTATTCGTTTATAGGACATTCTCGATGGCATTGAAGGACTTGGTTGCCTCCAAGGCTTCGTTGAAAGAGGCCGACATCGAAGCAATCGTGGCGGATTACGTAAGGTACGACGAGGACGAGAAGGAAATCGCCTTCACGCCTAACGGGACCGCGTTGCCCGCGCGAAAGAAGGTGCTGGTCTACTTGGTGGCGCTACACGGATGGCCCTTTATCTCCTCGGGCGTTCCCACCGATGCTTCGCCCGCGCAAATCTCTGACCACCTCGGAATGCCGGGGGGGACAGTGCGGCCCATGCTTATAGACTTGCGGGACCGCAACCTCATCGTGGTCAAGGGCGGCCGATACTCTGTGCGTGCCGCAAGCCTTCATGCAGTCAAGACGGAATTGGACGGCGAAGGCGTTGCGCGGGCACCGAGAGCGAAGAAGCGCGCTGCCAAAACGTCAGGGCCCGAAGCGGACGGGGCAGATCAGGATCGTCGGCGCGCAAATGGCGGCACCAGAGCCAACGGGAAGAGCGGAAGCCAACAGGCGCGGTTCGATGGGTGGATCGAGGCGGGCTTCTTCGCCGAGCCGCGAACCCTCGGAGACGTGCAAAAGAAGTTCCGTCAAGCGGGGGTCATCATCGCACGCACGAGCATCCCGCAGCTCTTGCTCAAGGCCGTGCGGAATGACCGTCTGACGCGCTCAGAGGCAGAGGTGAACGGAAAGAGCGTCTGGGTCTACGCACAGGCCGAATGACGCACGCATGAGAGACCTGATCCTCAGAAATCTGGCGACAGCCATTGAGCCAAAGCTGCTTGCAGACTTGCTGACCAGCTACGAGAACCTCGTTGCGCGCGCCCAAAGAGGCGATGTCGATGCGGCGCTCGCAGCCAGCGGTAAGTTCGTGGAACATACTCTCCGTGCCGTCGAGTTCATTCGGACTGGAACCGCTCCACTGGAAATCAAATCTGCACAGCAAACTGTCAAGGACATCGAGAAGGGCAACGCGCTGCCGGAGGGCTTGCGATTGCTCGTTCCCCGCATTGCGCACTCTATGATCTACGACGTTCGCAGTAAGCGAGGCGCAATCCACGTCAAAGAGGTCGATCCGCGGGGGATTGACGTGGCGCTGAGCGTGCAAGCGGCCTCGTGGGTAGTCGCTGAGCTACTTCGACAGTTTCACTCCGATGATGAAGCATCCGTCAATCTCGCACTGCAGAGTTTGATGCGCCCTCACATCCCATTTATCGAGCAGTTTGGAGACGAGTTCGTTGTCACGCGCAAGGTATCGGCGGATTGCGAACTCCTTCTCTTGCTTGCTCGTATCGGGCCGGTTGGCCTGGATAGGACGGCGCTCGGCCAAGCAGCGAAGCTACCGCCATCCACGGTGACCCGGACGCTGATGCGGCTTGAGGACGCTCGCTACGTTCACAAGGCTCGTGAGGGGAACTATCACATCACTGGTCCGGGCGAGCAGTATCTTCATTCTTTGATTAACGGAAGTGACAAGCCGCAAGCCGCGAGGTCGCGAAAGAGGCGAGGAGCACGAAAATGAGCCGGTCTCGCGCAAAGATAAAGGTGCACACTATCCCCTCGTCGATAAAGAAGCTCGAGCGACGGCTTTCTGAACTTCCCGACATAGATGAGGCTGAGGTCGAAACATTAGACTGGTACAACGAGGCGCAACGCATAGCGGTTGCCATCAGCGCCACGATGGATGACGTCTTCGGACAAGGGACAGTGGAGGCCCATGATTTTTCTGTCGAAGAGGCTTGGTTCCTTCCGACGTATCCTGCCCAACAATCGGACAAGGTGGCTGAGTTCAAACGCGGAACGTCCCGGGCACGAAACGCCATAAGGGATGCCATCAAGAGGTTGCAAGAACTTGAAAGCGACGCAGAGCACGAGATGGAAGCTCGCCACCTGCGCGCTTACGAAGGTCTCGATTTGCAAGTGGAAATCGCGCGCGCCGCAAGCCAACTCTATCTGGATGGGCACTACGCGAACGCGATAGAGGATGCGGTGAAAGCTCTCAACGCCTTCGTGCGATTGAGGAGCGGGGTCGATGACAGAGACGGCAACGAACTCATGGAATACGTCTTCAGCATCAAGAACCCGGTCTTGGCGTTCAATGATTTGAAGGACGAGAGCGATAGGAACGAGCAGAAAGGCTTCTTGGGGATGTTGTCCGGGGCGGTTTCGGGCCTTCGGAACCCACGGGCTCATCGGCTGATGAAGGACGATCCAGAGCGTGCCTTAGAATTCATTGCTTTCGTTAGCCTCCTCGCGAAGTTGGTCGATGGTGCGCGGCGCGTGCGATGAAGCCTTGCTGGGTGGTCACAGACGGTGGTACGAACACGCGAGCAGCTACGCTGATTTGTGCTGGTTTTTCAACGCCGAAGCTGTGCATCGGTCGCCTCGTTCCGGGCGCGCCATTTGGTACTCATCTCCGAATGCGGTTTGGCCCCGATTGACTGGCCAGCTCGGCTCTCTCCAGCACATCCTTCCTTCCTTTAATGCAGGCTTTCGGAAACGGCTCATGGATCCCTCCGGAGTTTGCGATATCGTGCCGATATAAATCGCATCCGATTAAATCTGGTGCGATCTAAATGCGACGAAAGGATGCAAGCATCGCCGGCGACCTGCCGGGCGTCAGTCGCGCGATATGGACAGCCCCGCGAGAAGCGGAGCGTATGCGGCGAGCCTGCGGGATACGAACTCCGTGAAGAGCCGCACGCGCTTCGTCTTACGGGTCTCCCCGTGTGTGAGAAGCCAGAGCGTTCCGTACATGTGCAGGTCGGTGCCCGGCACCCTCACCAGCAGGGGGTCGGCATCGCCAATGAAGCACGGCAGCGTCGTGATCCCGAGCCCTTGCCGTACTGCAACGATCTGCGCCTCGGCGTCCGTGATCCTGAACGGAACCCCCGTGGTGCGAACCTCACCCTCGCTGGCCCAGTCGGGTATTCCATGAATGCTGATGACGATCCACCGGATGGGATCCGGCGCGCCCGCACGCCACGCGGCTAGTCGATCCCTGGACATGTAGACGCCGCCGAACAGCTCCGGTCCCTTCATGCCGTGAAGATTGAGCGGCAGGGTTTTGCGGTCGTAGACGACGCGGATCGCGACGTCGGCCTCCCGGTTGGTCAGATTTGCCAGCTCGCCGAACGACAGGATTTCCATCTCGATGTCCGGATGCAGACGCGCGAAGTCGGCGAAGTCCGGCATGAGCAGGTGTGTCGCCAGCGGCGGCGCCAGCGTCACCCGCAGAAGCCCGCGCACGCTCTGGTCGCGCCCGAAGACGCGCGTCTCCAGCAGGTGCGACGACGCTTCCATCTGGTCCGCGAACTCGAGGACCTCCTCGCCCGCAGCCGTCAGGCGGTAGCCCGAAGGCAGCTTTTCGAACATTTGGACCCCGAGCCGTTCCTCGAGCTGGGCGATGCGTCGCAGCACGGTCGCGTGATTCACACCGAGGCGCTCGGCGGCAGCCCGCACCGAGCCTCCGCGCGCGACGGCAAGAAAGTAGCGAACGTCATCCCAGTCGATCATGGTGCGATCCCGCACCGCGCGGTGCGCCTTCCAAAGCCCGTATCTAACGTCTCGTACAGCAGTATGGGCCGTCATCATAGCCTATGCCCGCAAGCACCGCCCAATTCCCGAACGGCGGACACCGATCGTCGCGGCTGCCGTCAGTCGTCCGGCCGGATCGATTTCGCACCACCGATGTGCGCGCTTCCGCACTCAACGCCTGACGCCGGCGGACCTATGTCGAGGTTCTCGGGGGCAGATGCCGTCCCGACATCACGAAAGGAGAAGTTGTGCGAAAGCTAGACGGTAAGGTTGCAGTTATCACGGGTGGCGCTACCGGCATTGGGCGCGCCGCAGCAAAGCGCTTCATCGAAGAAGGCGCCTTCGTCTTCATCTTCGGCCGCCGACAGGAGGCGCTCGACGCTGCTGTCGCCGCCCTCGGGCCCAATGCCCGCGCGGTGAAGGGCTCGGTCTCGGATGAGGCCGACCTCGACCGACTCTATGCGGCGGTGAAGTCCGAGCGCGGAACCCTCGACATCGTCTTCGCCAATGCAGGCGCGGGAAGCCAGCTTCGGCTCGGCCAGATCACCGCCGCGCACATTGACGAAACCTTCGACACCAATGTGAAGGGTACGATCTTCACGGTCCAGAAGGCGCTGCCGCTGATGGGTCAGGGCGGTTCGATCATCCTGACCGGATCGAGCGCCGGCACCACGGGCGCCCCGGCAATGAGCGCCTACAGCGCGAGCAAGGCGGCCGTGCGCAACCTCGCGCGGACCTGGGCGGAGGACCTGAAAGGCAGCGGCATCCGGGTCAACGTGCTGTCGCCCGGGGCGACTGCGACCGAACTCGCGAAGGAAGCGCTGGGCGAGGAGGGCCAGAAGGTCTTCGCCTCGATGACTCCGCTCCAGCGCATGGCCGATCCGGCGGAGATCGGGGCCGTGGCGGCCTTTCTCGCATCGTCGGACAGCAGCTTCATGACCGCCAGCGAAGTCGCCGTCGACGGCGGCCTGGCGCAACTCTGACGCCGGCGCGGTCCCGCGGCTGGCCCACACACAACGAAAGATAAAAGATCATGAAAAAACTAGAAGGCAAGATCGCAGTCATCACCGGCGGAAGCAGCGGGATTGGGTTGGCCACAGCCAAGCGCTTCGTGGAAGAAGGTGCGCACGTCGTGATCACCGGGCGACGCGAGAAAGAGCTGAAGGAGGCCACAGCCTTCATCGAGCGGAACGTTACGACGGTCGTGGGCGACGTGTCGCGCTTGGAAGATCTGGACCGGCTCTACGCCGTCGTGAAAGAGAAACATGGTCACATCGACATTCTCTTCGCGAACGCGGGCTCCGGGACAATCGCACCGCTCGCGCTAGCGACTGAGGCCCATTTTGACCAGACCTTCGACGTGAACGTGAAGGGGCTGTTCTTTACGGTGCAGAAGGCGCTTCCCCTCTTCAAAGACGGCGGTTCGATTATCCTGAACTCTTCGGTGTCGAACGTGTTGGGGCTGCCGGGGTTTAGCGCCTACGCCGCGAGCAAGGCGGCTGTGCGCAACTTCGCGCGCGCTTGGACGCTGGAGCTGAAAGACCGGAAAATCCGCGTGAATGCGATGAGCCCCGGACCAACCGAGACTCCCGCCCTGGAGACAACGACCGGCCTCACCCCCGAGCAAGCCGAGCAAGCGGCCGCTCAGTTTGCTTCACAGATCCCAATGGGTCGCAGGGGCAAGCCAGAGGAAATCGCGGCTGCCGTCATGTTCCTCGCCTCCGATGAAAGCTCTTTCATCACCGGCGTGGATCTCGCCGTCGATGGCGGCATGGCGCAGGTCTGACCCGGGCATCAACACTAGATCGGAGAAACATCATGAGCTACGCAATTATCGGCTTCGGCAATATCGGCCAGGCGCTGGCCAGGGCGTTTGCCCGCAACGGCATCGAAGTATCCGTTGCAACGACGCGCGACCCGGAAAGCTTTGCATCCGCCGCGGCCGCGATCGGACCCACGATCATTCCCAAAAAGCTGGCCGAAGCGGCCAAGGCGGACACAATCTTTTTGGCCGTCCGTTTCGAGTCGCACCAGGAGGTCGCGAAGGCGCTGCCCACCTGGCAGGGGAAGACCATCGTCGATGTGACCAATGCCTACGGCGTGCCCCCTGAGAAACTGGGAGGACAGCCTTCTTCCAAGGCCGTCGCGCAGGCCTTCACTGGCGGTAGACTGGTCAAGGGCTTCAACCATTTGGGTGCTGCCGTCCTCGGCCAAGATCCGGCCGCACATGGTGGCAGGAGAGTCGTGTTCCTGGCGAGCGACGATGACGCTGCCGCCGCGGACATTGGCGCGCTTGCGGAAAAGCTCGGCTTCGCGCCGATCAAACTCGGCGGGCTTTCGGAAGGAGGACTGCTTGTGCAGGCGCGCGGAAATAGCTGGGGTCAACTGATCTTCAAGGACCTGGTCAAGTTCGACTGATGAACACGACGTCCCCACCGTTGGGGACGACGCATGGGATCGGATCGAGAGCGATCCGATCCGAGCGAAATGGAGAAATGGCTACGGTTCGGGACGGCAGACTGACGAGCATCCGGGAGTACATCGACACGCAGGCCGCATGCGGCCGCTTGCGAAGGAGCCGGGCCGAGAGAACATCGAAGCCGTCTCGGCGGACCTCGTCGATGGTCCATTTCAGGATGTTGGCAAAGTCGACTTCCGCAACAGCGTCGAGACGAACGCGCCATGTCCGCTTAGCCATGACGGTTCTGTTCAGTGGTTCGGGAGATGACCTTCCGAGAGGTCATTCAACCCTCTTTGGTGATTTTGTTCTGGAAGATTTACGCGCGCGTACGTCTCACCGCCATCCCAGCGCAGGCGCGACCTGTGTCAGGATCGCCTCGATTGAGTGCGCGCAGTAGTCCACGCCGAGCTGGTTCGGCACGGTCAACAGCAACGTGTCGGCCTCGGCGATCGCCTCGTCCTGCCGGAGCTGTTCGATCAGCGCATCCGGCTCGGCGGCATAGCTGCGGCCGAAGATTGCCCGCGTGCGCGGGTCGATGAAGCCGATCTGGTCTTCGCCTTCGCCGCTCCTGCCGAAATAGGCGCGATCGCGATCGTCGAGCAGCGCGAAGATGCTGCGGCTCACCGAGACGCGGGGCTCCCTCGTGTGGCCGGCTTCCTTCCATGCGGCGCGATAGCTACGAATTTGCGCGGCCTGCTGCACGTGAAAAGCTTCGCCGGTCTCGTCGTTCTTCAGCGTCGAACTCTGCAAGTTCATGCCGAGCTTGGCGGCCCAGATCGCGGTGGCGTTCGAGCCGGCGCCCCACCAGATCCGCTCGCGCAGGCCTTCTGAATGGGGCTCCAGGCGCAGCAGCCCCGGCGGATTTGGAAACATCGGCTGCGGATTGGGTTTTGCAAACCCTTCGCCGCGCAAGATGTCGAGAAAGGCCTCGGCATGTCGCCGGCCCATGTCGGCATCGCTCTCGCCGTCGGCCGGTTGATGGCCGAAATAGCGCCAGCCGTCGATCACCTGCTCGGGCGAGCCGCGGCTGATGCCGAGCTGAAGCCGACCGCCGGCGATGAGATCGGCGGAGCCTGCGTCCTCCGCCATGTAAAGCGGGTTCTCGTAGCGCATGTCGATCACGGCCGTGCCGATCTCGATCTTGCTGGTCCTGGCGCCGACGGCGGCGAGCAGCGGAAAGGGCGAAGCAAGCTGTCGCGCGAAATGGTGCACGCGGAAATAGGCGCCGTCCGCGCCGAGCTGTTCTGCCGCAACCGCGAGCTCGATCGATTGCAGCAGCGTATCCGCCGCCGAGCGGGTCTGCGACTGCGGCGAGGGCGTCCAGTGCCCGAAGGAGAGGAATCCGATTTTTTTCATGGAGGCAACATATGGATGACGGCAAGAATTTGCGACACCTCGGCCGGAGGAAAGATGGCGACAAGTGTGGACCCGTAAGCGCCTCCTAGAGGAAGCAGGCACGAGCTTGGACTGCTCGTGGAGTTTTTCAGATTTCGCAGCGCGTCAAATTCAAAGCCTTGAGCAAGCCGCCGAACGCCTTGAGCCGACAGGGCTCGGTCTCGCTGGCAGACTTTGCGCGCTGAACATTGGCGGTCCGCTTGACAACAATTGGCTTTGGCTTTGGCTTCGGCTTGGGAGGTTTGGCGGCCGCGATCGTCTTCGGATCGGGCCGGTGACGAACGATCGGTTCCGGCGCGGGCGAGCGGACATGGATGTCTTGCGGAGCACCGGGGTTTTCGACTGAAGCTGCCTCTGTCGGCATCGCGCTGCTCACAGCGGCAACCTCGAGGCGATCGGCCTTCGCCGACGCGTCATACGGAGCAGAGATGTTTGCGCGCCGCTCGGCAAGCGGCTGGACGGTCACGACGACGCGACGCGGTGGCGCGCTCAGCTCCATTGCCGACAGCACTCCGACACTGAACAGGATCAGAAGGCCCAACAACGCCATTCTCAGCATAATGCGCCTCCGATCCAGGTTCGTGCCGCCGGAAATTCTCCGCGGCAATGAGGCGACTTGTCGACGGCTGCCGACGCGCGAGGAATCATTTGCCGACAGGGTTAACGTCGGCGATGCTCCCGCACGTGCCAAGAATGCTCCCGCTCAGGTGTTGGCAGGCCGAATCTGGTCACAAGAAGGACTGTGAAGCCTGAGCCGAACACCACGAGAGCGATCGTCATGTCTGCTGTTTGGGGGGAAGCCTGACGCCGCCTGACGGATTGGCCAACAGCTGCTTTTGGCCCAAAGCGGCAGTTGCGCCTCCTTCGATGCGCCGAAATACGCATCAGGAGATTCCGCGCGTCTCTCGCCGGAGGAGGTCATGCGATTGCGTCGGGTGTGGTGCCCCACACCGGGACGTACACAGTGGACGAGGCCACCAAGATCCACGTCAACATAGAGACGAGTTCATATTCCAAACTGTTCGGAGCGAATCCACGCACGCCGGCCGGCGTCACGCTAGTGCTGGTATTCAAACGGGGAACCTACGCGCGTCGCTGACGCGGGTCGCGGACCTAGTTGTGACCGGAAGCGCCCGTCACCCTTCCGGCACGCCAGCGAGGCGGAAGCCTTCACACGCGCGCTCGACCCCAGCAAGGTAAATCGGATTGTCGCTTTGTTGAGCAGCAAGAAAGCGACGGATGGTGAAACCCGAGTTGAGCGCAAGTCCCGTTCTTGCAGCATTTCGCGCCTCATCGAGCGCGCCGGTCAGGCCCAATGCAGCGGCGAGCGACAAATGAGCGAGAGGAAAGTTGCGGTTCGCCTCGGTGCTTCGTCGCAGCCAACTGACGGCTTCGACGTCCGAACCAAGCTGTAGCTTGGCCACACCCACATAACACGTCCACTGGTAGGCTTCAACGTCGCGAGGGGAGAGACGTAAAGCCTCGCGTATATGGCCTTCGGTCTCGGCAGCGCGACCCATGCAGAACTTGGCGAGGCCAAGGGCAGCATGAGCGTTGGCCCTATTCGAATCCAGCGCCAACGCATGCTCGAATTCGCGGATGCCTTGGGCGGCCCGGTTCGTAAAGATCTGGACGTAACCCAGGGCCAAGTGGGCCGAAGTACGGTTTGGCCTGATGGACAATGCCCTATTCGCCATCGCCTCGGCAGCTGCAAGCCGCGCAGGCCCGTCATCCGTCGTAAAGCTGGTCGCAACTGCCGTATCAACACTTGCCAGGCCAATCATTGCTTCGACGTTGCAGGGGTCGAACTCTAGAGAGCGTTCGAAGAAGCTCCGCGCTTGCGTCACGCATTCAAGGCTAAACCCCTTCATCAACCAGGCCCGGCCTTGGAAGTACAGGTCCATCGCATCGGGATGCACCATACGCTCGGCTCGTCGCGCCTCAGCCTCGATGAGCTGGGCACCTAATGTATTGGCGAGCCTCGCTATGATTTCGTCCTGCATGTCGAACAGGTCTACGACAGGCTTCTCGAAGCGCTCGGCCCAAAGATGCCGGCCGCTCTCAGCATCGATCAACTGCACGTTCATCCGAAGCCGACTGCCGCTGCATTGCACTGAGCCTTCGAGCACGTAGCGAACGTTTAATTCGCGGCCAACTTGCCGTACATCGACTGCTTTACCCTTGTACGAGACGGCGCTGTTCCGTGCGATTACAAATGAACCACTGATGCGCGACAAGTCCGTGGTCAAACTGTCGGTTACACCATCCGCGAAATAGTCCTGCTCACGATCACCGCTCAGGTTCGTGAAGGGTAGCACGACGATGGATAGGCGCGGCGGCGTGTCGCCGGTTCGCTCGACTGCGCGAACCGTCTCATTTGCGGGCCTCCGGGCTTCCTGCACTGCACCAACGAAGCGAAAACCTTTGCGCGGCAATGTTTTGATCAACTGCTGTTTCTCGCCGGTGTCACCGATGGCGCTCCGAGCGGCATTGATGCGCGTCGTCAGAGCGGCGTCCGAGACGATGCGACCATTCCAGACGCCAGCGATGAGGTCGTCCTTACTGACGACACGTTCCCTGTTCCGGATCAAATAGTTCAGAAGGTCGAATACCTGCGGCGTGACAGCAATCGTGTCGGCTCCCTGCCGCAGCTCCCGCCGGTCCGTATCCAGCGTGAAGTCCGCAAAGGAGTAAAGCAAATGCGTCCTCCTATTGTACGATCGCACCCCAGCAGAGCTGCGATGTAAGCAGACGGTAAGAAGAATGGAAGCCGCTTGTAAAGCGCTTCCCATGATCTCGGTGCATCCTCGTGCGCGGCTGAACAGTATGAACTGCTCGCCGATCCCGCGTCACGAGGGAGGATATCATGAGTCGGATGGTTGCGCTGACGGGAGCGGCGGCTGCAGCGAGGCTCTTGGTCTGGGTCGTTTGCGTTCTCGCCTCTGCGAACCGCGCTCACGCTCAATGCTCGCCGCGTGATGTGCTGCAGAGGCAGTTGACTCTCAAGGCGACGCCATTTGTCCCAACACGCATGGGTCCAGTAACGTCCGTTTCGGATGTTGCCGAATGGAAAACAATAAGCATCGGGACGTTCCCGGATACGTTTGCTGTCCTCACCGCACTGAGTGCGATTGGTTGTGGCGTCGGTAACTCGGCAGCGGAGGCCCTTGCTCGACCTGCGTTTACCGTTAGCGGCACCAGAACGGCGGTGACGCTTCTGACAGTGACCGCGGCCGACCTGGGCTTCAAGAGTGAGACGGTGCCGTTGCGGCAAATCTACGAACTCGCGCAGCAACTGGGCTTCCGGCTTGCGCCGCCCGAAATCGCTCCGCAGCTCAGACTTCAATATCTGGACCAGCCCGTAGGTGAGTTTCTCGTCATCGGGATGAACCCGATCCGGACATGGGCTGGTGAAGAAGTCATCCTGACCGTGGCAAATGGGGGAGCGGGCCTCATCCTCGTTGGCCAGGATGGTCGCGCCGATGCGGAAATACCAGTGACCTCCCGCTTCGTGTTCCTGCGCTCCTTGCCCACGACGCCAGCGGCGCTGATTCGAAACTGAGATGGCCGAGGGGCGAAATGCTGGCGATCAGAGCGATGAAGCACATGGCGGTTCCAATTTGTCTGCTGCTGCTGCCGTCAACCGCGATACTTGCGCGAGATGATGGGCGCTATGCGAATTCCCCGCTGAAGCCCTGGTTCGAGAGTCTGCAAAGCGAATTCGGGAAGTGCTGTGAGGAGTCTGACGCCTACGTCGTCTCCGAACCCAATTGGAAGTCCGATCACGGACAATATCGCGTTCGCATCGACGACGAATGGGTGCTCGTGCCGGATGGCGCCGTCATCAAGCAACCCAACCTTGCCGGACGGACGATGGTCTGGAAGCACTACATCGATGGACATCCTCGCGTCCGCTGTTTCATCCCGGGCAGCATGACCTGATACGTCGGACCATCCTCTGATGCACCCAGTGCATGATCCAAGTTCGATGGTCCCAAGCATTGAGATCGGTTGCTCAGTTTCGTTAAGACAAGAGGCTTCGTCTCTTTACTGTTACGGTGCGTGCATCCGGAAGTGGCCCTTCTGGGCCTACCGCACCCAATTCCAATGTCTGGTGTCTGAGGAAGATCAGAAGGGACTTCGGGCGCAGCAAAAACGGCGCTCCTGACCCCTATCGGGAGTCGGTAGGCCCAATCTGGCCATCCACCGTTGGCAGATATCGCGGCCATTCGCCGGATCGGATGCCCCGCGGGTCAATACCTCGGTGCGAGGCGACGTAGTCGATCTCGCCACGCGTGGTGCCGATATCCGTCAGTTCTCGGTTGCTTAGGTCGGATAAGGTGGCGCTCAACTTTTGGCGCTCGCGGCGCTCCTGAAAGGCATTCCAACATTTCCAGATGAAATTGGCGACATGCCGGGTCGATACGGATGTCCGTTCCAGCCACGAAGTGCTGTGCGTCGTGGTCGTGGTCATTGCGGTGTCTCCTCGATGGTGTTTTTCCACCGACGAGAGAGTGCCGCGAGATTGGCGGGGACGCTTAACCGGCAGCTTACATTTTCTCTACCGGCGGCTTATTCTCGCGATTGTCGGCGAGGCCAAAGCGCTACCCGGTTACGGGAACCCTCATCCAATGGGATCCGCATCTTGCGCTATCCCTTCGCGGAGTACGTATTCGACAATGACGCGCGCGAGCTGTATCGCGGGGCGGACGCCGTCTTCGTTTGCACCACAGGTGTTCGATCTGCTTGATTAACTCATCTGCCGCATGGTGTGGCAGACGCCACGTGCAAGAATGCGGGGCTGCCGGAGGAAGCGGTGAGGGACTTAGGAAAGCGGGGTTGCCCGAATAGACCGTGCTCGCCGCATCGACGGGCTGATCATCGGGCGCGATTTGCTGCGCTGCATGAGACTGAATCTGGCCCGTTACCGACCTCCGCCAACACAGCCGCTATGTCTGCCTTCAGGAAATAAGCCGATCCCAGCTCAACTCGGGCGGAAGTCAGCCTGTGGCCCATTGGGCACATGGCGGCAGTCTTTGCTTAGCCTGCCCTAAAAGGACGAGAACATTATAGTTGATGTTGAAAAGTGTGAGGATATTCTGACCGGGTGATTGACCGTTCTGGGCAGCTGGAAAGATGCGCAAGACAGTGCACCTGCATGACTGGGCCTGGATAGTTGCGGCAGACACCTATCGGCTGAACTTATTCAGTCAGCTCACCGGGCGAACAGCTCCGAAGGAGCAATCGGTCAGCGATGATCAACTCACCGACGCTATAGGCCAAAGCTTCACGCAGGTGAGCGATGCACGCTTCCGAGAGATGATCGAACTATCGACCGACGCTGCCCTTGAGGCCTACGACAGGGTTGTAACCGCTGCTACCAAGCTTTCGCGCTCCCGGCGCTCCAACTGATTGCCTCGCTGGCGGTGGTGGATAGCGGATTGGAAAGCGAGGACCTCAAAATCGATCGCAGCGGCGCGCTCGCTGACGTCGGCTCTTGGCCCCTTGCCGATACGCAGGGGCGAGCTGGCGATGTCCGGTATTGAAGGCAGAACGGACGCGGCCAATGTCGCGACTCATAGATTGTGACCGCACCCCCGGATACATCCGGCTTTGCATGATGCTCAGCCGCGTTGGCGAAGCCGGGCCACCTCACGCGTAGGCCACCCAGCCGCGGAAGGTGAACCCGGTGTAGAACAGGGTCGGCTCGGAGAAGCCGGCCTCGCGCAGAATCGCCTCATCCTGCGCGGGCGTGAGGATTTCCAGATGGTTGGTAACGGCGTTCCGCGCGGCCGCGGCCTGCTCGGGCTCGACGCCGGAGGAGGCCAGGAACGCAGAGTACCGCGACAGCCACAGCGGGCGCTCCTCATCGCCATCGGGCGCGCTTAAATGGGCGATCACGAAAGCTGCGCGCGGCTTGAGCCGTCGGCGGACCTCCGAGGCGATGCGGCGTCGCTCCTCGACGTCGACGAAGTGCAGCGTCAGCAGGCAGCTGGCGCCGTCAAACAATTCCTGCGGAGCATCGTCGATGTAGCCCTGATGAAGGCGCGCGCGCGATGCGAGCGGGCCCAGGGTTTGCCCGGCAAGCGCCAGCATCGCCGCGGAGGGGTCCACACCGTCGAAGCTCCAGCGCGGCTGCGCTTGCGCAAACGTCTTCAATTCGAGGCCGCCGCCGGCGCCGAGCACGAGAATCCGCGCATCCTCACGCGCGCGCTCGGCCAGAAGAATCGCCGCCATGGACAGCATGGCATTGTAGCCCGGGACGAACCGTGGCGGTCCTTCCGTGTATCTCGCCACCGCTTGCGGATCGGAAAACATGTTCTGAACGTCGATCATGATGTCGTCCTTGCTGAATGGAGCCGATCACGCGCCATGTGCGCTCATGCCCTGAAGCTTTCGGGAGCCGAGGCGTTTGCGCAGATCGTCGCTCAGCATCGCCAGCGTCACCTCGCCAAAGCGCGACAGCAGCAGCGCCTGCGCATCGCCGAATGCCTGATCGAGGGCGGCGTTGACGGCCTGCTCGACGAGACAACCCGGCGCCTCTGTCCGGTTGCCCATGGCCAGAAGCGAGGGACTGCCGAGCGCGGTGTAGACGTCGCGCAGCGTCACCTTCGTGAGGTCGCAAGCCAGCGTCCAGCCGCCGCCATGTCCCTTTTCGGAGCGGACGTAACCGAGGTCCCGAAGGCCCGCCATGATGCGCCGGATCACCACCGGGTTCGTGTCCATGGCCTTTGCCAGGGTCTCGGATGTGAAGGTGCCGGGCTGCTGCGCCATGTGCAGCATGACGTGCAGCACGCCGGATAATCGACTGTCTCGTTTCATGTAACTTTATATGTTACATGATGGCGGCAAGGTCAACTGATTTCGGCGCGAGCCTTCCGATCTCACGCTTCGACCGGAAGCAGAATCTCGTCGCAAAGTTCAGGCGGCTGACGACGATGCGAAACGGAACGTCCCATGGGCCTTGTCGCCGCGGCCTTTGGTCTCGCCGTTCTCGGCCCGGGGTTTGGGCTTCTATAGGCCGCCGATCTTCCTGAGTGCTGTTCGCGAAGCAAGGGGATGGCCGCTGGCTCTGGTCTCGACGTTGCTACGGCGCTGGTGCGGGGATCGGCGATCTTGGTCGCGACGCCGAGCCGATGCGGCCTGACCCACCGCGCAATGGCAATCTGTCCGATCATGCCATCCTGCGCCTGTTTTGCCCGACGAGGCAATGGTTTCGCCAAACGCCTAAGCCATTGATCCCACTCGTGCGGGCTACTGTGCATGGGGTTGTTTTCGACATTTTTGTTTTGGAGGGCACGAAAGCGTCAGGCTGAAACCCGATCGCATCCTGCTTGCCGCTACTTCATCACCCGCAAGCCCTTGGTCGTAAACCGCTGCGTCCTTTCGCCGGGGCGAACCGGCCGCGGTGTACCCGCGGCCTTGCCGGTGCCGGGCGGCTGATGTGCTGGGACCAATTGCTCGGGGCGGGAGCCGATCAGGTCGGCGCGGCCCATCTCCTTCAGCGCTTCGCGCAGCACTGGCCAATTGTCGGGGTCGTGATAACGCAAAAACGCCTTGTGCAGGCGGCGCTGCCGCAGGCCCTTGATCGCCTCGACCTTGTCGCTGCCGCCGTGCCGCACGCCGCGCAGCGGGTTGACGCCGGTGTGGTACATCGCGGTTGCAGTCGCCATCGGCGAGGGCAGGAAGGTCTGCACCTGATCGGCGCGATAGCGGTTCTTCTTGAGCCAGAGCGCGAGGTTCATCATGTCCTCGTCGGTCGTGCCGGGATGCGCCGCGATGAAATACGGGATCAGGTAATATTTCCTGCCGGCCTGTTCGGCCGCGGCATCGAACATCCGCTTGAACTGGTTGTAGGCGCCGATGCCCGGCTTCATCATCTTGTCGAGCGGGCCGCGCTCGGTATGTTCGGGCGCGATCTTCAGGTAGCCGCCGACGTGATGGGTGACGAGCTCCTTGATGTATTCGGGGCTCTCGACCGCGAGGTCGTAGCGCACGCCGGAGGCGACCATGACCTTCTTGATGCCCTTGGTCTCGCGCACCTTGCGATAGAGCCGGATCAGATCGTCATGCGAGGTGTTGAGGTTCGGGCAGATCTCGGGGAAGACACAGGGCGGCCGCCGGCACGCCGCCTCGACCTTCGGATCCTTGCACGCCATCCGGTACATGTTGGCGGTGGGACCGCCGATGTCGGAGATGACGCCGGTGAAGCCGGGCGTCTTGTCGCGGATCTTCTCGATCTGAAGGTGGGCGTGAAGCAAGCCGCGGCCTTCGGTTCCAATGCTTGTGTCGTGGTTCAATCGCAGGAACCATCCGTCTCAACGAACATTCTGATGCAGGGTTTGCGCCGGGCCCGGTTCGCGCGCGCTCTCTGGCGGATGGGGAACTCGTGAGTACAGTCATAGAGAACTTGCTGTTGCGAAAGCAAAAGCTCGTCGAGCAACTCGAGAAGGCGCCGTCGGTCGAGGACCGCGACCAAATCGAGCATCAGCTCGAACAGATCAACACCGCGCTGGAATTCCTGGACAGGTCTGGCTCGAAAGGCGCGCGATAGCAGCGCTCAGTCGACCTTCAGCGCTTTGGCGTAGACCATGCCCGAATTGGTGACGTGCGTGGTCATCAGCGCTGCGAAGGAGGCGAACTCGCCGCGGGAAAACAAGTCGAGCAGCTTGCGATGCTCGTCGAAGGACGTGCGGGTGCGCACGTCGATCGGCGAGGTCAAATTGGTGCGCAGTGCGGCGACGCGGCCGGAGACGAGCTGATAGGATTCGGCGAGATAGCGGTTGCCGCAATGGGCGAACAGCCCTTCGTGAAAGGTGGCGTCGGCGCGGCCATAGGCGATATTGTCTTTGGCCGCAATCGCCGGCTCCATCGCCGCGATCGCCTCGCTCATCGTCGCGATCGCACCGTCGCGATCATAGTAGAAGGCGAACTCGGCGGCCTTGGGCTCCAGCGCAATACGGAAGGTGCAGAGCGCAGTGATGTCCTCGGCGCTCGGTGTGAACACGAAACTGCCGACCTGCGGCCGGATCACGACGAGGCCCTGCGCCTGCAGCTGGCCCATCGCCTCGCGCACCGGCGTGCGGCTGACTCCGAAGGAGTTTGCCACCATCTCCTCGGAGATCGCGGCGCCGAGCGCGAACTCGCCGTCGATGATGGCCTGACGCAGCCGCTGCATCACCCGCTGGGACAGCGATTTCGGCGCATCGAGCTTCATCGATCGCATAGGTTCCCTCAGATCACCTTGCCGGGATTGAGCAGATGGTCGGGATCGAGCGCGGCCTTCAGCGTCCGCATCAGCGCGATCTCGGCCTCGCTCCGGGCATGCCCCAGCCACTTCTTCTTCAGCGTGCCGATGCCGTGCTCGGCGGAGACGCTGCCGCCCATCTCGCGCACGAGACCGTAGATGATCGCGTCCATCGCTTCCTTCGGCTGCTGCTCGACGGCAAGGCCGGTCACCCAGGAGACGAGATGCAGATTGCCGTCGCCGATATGGCCGTAATAGACGCTCTCGCATCCCTCGATGCCGTCAGCCAGCGCGGCCTTGCAGCGCGTGACGAACTCGTCCATCCGCGCCACCGCAAGCCCGATGTCGTAGGAGATGTGCGGCCCCAGCACCTGGCCGAACTCGGCGCAGATGTCGCGCACGCGCCAGAAGCTTTGCGTCTGCGCCAGCGATTTCGCCACGGCGGCGTCGGCGAGCAGCCCGCGTTCCATCAGCTGTTCGAGCCAGTTCTGGAAGCGCGGCGCGTCGACGCTCTCGTCGGTGCCTTGCGCTTCCACCAGCACGTAGAGGCCGTGGCCTGCGGCGACCGGCGGCTTGACGCCGGCGCGATTCGTGATCACGTCCCAGTAATCCGGCCACATCACCTCGAACGCCGACAGCAGCGGGCCGAGCCCGCTGCGCGCGGCGCCGAGCAGCGCAATCACGGCGGCATAGTCCTTGAGCGCGCAGAGCGCGGCCATGGTCGAGCGCGGTTTCGGGAACAGCCGCAGCACCACGCGGGTGATGATGCCGAGCGTGCCTTCCGAGCCGATAAACAGATGTTTCAGATCGTAGCCGGCATTGTTCTTCATCAGCTTGTTGAGGCTGGTGATGATGGTGCCGTCGGGCAGCACGACTTCGAGCCCGAGCACCAGCTCGCGCGTCATGCCGTAGCGGATCACGCGATTGCCGCCGGCATTGGTCGAGAGGTTGCCGCCGATCGCGCAGGAGCCGCGCGAGCCGAGGTCGAGCGGAAAGAAAAACCCGGCTTCGTCGGCGGCCTTCTGGATCGTCTCCAGCGGCGTGCCTGACTTCACCGTCATCGTCATCGACGCATGATCGATCTCCTCGATGCCGCTCATGCGCTCCAGCGAGATCGCGACCCAACCTGCTTCCGGCGATGCGCCGCGGCACAGCCCGGTCAATCCGCCCTGCGGCACGAACGGCAGATGCGCCTGCCGGCAGGTCGCGATCGCATCCGCAACGCCTTGCGCGTCGACCGGCCGGATCACCGCGAGCGGCGTTTGCGGCAGGCTCGCGCTCCAGTCGTTGCAATTGCGGGCAGGCACGTCGGCGCCAACAAGCACGGCGGCGGCGCCGAGCTTGTCGCGCAACGCGCCGAGCAAATGGTCGGGCCGCCCAATGGGGGTCACCATGTTCATGCGAGACCTCCTCGGAATCTGGCTGCGTCTCATGCGCGCCGGGATGGCGGAAAAGATTTGCGCCTTTCTTGTATGTAAGGTACAAGACGAAAAGTAAAGCAAAAACAAGGCTCGGGAAACCCTCCTCAGATCCTTCAAGATCCGAGGCTTGGCCCGAAGCCGCAGCAACAGGTGGGTGTGATGACGGAGGCAATTCGCGGGTTCTGGGTAGCGTCAGCGACGCCGCTGGCAACCGACGGCAGCGTGGACTCAGCAAAGCTCGCCGCTCACGCCAAGCAACTCTTCGGCAAGGGCGTCGATGGCGTCGTGCTGTTCGGCACCACCGGCGAGGGCACCTCCTTCAATGTCACCGAACGCGTCGCGACCATCGAGGCCGTGCTCAAGGCCGGGGTGGCGCCGGAACGAATTGGAATCGGCGGCGGCTTCCCCGCGATCAGCGACAGCATCGCGCTGACGCGCGCCGTGCTCGGTCTCGGCCTGCGCCACGTGCTGTTGTTGCCGCCTTACTTCGACCGTAGCGTCAGCCCTGAAGGCATCGAAGATGCCTTTGCGTCGATCCTCAATGGCGTCGCCGACGATCGCCTGCGTGCCTACCTCTATCATATCCCGCAGATCTCGGGTGTTGCGATCCCGACCAGCGTGGCTGGGAATTTGCGCAAGCGCTACGGCAGGATGGTTGCTGGGCTGAAAGACTCCAGCGGCGACTTCAAGCAGTTCCAGGCGTTCCGTGCCGCCGCCCCCGAGCTCGCCATTACCGTCGGCAACGAAACCGACATTGCCCGCGCGATCGCCGCCGGCGGTGTCGGCACCATCTGCGGCATGGCCAACATCGCGCCGGAGCTAGTCAAGGCAATG
The DNA here is from genome assembly GCF_023073375.1 of Bradyrhizobium sp. 197. NCBI lineage: Bacteria > Pseudomonadati > Pseudomonadota > Alphaproteobacteria > Hyphomicrobiales > Nitrobacteraceae > Bradyrhizobium > Bradyrhizobium sp. 197. The sequence goes on along the minus strand of NZ_JADPJJ010000092.1, from coordinate 323,629 downwards.
ATCGACGGCAAGGATGTCGAAGCACGCATGCAGGCCGCGGTCGACATCGTGGTGAAATCCTCATCCTTCCTCACGACGCTGAAAGCCATCCTCGCGGCACAGACGGGCGATGCGAGCTGGCTGCGCGTGCGGCCGCCGCTCCGGGCCTTGTCCGACGGCACCGCGCTCAAGCGGAAGCTCGACGAGCTGATGGTTCCCGCCATCGCGTGAGATCGCGCAAAACCGCGAGACGTTGCCGCGAATTCGCGCGCTGGCGACCGGCCCGTCCGCCGCGGTGCGTGGCCGCGAATTCCGCGTCGATGCCGTCACCGGCCAAATTCGTTTTCGCGGAACGCTACGCCGACAAGACGTTCGGCGAGAAGATCATCGCGAACTTGCGCGACATCCATCGCGGCGCATTTCTGGGCTGGCCCGGCAAGCTCGCGTTGATGCTCGCGGCTGCGCTGATGCCGCAGTTCGCGGTCACCGACGTCCTGCTCTATCTGTCGCGCCGTAAGCTGCGGCGCCCGGATGGCCCGCCGTCCTCATGTCATTTCGCCTGCATGCGCCGTTCGTCGATGACGACCTCGGTGTTGATGGCGTAGACGAAGCAGCCGCCATCTCGGCCATTCCGCGCGGGATCGCTGTTACATTTCGCCAGCGCAGAGGTTTGAGCGTCCTTCAGGCTGGGATCCCCTGCCGAGATGAACAGCTTGCCCCAGGGATGGATCGCGATCGCCTTGGGCTCCATGGCCTTGTCGTAGTTCTGCACCTCAGGGCGCTGCCGCGTGATCCGCCGGATGATCGGAATCTGCGACAAGTCGTATTTGCCTGCATAGTGCAGCCGCGGCATGTCTTTCGACATCAGCTCGCCCTCCACAACGATCTCCTCATTCACAGCCAGCAGAGCGCATGGCTTGCCGTAGCGCAGCTGACACGCTTCGAGCGAACGGTCGCCGGTGACAGACGCGTCTTCATGCTCGCAAGAACGAAAATAGCTTCCGCCGATAAGTTCTACGGCTTGTCCCTTGTTGGACTTACAGACGACGTAGTCCTTGATCAGCGTATCGCGAGAGGTGTTCAAAGCGGGGGTTGCCGCCGCGATAATCGCAGCCATCGCTCGTTCAAATTGTGATTTTCGCTCTGCATCGGTCAATGTCGCCATCGCCATGCTTGGCAGCACGAGGAAGATTATCAGGAATTTCATGATTCTCATCGTGCGCCCCCCAGCCTGAGGCAGAACTGTAGCCCGTCTGATCCTGCAGAAAAAACGATTCTTTGTGCGGACGACTGGGATTTGCGGCATTGCCAAGCAGGGACAGTATGCCTCGATTGTGCTGGTCAATCGGGCGCCGATCGGCCAAAAACGCTCCTGTCCGAAACCCTCCATGGTTAGCCGCCCATGACGATTCCCACCGTCACCCCCGCCGATATCCGCCGCGCACTGATGTTGCGCGAGGAGATCGCGCTGCTCGATCTCAGGCATGAGGCTGGTTTCGCCACCGGTCATCCGCTGTTCGCCGCCAACATGGCCGCGGACCGGATCGCGGTCGAAGCCGAGGTGAAGCTGCCGCGTAAAAATGTGCCGATCGTGCTCTATGATGACGGGGAGGGGCTCCTCGCGCCCGGCGCCGAACGGCTTGCCGCCCTCGGCTATACCAATATTTGTGCGCTCGACGGCGGGCTGAAGGCCTGGCGCGCGGCGGGTTATCAAGTATTCGAGGACGTCAACTCCTACTCCAAGGCCTTTGGCGAGCTGGTCGAATCGCGCAGGCACACGCCCTCGTTCAGTGCCGACGAGGTGGCAAAACTCATCGCGGACAAGGCCAACATCGCCATCCTCGACGTTCGCCGCTTCGACGAATACGCCACCATGAACATTCCGGGCTCGGTCAGCGTGCCCGGCGCGGAGCTGGTGCTGCGGGCGGGCCAGGCCGTGCCTGATGCCGAGACCACCATCATCGTCAATTGCGCCGGCCGCACCCGCTCGATCATCGGCACGCAATCGCTGATCAATGCCGGCGTGCCGAACAAGGTCCGCGCGCTGCGCAATGGCACCATCGGCTGGACCTTGGCGCGGCATACGCTCGACCACGGTGCCGACCGGCGCGGCGCGATCGGCCCATTCGAAAGCGGCCCGGCCAATGCACGCGATGTCGCCTATCGCGCCGGTGTCCGCCATATCGGCGCGCGCGAGATGGCTGCGCTTGTCGCGCAGACCGATCGCACGCTCTATCGCTTCGACGTGCGCGACGCGGAAGAATATGCCGCTGGCCATCTTCCGGGCTTCCGCCACTATCCCGGCGGCCAGCTCGTCCAGGAAACCGATATGGCCGCACCGGTGCGCGGCGCGCACATTGTTCTGACCGACGACAAGAGCGTCCGCGCCGACATGACGGCGTCCTGGCTCGCGCAGATGGGCTGGGAGGTCCATGTGCGGGAAGGCGGCTATGACGGCGCGCTCGAAATCGGCCCGCCGCGCGTCCTGCCCAAGCCCGACCCCGCCCACCGCTACCGCCGCCCCTATGAAGGCACCGGCGTCGACGAGCGTGCGATGCAGGCCTATCTCGAATGGGAATACGGCCTGGTCGAACAACTGCGTCTTGACGGAACGCACGGGTTTTACGTGATCTGACGACCGCCCCGCCATCTTCTCCCCGTATCCCAACCCTATTGTGCTGCGCATCCGCCGCGGTCTATGAGCTGCGGCAAAGCTGTGACCCACGGAGATTTCATGCCAGCCCCAGGCCAAAGCCCTGAGCGGAACGCGAAGGCGCTGCTGCTCGAAGGCGTCAACGACAGCGCCGTGGACCTGTTCAGAACTGCGGGTTTCACCAATGTCGAGCGCCTGACCAAGGCGCTGGACGGCGAAGATTTGCGGCGGGCGCTCAAGGGCGTGTCGCTGCTCGGCATCCGCTCGCGCACCCAGATCACCGATGAGGTGCTCGCGGCAACCGACCAGCTTCTCGCCGTCGGCTGCTTCAGCGTCGGCACCAACCAGGTCGATCTGCTGGCGGCGCGCAAGCGCGGCATTCCCGTGTTCAACGCGCCGTTCTCCAACACGCGCAGCGTCGCCGAGCTCGTGATCGGCGAGATCGTGATGCTGCTTCGGCGCATCTTCCCGCGCTCGGTGTCGGCGCATGAGGGCGGCTGGGACAAGTCGGCGACCGGCAGCCGCGAGGTACGCGGCCGCACCCTCGGCATTATCGGTTACGGCAATATCGGCTCGCAGCTCTCGACGCTGGCCGAGGCGATCGGCATGCGCGTGATCTATTTCGACCGCACCGACAAGCTCCGTCACGGCAACACCGAACCGGTCGAGAAGCTGGAAGAGCTGCTGGCGCAGAGCGACGTCGTCAGCCTGCACGTGCCGGAGACGCCGGAGACATCAGGCATGATCGGCGAGAAGGAGCTGCGGGCGATGAAGCCCGGCTCCCTCCTGATCAACAACAGCCGCGGCACCGTCGTCGATCTCGAAGCACTGGCGGCGGCCCTGCGCGATGGCCATCTCGCCGGCGCCGCCATCGACGTGTTTCCGGTCGAGCCGTCCTCGAATTCAGACCGCTTCAAGAGCCCGGTGCAGGGCCTCGGCAACGTCATCCTCACCCCGCATATCGGCGGCTCGACCGAGGAGGCGCAGGAGCGCATCGGCGGCGAGGTGGCGCGCAAGCTGGTCGATTTTTTCATCACCGGCTCGACCACGGGGGCGGTGAATTTCCCGGAGGTGCAGCTGCATTTGCGGCCCTCCGGCGCGCGCTTCAGCCACGTCCATCGCAACGTGCCGGGCATGCTGCGCCGGCTGAACGAGGTCTTCCTCCAGCGCGACATCAACATCGCCGCGCAATATCTGGAGACCGCCGGCGACCTCGGTTACGTCGTGCTCGACGCCGACCTCGGCGGCCAGGATTCAGGCGCGCTGCTGGAGCAGATCCGCGCCCTCGACGGCACGGTCGGCGCGCGGCTGGTGTTCGAGCACTAGGCTAGATCGCGGGAGGTCCCACGTTCCAGTTGCATCTCGCAGCAAAAGCTCTCTACAGTACGCCATGGTGTTCGACCACGTGTGACAAATCGCGTCGAATTTGAGTTTCAGTTGCGTGAGTACCGCCATGGAACGGGACGCCGTACTGATCGATCTCGCGCTTCAAGGCGGCGGTTCGCACGGCGCCTTCGCCTGGGGCGTGCTCGACCGTCTCCTGGAAGAAAAGTGGCTCACCATCGCCGCGATCTCCGGGACATCCGCGGGCGCGATGAATGCGGCCGTGCTGGCGGATGGCTGGATCGCGGGTGGCGCCGAGGGCGCGCGCGACGCGCTCGAAAGATACTGGCGCCGCGTTTCGAAGGCCGCGGCCTTCAGTCCGCTCCAGCGCTCGCCGCTCGACCGGCTGATGGGGCGCTGGACGCTCGACACGTCGCCCTTCTACATCCTGACCGACCTGATGTCGCGGGTGCTGTCGCCCTACGATCTCAATCCGACCGGTTACAATCCGCTGCGCGCAGTGCTGGCCGAGAGCATCGATTTCGAGCGGCTCGCGAGCTCACCCATCAAGCTGTTCATCACCGCGACGCGGGTGCGCACTGGGCGCGGACGCATCTTCCGCAACGCGGAGATCACGGCGGATGTGTTGCTGGCATCGGCCTGCCTGCCGACCATGTTCCGGGCGGTCGAGATCGACGGCGAGCCCTATTGGGACGGCGGCTATGCCGGCAACCCGACGATCACGCCGCTGGTGCGCGAGAGCGATGCGCACGACACCATCCTGGTGCAGATCAATCCGACTGAAACGTTCGAGGAGCCGCGGACGGCTGCGGAGATTCTCAACCGTCTGAACGAGATCTCGTTCAATTCGCCGCTGATGAAGGAGCTGCGCATGATCGCGCTGCTGCGCCAGGCGGCGGATCCCGGCAGCGGCGAGGGCGCGCGCTGGGCAAAGATGCGGACCCACCGCGTCAAGAGTGACATGCTGGCGAAGTTCGGGGCGTCGTCGAAGCTCAACGCGGAATGGGAGTTCGTCTCGATGCTGCGCGCCGAGGGACGTCTGGCGGCGCAGACGTTTCTCGACGAGCACGGCGCCGATATCGGCCAGCGTTCGACCGCCGATCTCGACGTCCTCCTGGCGGAGTGCTGAGGCGTGGGTCTTCTCGGTATTCTCGTCGGGCTCGGTCTGCTCGTCCTGTTTGCCTTCCGCGGCTGGAGCGTCCTGCTGCTCGCGCCGTTCGCTGCGCTCGTCGCGGCGCTGTTCGGCGGCGAGCCGCTGCTCGCGAACCTGACCCAGATCTTCATGGTGAATGCGGCGGGGTTTCTGGCGCAGTTCTTCCCGATCTTCCTGCTCGGCGCCGTCTTCGGCAAGTTGATGGACGACAGCGGCGCGGTGAGGGCCGTGGCGGGCTTCATGGCGCAATGCCTCGGCGAGCGACGCGTGATTCTCGCGGTCGTGCTGGCCGGCGCGCTTGTCACCTATGGCGGCGTGAGCCTGTTCGTCGCGTTCTTCGTCATCGTTCCGATGGCCCAGTCACTGTTCCGCGCGGCCGCGATTCCGCGCCGGCTGATTCCGGCCGCGATCGTGCTCGGGACGTCGACCTTCACCATGTCGGCCCTGCCGGGCACGCCGTCGATCCAGAACGCGATACCGATGCCGTTCTTCGGCACCACGCCGTTTGCCGCGCCAGGCCTCGGTATCGTCGCGTCCTTCATCATGCTCGGCGCGGGCCTATGGTGGCTGCAGCGAGCCGAGGCTGCGGCCCGCCGTGCCGGAGAAGGTTATGGCGAGGACGTGCGGGGCGCGGCCGAGCACGCCGCCGATGACGAACTGGTCCGCGAGCGCGCGACGACCGCACGCGAGTTCGATCCGGCCGAGATCCGGCACGGTCGCCGCAGCGACGGGGCTGCTCCGGTAGCGAGCGCCATCCTGCCACTGGCAGTCGTCGTAGCCGTCAATCTCGTGATGTCACTCCTGGTGTTGCCGCGGCTCGATGTGTCGTATCTGAGCGAGCAGCGCTTCGGCGGAATATCGTTGGCCGCGGTCGCCGGCGTATGGTCGGTCAGTGTCGCACTTGGCGCGGCCATCGTCGCGACCATCGTGCTGAACTGGACCCGGCTTCCCTCGTTGCGGCAGACCATGGACGCCGGCGCCAATGCATCGGTCCTGCCCGCACTCAGCGTTGCAAGCCTCGTCGGATTCGGCGCGGTCATCGCGGCGCTGCCGGCTTTCGAAACGGTGCGCGACTGGGTGCTTGCGATCGAAGGCGGTCCGCTGGTCTCGCTCGCGGTCGCCACCAACATTCTCGCTGCGCTGACCGGCTCGGCGTCGGGCGGCCTGACCATCGCGCTCGACGCTCTCGGCCCGATCTATGTCGACCTTGCCGCGCGCACCGGCGTCGACCTCTCGCTGATGCACCGCGTCGCGGTGATCGGCTCGGGGACGCTGGACATCCTGCCGCACAATGGTGCCGTGGTAAGCCTGCTCGCGATCTGTGGCCTGACCCATCGCGACAGCTATTTCGACATCGTGATGGTCGGCATCGTGACGTCGCTGCTGGCGCTGGTGGCCGTGATCGTTTTGGGCGGCGCGTTGGGATCGTTCTGAACGGAATTCTGGCATGCGCGATTGACGGAGGAGCGAAGGTTGCATTCAATACGGCCAACTGTCGAACGCAACAGGCCGGGGTGAAAACGATGACGCGAGCGAGTCCGAAGCTGTGTGCATTGCTTGTAGGTACGGCAGCTGCGCTGGGCGCAAGCAGCGCGTCGGCAGCGACCATGGCCGAGAGTGCAGACGCGGTCTGCAAGGGCCTCGTCGGCGGGACCGATGCCGTGAAGATCGATTCCGCAACGTTGCAGGCGCCGTCGCAACTGGCCGTGGCCGAACGCGGCCCGACGCCGTCGGGGCGCGTCACGCCCGCCAATCCCGGCTTCTGCAAAGTGCTCGGCCATATCGATCCCACCGATCCCAAGGCGCCGCCGATCAAATTTCAGGTCAATCTTCCCGTCGAATGGAACGGCCGCTCGCTGCAATATGGCGGCGGCGGCTTCAACGGCGTGCTGATCACCGGCCTTGGGCTGCCGCCGGCCTATCCGTTCGATAAGCCGTCGCCGCTAGCGCGCGGCTTCGTCACCTATGGCACCGATTCCGGACATGAGTCCAAGCCGGGCGAGCCGCCGCAGCTTTTTGCGCTCAACGACGAAGCCTTCGAGAATTTTGCGCACCGCGCTTACAAGAAGGTGCGGGACGTGGCCGTGGCGCTGATGGAGCGCGCCTACGGCAAAAGGCCTGAGAAAATGTACTTCATGGGTTCGTCCGAAGGCGGCCGCGAAGGCCTGACGATGGCGCAGCGCTATCCCGACGATTTCGATGGCATTTTTGCCCGCGTGCCCGTCATCAATTGGGTCGGGCTGCAGCATGCCGGCACCCGTTCGGGTCTCGCGACCATGGGCGACGGCTGGATCAATCCGAAGCAGGTGAAGCTCGTGGGCGACGCCGTGCGGGCCGCTTGCGACAAGGCCGACGGCTCCGATGACGCGCTGGTGCAGGACCCCGTCGCCTGCAAGGCGGCGTTCAAGGTCGAGACCCTGCGCTGCACCAGCGGTAAGACGGGCGACCAGTGCCTCACCGACGCGCAGATCAAGGCGGTCGACACGCTGCATACCGCCTACAAATTCCCGTTCGCGCTGGCCAACGGCCTCGACGATTATCCGGGCTGGGGCGTGTCGGGTGAGGACACGCCCGCGGTTGGCCCGACTGGCGGCTGGGTCGCGTGGTGGCTCGGCACGGCACCGCCCGCGCAACCGCCTGCGGCCAATAACGGCATCGCCTGGATCTACGGCGCCGGCGGGATTCAATATGTGTTCGCGCGCGATCCCAAGCTCGACGTGACGACGTACAAGCCCGAACAGCACAAGGCGCGGTTGCTCGAGGTCTCCAGCCTGATGGATTCCACCGATCCCGATCTCAGCCGCTTTCGCAGCCGCGGCGGCCGGCTGATCATGCTCGAGCACATGGCCGATTATGCGCAGAGCCCCTATGCCGGCATCCGCTATTTCGAGAGCGTCGAACGCAAGCTCGGCAAGGCCGAGACGGCGGAGTTCGCGCGGCTCTACACCGCGCCCGGCGTCGACCATGTCGGCTCCGGCGCGCCGGCCAATATCGACATGCTGAGCGCGCTGGTCGACTGGGTCGAGAAGGACAAGGCGCCCGGCGACCTCGAAGTCGCCGAGCAGAAGGTCGAAGCACCGTCGTTTGCGACGCTTCGCGCGCTGCCGCTGTGCCGCTGGCCGGCCTGGCCGCACTACAAGAGCGGCCCAGTGACGGAGGCGGCAAGCTTTACCTGCGCGCCGTGAGGTCCGGGGACGCCGGACCGCGTTTGCGGCGGTCTCATCCCGCCGCCATCGCCTGTGCGCCTCCCAGCAACTGTGCATTCAGCCGCCCGCCGGAAAACAACATGTCGTCCAGCGCCTCGTCGATATCGGTGGAAATGACGAAGTTACCGCCATCGCGCGCGAGGCTCGCCTGCGCCAGCCGTCGCATCAACTCCTTGATAAAAGCGCAACTTGTACCCGCGCTGCGCCGGGCCGCCTCGGCGATAACCGCGTCGTCGAGCGGCAGTCCTCTGCCATAGAGACGGACCAGCTTGCCGCGGCCGGTCTCATCGGGGAGCGGCACTTCGATGGCCTGATCGATGCGGCCGGGACGACCGGCGAGAGCGCTCTCAAGCTGCTGGGGACGGTTGGTGGTCAGCACGAACAGGATGTCGGCGTCCTGCTTCAAACCGTCCATTTCGTTGAGGAGCCGATTGAGCAGCGGTTCCTCGCAGCCGCTCATGCTCTCGCGTTGCCGTGCGATCAGGTCGACGTCTTCGATAACCACCATGGCGGGCTGCAAGAGGCGGGCAAGATTCATATAGGCGCCGAGCAGGCCGATCTGCTCGGCCGTGATGATTAGCGTCGTATGTCCGGGCAGATGGGTCGCAAGATAGCGAATGGTGTGTGTCTTGCCGGTGCCGGGCGGTCCGTAGAGCAAAATGCCCTTGCGGGTCGATTGCCCGAGGTGGCGCAGCATGTCTCGCGTCCCTACGAAGTTCAATACGTTGCGATCGAGTAGTCGCAACGTCTGCTCGGGCAGGATCACCTCGTCACGCCCGACCGAGGGAAGTCTGTGCACTGTGATTCCGCGAGAACGGCCGCGATAGTCGGAATCGACATCGAGCGATAAAATTTTGCCGCGATAGGTGCGCGCGGCCTGCACTGCGTCCTCCAGTGCGGTGAAGCATTGTTGGACAAGTGCTGCTCCCGCGACCCCGGCCGGCACCATGATTTCGATCCGCACGCCGGTCTCGCGGCTATATTCCCGATGAACGGCCAGCAGCACCGCGTAGCGAAGGCCGGATGCAGAGCAAAGCCAGAGACCATTGTCGAGGCACTTGGCCGGTGCCTGCTCGCCAATGTCCACGTCGTTGTACTGAAGTGGTGCAATCGCCACCGCGAAATTATCGTTCTGCATCAGTCGGGCCACGGATACTGTTTCGTGACGATTCTCGGCGATGCCTAGCAACCGGATCGGCGAGGCGAATAGACGGTCGATGGCAGTCTGGACGTCTGCTCGCATGTGGCCGGGAAACTGGCGGACGGTGGTTACGAGCTGGCTACGCGAGAAGTCGGAGAAATGCCAATTCGAGACACCGAACGCATAGTTGAACTCTTCCTCGGGTAGTTCTTGGGATGCGGCTGCTGCAGCGAGCACGCACTCGGCGCACAGCCAGACTGTGCGGTTCGTCAAATGAACTTCCGATTTTGCGGTAGGCTGGTCGCAAAGCCCGCAGCACGGCTTCGCCGTTTCGCTCGTAATCAGGAGAGGATGGCCGGCGAAGGCGATGCGCCGCCGGGCAGACTCCAGTAGTGCGTCCGCAACGGATGGTGGATAAGGACCACAGACAGCGGTCGCGTGCTTCTCGATGCTGGCCATGACGGAGGCTGCCTCGTCCTCCGACTTGCCAAAGATACGGCGCAACAGGTCGACGAAAAACTCGCGCGGAACGTCTCCGTCGTTATGCAGGACGAGTTGAATCGGCACAATTTCGTTCATCAAATGCCCTTACACAACTTAAAATAGATAAGAACGAAAAGAGAACATAAAAAGAAGCGGCCGTCAAGCCTGATAGCTGCGACAAACTGCGAGTGATGGGCGAGGTCCTAATGCGCTGGCCCGCCAGCCGCCTTCACGCGCCGCGTCAGCAGCACCGCAATCGCGGCGAGCACCAGCACCACGCCGATCACGGCAAACGTGTCGGAATAACCCATCACCAGCGCCTGGCGCTTCACGGTCTTGCCGAGTGCGATGATGGCCTGCTCGCGCGCGGCGTTCGGATCGGGGACGCCATGCGCCATGAAATACTCGGTCATCTGCGCGATCCGGGTGCGGACTTCCTCGCGGCCGAGCGTGACCGACTGGCCGATGACGTTGGAGTGGAATTGCTCGCGTTTGGTGATGATGGTGGCGAGCGTCGCCGTGCCGATCGCGCCGCCCAGGTTGCGGAACATGTTACTGATGCCGGAGGCCGCTGCCGCGTCCTGCGGTGCGATGCCGCCGGTCAAGACTGAGGTCAGCGGCGTCAGCACCATGGCTTGCCCCACGGCGCGCACGATGTTCGGGATCCAGAGCTGGTCGCCGGCATAGTCCGGGGACATCGCCGTGTTCATGAAGCAGCTGTAGGCGAAGATCAGAAGCCCGGTGATCGCGATATAACGCGTGTCGAAGCGCCGCATCAGTTTCGGGATCAGCGGGATCAGCACGAGTTGGGGCAGGCCGGTCCATGCCAGCACATTGCCGATCTGCTCGGCATTGTAGCCCTGCGCCTGGCCGAGATAGGCGGGCAGCATGTAGACCGAGCCGAACAACGCGAAGCCAACCATGGTCATGGCAACGGTACCGAAGCCAAAATTGCGTTGGGTCAGCAGGCGCAACCGGATCAGCGGCTTCTCGATCGTGAGCTCGATCGTGATGAACAGCGTGAGGCTGACGGCCGCGATCACCGCCAGCTTGATGATGAAGGGTGAGGAAAACCAGTCGTCCTTGTTGCCTTCCTCGAGCACGGCTTGCAGCGCCGACAGACCGATCGCCATGGTGACGATGCCGGCCCAGTCACCATCCTTCAGAAGGCCGAGCTGCATCTTCTGCCGCTCCAGCGTCAGATAGAGCGCGCTCACCATGACAGCGGTCGGGATCACGTTGACGAAGAAGATGGTGCGCCAGCCGTAGTTTTCCGTGAAATAGCCGCCGATGGTCGGACCGATCGCCGGCGCAAAGGTGACCGACAGCGCGAAGATCGCGAGCCCGACGGGCTGCTGCGGCTTCGGCAGCTTGGTCAGCACCAGCGTGAACGCCATCGGGATCAGCACGCCGCCGGCAAAGCCCTGCAAGCCGCGCATCGCGATCATCGACGGCAGATCGTGGGTGAAGGCACAGGCGACGGAGAACGCCGCAAACAGTACCGCGCTCGCCAGCATGTAGCGGCGGAACGAGAACACGCGGCTCAGATAGTCGGTCAGCGGGATCACGATGATCTCGCCGATCAGATAAGACGTCGAGATCCAGGAGCCGTTGTCGGCGCCGGTGCCGATGCCGCCCTCGATGTTGAGCAGCGAGGCGTTGGTGATCTGGATGTTCAGGATCGCCATGAACGAGCCGATCATGGCGGCAAGCACGGCGATCCAGGTCGCGGCACTCGCACGGTTGGGATCGGCGACCGGGCGATCAGACGTCGCGGCCGGTGTTGCTTGCGTCGAAAGTGAGAGGCTGTTTGACATGGCACGACCCTCCGGAGACGAGCTTCGCTTTGGGCGCGGCGGCCGCATTGGCGGTCGGCGCGGTCGAACGTGTTGCGATGGTCGGGATCACGGACATGCCGGGCCGGAGCGCGATTGCGGGCCCGTGCCGGGCGTCGAGCGCGATCTTGACGGGGATACGCTGCACCACCTTGGTGAAGTTGCCGGTGGCGTTGTCGGGCGGCAGCAGCGCGAACTCCTGGCCACTTGCGGGTGCGATGGAATCGACGTGACCGTGCACGACTTGGCCCGGGAACATGTCGATCTCGATATCGACGGCCTGTCCGGATTTCACGTTGGTGAGCTGCGTCTCCTTGAAGTTGGCGACGACATATGTGCCCTCGGCCGGCACGATCGACATCAATTGCGTTCCGGCCTGCACGTATTGGCCGACGCGCAAGCTGCGATTGCCGACCACGCCTTCAATAGGCGAGACGATCGTGGTGTAGCCGAGATTGAGCTCGGCCTGGCGCTGGAGCGCGTCTGCGCGGACGGCCGCGGCCTTGGCCTGCAGGATCTCGGCCTTCAGGAGATCGACCTGCTTCAAGGCGGAGGTGAGATTGGCGATATCGCGCTGGATCGCCGCATCGGCGGCGGCGTCGCGCGCCTGCGCCTGCTGCGCGTTCTGCACGCTGCCAAAGCCCGTCGCCGCGAGATCGGTGTAGCGCTTGTTCTCCTGCTTGGCGAAAAGTTTCGCGGCATTGTCGACATCGATGGTCGCTCTCGCCGCTGCGATCACGGCCTGCTGCACGTCGAGCTGCGCTTCCTTGCTCGTCACTGTTGCATTGGCGGCAGCGACGTCGGCCTTGGCCTGGTCGAGTGCGACCTTGAAGTCGCGGTCGTCGATCCTCGCGAGTACCTGGCCGGCCTTCACATGCTCGTTATCGCCAATCAGGACGCGGTCGAGATAGCCGCTGACCTTCGGCGCGATGGTTGTGCTGTCGGCCTTCACATAGGCGTCATCGGTGGAGACAAGGAAGCGGCCGACCGTCCAATAATCGTAGCCGTACCAGCTTGCGCCGGCTAGCGCGGCAGCCGCCGCACCTGCCAGCAACAGCTTGCGAAGGTTCAGCTTTCTTGTGCGGGCGGGGGATTGCGTGGCGGGCAGAATGCCCTCCAATGCATCGCCTGGAATCACGACGGCTTCGGACTTGGACGGGTTGGTGTGCACGGTCATGGCCGGCTCCCCTGAATTAGGAAACTTGACGATTTCCAAAATAGAACTAGCTTTGGGACTGTCAATGGAATGACAGGCATCATTCAAAAGCATGGCTCAGGCAAAACCATCAAGTGAATGCCGCCCGCGCGGGCGGCCGCAATTGCGCAGCGACGAGGAGACGAAGCAGATCGTCTTCGAGGCCGCCCGCCACGCCTTCGCCGTCGACGGCTATGCCGCGACCAGTACCGAAGAGCTGGCGCGTGGCGCCGGCATCTCGACCAAGACACTCTATCGGCTGTTTCCGGGCAAGGCCGTGCTGTTCGAGGCGATGTGCGCGGACCGGCTCGAGCGGTTGCTCTCTGCCGTCGATCTCCAGGCCAGCGACGAAGTCGACATTGAAGTCGGCCTGCGCGCCGCGCTGCTGGCCTGCGCCGATCTTGCGCTCGATCCAGAGGTCGTGGCGTTGCAGCGCATGGTGCTTCAGGAATCGGCCGCTTTCCCCGAACTCGCCGCCAATTTCTACAGGAACGGCATATCGCGAACCGCCGCTGCGCTCGCGCGCTGGCTCCGAGTCCAGGTCAAGAAGAAGCTCATCGCGCTCGACGACGTCGACGAGGCCGCCGGCATGCTGATCGGCATGGTCGCATCGGCGCCGCAACGCGCGGCGATCTATGGCGGCCTGCCTCTGCCGTCACGCAAGCAGATCGAGCGTCGGGTGCAGACCTGCGCGGTTCTGTTCCTCGGCGGCTGCCGCGCAGCGGCGGCCTAGCAAGTCCTTTTGACAACTCGGTCGGCCTCGGCTATCTACTTCGCATGCGAACTAAAGCAGCCGGCGCGAGGCATCATCGGCTGATCTACCTGCTGAGCGTTGCGCAGCGGCGCTTGCAGCGCTGGATGGCGGCGCAGCCTTCGAGCGAGGTGACGCCGGCGCAGGCGGGACTGCTGTTCATCCTCGGCAAGCAGGACGGCGTGCTGATGGGCGAGGCGGGCGCGGCGCTCGATCTGGGGCCCGCCGGCATTTCCGGCCTCGTCGACCGCACGGCAGCTGCAAAACTGATCGAGCGGCGCGCCGATCGCGAGGACGGGCGCGCCTGGCGCGTCTGGCTGACGCCGAAGGGCCGCACGGCGCTCGCACAGGCGAAGGCCAACGCGGCAGAGGTCAACGCGGCGTTGACGGACGGATTTACCAGCGCGGAGATCGACATCGTCACGCGCTGGCTGACGAGCATTCAAGAGAAATTTCCAAGAGAATAAAGGAGAGACCCATGACAGAGCACGTCCGGATCGAGAACAACGGCGAAATCCTCACGCTCACGTTGGCGCGCCCCGACAAGAAGAACGCGCTGACGGATGCGATGTACGGCAAGCTCGCCGATGCAATCGAATCCGCCGAGTTCGATCCGTCGGCCCGCGTGATCCTGATCCGCGGCGAGGGAGACATGTTCACCGCCGGCAACGACGTCGGAGAATTCGCCGCGGTCGCAGCGGGCAAGTCGGAAGGAAGCCGCAACGTCGTGCGCTTCATCCAGTCGCTGGCGCGCTGCACCCGGCCGCTGGTTGCCGCCGTGCAGGGCCGCGCCGTCGGCGTCGGCACCACGATGCTGCTGCATTGCGACCTCGTCGTGCTCGCCGACAACGCGCAATTGTCGACGCCCTTCGTCAGCCTGGCGCTGGTGCCGGAGGCCGCGTCCAGCCTGCTGATGCCGGCGCGCATCGGCCACGCGCGCGCCTACGAGATGTTCGCGCTCGGCGAGACGGTGCCGGCCAAATCCGCGCTGGAATGGGGGCTCGCCAACCGCGTGGTGCCGCTCGACAAGCTCGATGCCGAGGCGCTCGCGCTGGCGCAGCGTCTTGCCCGTCAGCCGGCCGGCGCGCTCACCGCCACCAAGAAGCTGATGCGCAATGGCGAAGCGCTGGTCGCGCAGATGAACGCCGAGGGCGAGCAGTTCGGACTGCGTCTGCGCACCGCCGAGGCGCGCGAGGCCTTCACCGCTTTCGCCGAGCGCCGCCCGCCCGATTTCACCAAAGTTGCTGATATCGGGGCCGCATGATGAAGATTTGTCGGGCCGGAAGCTCACGGCAATTCGATTAAAACCTTAACGAAACATTGGCATGTCGCGGGGCAAGGTGGCGCTCGAAAGATTAGGCCCCCGACCCAGGCCCCCCGACACCATGGCAATGTTCAAGAAATCGGTAAGTTCGCTCCTCCTGACATTGATGGCCCTGCTGGCTGCCGGTGCGCTGGCCTCCACGGCGATCCAGATGGTCGGGGCGTTCGGCCGCTACAGTGACAGTCTCGAAACCGCGCGGCTTGCCGCCGCCGACAAGGCGATCTTCCATGGCGTGCTGGCGCTGCGCAACAATCGCGGCGATGCGCAGAGCGCGATCCTCGGCGAGGACGACCCGCGGACAAAACTCGAGGCGGCGGAGAAGGCCGAGCAGGGCGGCTATGACGCCATCGGCGCCGCGCTCGCCACAGTCGACTTCGCCCGCCGCGACGAACTCGCTGGCACATTGAAGCAGGGCTGGAGCGACGCCGCGCCGCAATTCCAGCTGTTCTACGACGAGGCCAAGCGTCCGCGCGCCGAGCGCAAGATCGAGCGGACCAGTTCCTGGTACGATGCCGTCACCAAAGTCATCGACACGGCGAACCTCGCCTCCACCGCGGTGTCGAACCGCGCCTGGACGGACGATCCCTACATCGCGCGCATGATCCAGGTCCGCCGCTTCGCCTGGCAGGTGCGCGACCGCTATGGAATCCATTGTTCGTCCCTTCGATCCAACGTCAACAGCAACAAGCCGCTCGACGACGCGCAGAAGCGGTCAGTGGCGCAGTGGGATGGCACGATTGCCTCCGGCTGGGCGGGCATGGCCGAGTTGCTGGCAGCGCCCGGCGTGACGGCGGAGCTGGTTACGGCAGCGACGGACGCGAAGGCCAAGACCGATGGCGTCCTGAAGCAGATCGGCGAGCTCACCAAGAATTTCGACGGCAGCGGCAAGCCCGCGCTTCCCGCCTCGGAATGGAATACGCTGTGCCAGTCACCCTTCCCGTCCATCGTGGCGGTGGCGAACAAGGCGCTCGACCAGTCGATCGCGCGGGCGGAGACGGTGCAGGCCAAGGCGCTCACCAATCTCGTCGTGCAGTCGCTCGCGTTCCTGCTCGCTCTGGCGGTGACCCTGGCCGGCGTGTACGTGGTGCGCAATCGCCTGATGCGCCCGGTGCGCGCCATCCTGGACGCCATCGCCAGGATCAGCGCCCGCGACTACGCCACGCCCGTTCCGCAATCCAGACATCCCGACGAGTTCGGCACCATGGCGGCTGCGCTCGAAAGCCTGCGCGAGAGTGCGGCGACCGCGGAACGCCTGGGCCTGGAACGCGAATCGCAGCAGGCGCTCCAGCTCGCCCGCTCCGGCACCGTCGATGCGGCCTGCCGCAGCTTCGACGACACCGTGCAAGCCGTCATTCACAGCGTTGCGGCGTCGACGAAAGAACTCGATGCCACCGCGACCGACGTGCGCTCGCTGGTTTCGGAATCGAGCAGCCAGACCGCGGCGGTCTCCTCCTCCGCCGAGCAGGCCACCAACAATCTCGAGACCATCGCAGCCGCGACCGAGGAACTTTCCGCGTCCGTCGGCGAGATCTCCGCGCAGGTGCAGGCCAGCGCCCGCGAGGCCCGCGAAGCCGTGTCGCAGGCAGCACAGACCAATGCGACGGTCGAGATCCTCGATCAGACCGCTAGCCGCATCGGCGAGGTCGTGAAGATGATCAACGCCATCGCAGGGCAGACCAACCTCCTGGCGTTGAACGCCACCATCGAAGCCGCGCGTGCGGGTGAGGCCGGTCGCGGCTTCGCCGTGGTCGCCGGCGAGGTGAAGAGTCTCGCCTCGCAGACGGCGACGGCGACGGAAGAAATCTCCCGCCAGGTCGCGGAGATCCAGGGCGCGACCGGCCAGGCGGTCACTGCCATCCGCGCGATCGGAGGCGCCATCAGCGGCATCGACGAGAAGATGACGGCGATTGCCGCCGCGGTCGAACAGCAGCGCGCCGCCACCACCGAGATCTCGCGCAACTTCCAGCAGGCCGCGCAGGGAACCCGCGAGGTCACCGATACCATCGGCAGCGTCGCCAGGCTCAACCAGGAGACCGGCAACGCCGGCTCGGTACTGTCGGTGTCCGTGAAGAAGATGTCGGCCGACGCCGATCGTCTCCGCGTGGCGGTCGAGGGCTTTTTGGGTGCGGTGAAGACCGCGTAGCTTCGACAATCCTCTATCCCCACGTCGCGCAATCGGCATTGCTGCCGCTGCGCGCGGCGGGTACATCTGTGACGCTGCACCAGCGCCGCGGCAGATGTCGAGAAGATCAGGGATGGAGAGTTCGATGCCGGTCACGCCACACCACAAGGCCCAGCGCCCTTATCGCGGCGTGTTCCCGGTTGCACCCACCATCTTCGACGAGCGCGGCGAGCTCGACCTTGACGGACAGCGCCGCTGCATCGATTTCATGATCGATGCCGGCTCGAATGGTCTGTGCATCCTCGCCAATTTTTCCGAGCAGTTCGTGCTCACGGATGCCGAGCGCGAGACCGTGATGCATGCGGTGATGGAGCATGTCGCGGGCCGCGTTCCCGTGATCGTCACCACCACGCATTTCAGCTCGGCCGTCTGCGCCGCGCGCAGCCAACAGGCCGAGGCGGCCGGTGCCGCCATGGTGATGGTCATGCCGCCCTATCACGGCGCGACCTTCCGCGTGCCCGAGAAAGGCGTCGTCGAATTCTTCAAGGTGCTGTCCGGCGCGATCAACATTCCGATCATGATCCAGGATGCGCCCGTCGCCGGCACGCCGCTGTCGGTCGAGCTGCTGGCGCGGCTGGCGCGCGATTTCGCCAACATCCGCTATTTCAAGATCGAGGTGCCGGGCGCTGCTTCCAAGCTGCGCAGCCTGATCGAGGCAGGCGGCAGCGCGATCGAGGGGCCCTGGGACGGCGAGGAGGCGATTACGCTGCTTGCCGATCTCGATGCCGGCGCCACCGGCGCGATGACCGGCGGCGGCTATCCCGACGGCATCCGCCAGATCATCGATCCCTATTTCGCGGGCAAGCGCGAGGAGGCGAAAGCCGCCTACGAACGCTGGCTGCCGCTGATCAACTACGAAAACCGCCAATGCGGCCTGATCGCCTGCAAGGCGATGATGCAGGCCGGCGGCGTGATCAAGTCGGACGCAGTGCGGCATCCGTTGCAACCGTTGCATCCGGCGACACGGGCAGGGCTGCTGGAGTTGGCCAAGGAGCGCGATGCAATGGCATTGCGGTGGGGGAAGTAGCCTCCGCCGTCGTCCCGGACAAGCGCGCCCTGGCCTGATCCCGCCAGCTGCCATCTGGTTGAAGGCGTCGAATTAACGCGGTTCGCGCGGTTTCCCGCAAGCCGCCGATGACATATTGTACGCTCGCCAACCAGGCCCGCGGAGCATCTCAAGACATCGCGCAACAGCTCTTCATTATGCCGCTATTCCGAGCCAGGCTGGAGCGAGCCGACGAAACAGGGAGGCAGTGCCATGACGATGAGGCCGGATCCCACCTTTCACGCATCGCCCAAGCTTGCGATGGAAGCACCTGCGGAGAACTTTGCCTACACGTTGCTGCTCAGTCCGGATTTCTCGAAACCGGATGCTCTCGCGGTCATCGACGTCAAGCCGGGATCGCCGACCTACAGCCAAATCGTCCACACCGTGACGATGCCCAACAAGGGCGATGAGTTTCATCACTTCGGCTGGAATGCCTGCTCCTCCGCCTTGTCACCGCTCGCCGGGCATGCCTTCATCGAGCGGCGCTATCTCATCATCCCCGGGATACGCTCGTCGCGGATTTACATCATCGATACCAAGCCCGATCCGACCAAGGCCAAAATCCACAAGATCATCGAGCCTGAGGAAGTCTTCAAAAAGACCGGCTACTCGCGGCCGCATACCATCCATTGCGGGCCGGACGGCATCTATGTGAGCACGCTGGGTGGCGGGGGCAAAGATGGCACCAACGGGCCTCCAGGCGTCTTCATCATGGATTGCGAGACGTTCGAGGTCCTCGGGCGGTGGGAGATCGACCGCGGTCCGCAGACGCTGCACTATGATTTCTGGTGGAACCTGCCGCGCGATTACATGGTGACGAGTGAATGGGCGTTGCCGCCGCAGTTCGAGAACGGGATTGTCCCGGAAGATCTGCTCGCGAACAAATATGGCCACCGTCTCCACTTCTGGGATCTTCGCGCCCGTCGCAATGTGCAGACCATCGACCTCGGCGCCAATCATCAGATGGCGCTGGAGGTACGGCCGGCGCACGATCCGGTTCGCGAATACGGCTTCGTAGGCGTTGTGGTCGACACCACGAATCTCGAAGCCTCGATCTGGACCTGGTGGCGCGAAGGCGGAAAATTCCATGCCGAGAAGACGGCGACGATCCCGCCCGAGCCCGCGCCAAAAGAGAAGCTCCCGCCGCTGCTCCAGGGCTTTGGCGCCGTACCGCCGCTGGTCACCGACATCGACCTGTCGATGGATGACCGGTTTCTCTATGTCTCGTGCTGGGGCACGGGTCAAATGCGCCAGTACGACGTGAGCGATCCGCGAAAGCCGAAGCTTGCGGGCTCGGTTCACATCGGCGGCGTCGCGCGCCGCACCCCCCATCCGAATGGCAAGGCATTTGCGGCCGGTCCGCAGATGGTCGAGATCAGCCGCGACGGCAGGCGCGTATACTGGACCAATTCGCTCTATTCCACCTGGGATGACCAGTTCTATCCCGATGGCGTTCCGGGTGTGGAAGTCATGGCCAATGTCGGTCGCAATGGCGGCCTCGAGCTCGACAAGGACTACTTCGTGAGCTTCCCCGACGGATATCGTGCGCACCAGATCAGGCTGGAAGGCGGCGATTGTTCGACGGACTCGTTTTGCTACCCGTCGGCCTAGATTGGGCACACGCAAGCCTCGGCGGGCTGTGGCTCGCTCTTGTTGCGAGCGGTCTCTATCACGGGGGCAATCCGGGAATGGGCTGGCCGCTCGCCGTTTCGGCCGGGCTCATGGACAAGAGCCCGCGCGCGCTCTTTCGCGCGTTGTGGGCTCTGGCGGCCGGACATCTCCTGGCAACATTTATCGTGCTGCTGCCATTCGCGTTCCTGCTCGTGCTGGCCGAGTGGCAGCGTCCGATCCAGCTCGGCGCGAGCCTTCTCGTCATTGGTTTCGGCGTTTATCGGCTGGTCGAGCGGCGCCATCCGCGCACGCTGGCACGAATTCCGCCAACGCAATTGGCGCTCTGGTCATTTGCCGTCGCCATTGCCCACGGCGCCGCCTTGATGCTTGTGCCGATCTATCTCGGGCTCTGCCAGGCCTTCGAACTCGATGCCGGCCACGAGGCCGCTGGCGCGCTGATCAAGGCAAGTCTCGGGATGGCGGTGCTGGTGTCTTTGGTGCACGTTGCCGCCATGGTCGGCGCCGGCGGATGTCTGGCGTGGCTGGTCTACCGCCATCTGGGATTGAAATTCGTCTCGCGAAGCTGGTTCAATCTGGATGTCATCTGGGCGACCAGCCTCATTCTGGTTGGCGTTGTGGCCCTCGCCTTCAATCTCGCGAGCTGGCACTGACGCTTGACTGCGTCAAAGCCCACTCGCCGATGATGCGGAAGCGAGCCTTGGCGTCACCCTGCCTGAACAGCGCGACGCGATCGATCGCTAGCGTGTTGAGACCGAGCGCAGCAAACCTTGCCTGCAGCATCTTCAAAATCGGGCCGCGGCGCTCCGCATCCAGCCGCCCCGTCAGCGTCATGTGGAAGCGGAATTCCTCCATCACGTAGGGATAGCCCCAGCGATCGAGATAGTCGCGCTGCCGCTCGTTGAGCTTCTCGGGCTTCCGCCGCCCGCGATCTTCCGCCGTCAGGGCCGGACGGAATGAATCGAACTCGCGGACGCAATCGGCGGCGAGCTCTTGGAGCGCATCGACCGGCTCGGCCGGAATGACCGCAATAAAACCACTGATGGAATCGACGATCGGGCGGATCACCGGGATCCTCCGCGCCTCGCCGGCAAAGGTTGCGCAGGCCGACAAAAGCTCCGCTTCGGTCTTGCCGGGCGCGAGCGCCATCGGCGCCTTCAGCGTGCCGTGAAAGCCGTATTTGCGGGGATCGGCGGTGATGTCGCGCCAATCGGGCGCGGCATGCAGTGTGTCGCTAGGAAACGGCAATTCGTTGCCGGTATGGGCATCGTAGCCGAGCAGCTCGGCGCCGAAGCGGGAGAGGGCGCTGTTGCTGCCTGCCGCAAAATAGATCGCGTAGCGGGAAAGACCTGTCATCGCCGCAGCATAACCGGTTTAGGCCGCAACGACAGCCTCGCGCGGCGTTGCCACTGCTGCGAGCAGCCGCGTCGCATCGGTGAGATGCACGAGCTTGCCGCCCGCGATGACGGCCACGAGTCGCGGTCGCAGCGGAACGCTGTCGTCGACCAGCAGAATGTCGGCGCGCCGTCCTTCCGCGAGCACGCCGCGATCGGCAAGGCCGGTCGCGCGCGCGGGTGCGGCGGAGACCAGGTTCCAGGCCTCGGTCAGCGGCAGCACGCCATCGGCTGCGAGGCGGAACGCAGCGAGCAGCTGCGCGGGATAATAATAGTCCGAGGCCAGCACCGAGCAGAGCCCCTTGGCGATCATGTCGGACGCTTTGGTCCAGCCCGTGTGGCTGCCGCCGCGCACGACGTTCGGCGCGCCGTAGACGATGGCATCGCCGTGGCTGGCTGCCTCCCGCGCCGTCTCCTCGTTGATCGGAAACTCCGCGATCGCCACGCCTATGGCGCGAAAGCCCTGGCGCACCGCCGGCGTCGCATCGTCATGCGAAAGCATCCGCACCTCGGCGGCGCGGGCAGTCGCGGCAAGCCGCGACACGGAAGCCGGGACCTCGCTGGCGCGCGAAAGCACGTGTCCCACCAGCCGGTCGAATTCCTCGCCCGACAGGCCGGTACGCTCCACCATGCGGTTGCGCTTGCGAGGCTTGGCCATGTCCCCGACCGTGCCGTCCATGTGGTCGTTGAAGGCGAACAGGTCGACGCGACCTTTGGCGAGCCATTGGCTCATCTCCTGCTCGGCATCGAGATTGTAGGTCTCGTGGCGCAGGTGGAAGCGGGTATCGGCCGCGAATTGCGGGCGCTGCCGTTCGATCGCTTCCATCAGGCCGCGCGCATTGTCGGCGCTGCGCAGGCCCGGCTCCCACGAACAGGTCGTGGCGTGAAACACCGTGGTGATGCCGTTGCCGATCGCCTGGCGGTCGCTGTCGGCGAGCGCCACATCGATCGGGAAGTCGACACCGGCACGCGGCATCATTTGCCGCTCGAAGGCATCGCCATGCAGATCGACGATGCCGGGCAGCACCAGCAGGTCGCGCGCGTCGATCGCAAGCCGCGTCCGGCCGCGAGAAGCGTCGAGCTGCGCAATGTCCGTTCCGGATACGAGAAGTGAAGTCTCGACGAGCTCGGAGCCGATCAGGGTCCGGCCGCCCTCAAGGAAAATGTCTGTCACGCGACCGCGCTTTGTTTGCTGCTGCCAAGAGGACTGTTGAGAGAACTTGCCCGTGCTTCATATGTCGAGAGGAAATCTTCAATCCCGAGCTTGCGAAAATCGGGCAGTGCTTCACGCAATTTGTCGTGATCCCAGTCCCACCAGGCGAGCCTGGCGAGCCGCCCGGCGATCTCTTCCGAGAACCGGCGGCGGACGATGCGCGCCGGATTGCCGGCGACGATGGTGTAGGCCGGCACGTCCTTGGTGACGATGGCGCCTGCCGCGATCACCGCGCCGGTGCCGATGTTGCGGCCCGGCAGCACGATCGCGCCATGGCCGATCCAGACGTCATGGCCGATATGGATGTGATGCTGGCGCCGCCAGTCGAAGAATTCCGTATCGTCGCTCTCGCCTTCGAAGTAGGCGCTCGAACGATAAGTGAAGTGCGCCTGCGTGGCGCGGTGCATCGGGTGATTGCCCGGATTGATCCGTGTCATCGCCGCGATCGAGCAGAATTTTCCGATGGTGGTGTAGGTGATCTGGGCGTCGTTCACGACATAGGAGTAATCGCCCATCGTCACGTCGTGCAAAATCGTGCGCGCGCCGACCTCGGTGTAGGCCCCAAGCCTGGTGTCGTGCAGCCTGGCCGAGGGATCGATGGTCGGCTGGACCGAAAGAGTTTTGGCGGCCATGTTGCATCCGAACGAGAGGGCGGGCATTTCTCTTCGAGCGGTTTGATGACAATGTCATGACGACGCGATGACAGGGGATGAACAGGCGATGAGGTGTGTAGGATCGCCGCACCGCAACGCGCGTGTCACACAAGTGTCAAGCGCCGGCGTTAGCGGTGGGCCCAAGCTACTCTGGAGCCCTGCATGCTGGTGGTTGAAGGTCTGACGTGTCGCTTCGGCGTGAAAGCCGCGGTGGACGACGCTTCGTTTCAAGTTTCCCCCGGCGGCTTCGTCGGCGTGATCGGGCGATCCGGCGCCGGCAAGTCGACCCTGCTGCGGACCATCAACCGCCTGGCGACGCCGACGCAAGGCCGCATCCTGTTCGACGGCATCGACGTCACGGCGCTGCGCGGCAAGGAGTTGCGGCAGTGGCGGGCACGTTCCGCGATGATCTTCCAGCAATTCAACCTGGTCGGCCGGCTCGACGTGCTCACCAACGTCCTGATGGGGCGACTCGCGACGATGCCGGCCTGGCGCTCCCTGACGCAGACCTGGCCTGAGCAGGACAAGGCGCTGGCGATGTCCGCGCTCGAGCAGTTCGACATCGCCCCGCTCGCAGCCCAGCGTGCCGACCAGCTTTCCGGGGGCCAGCAGCAACGCGTGGCGATCGCCCGCGCGCTGGTGCAGCAGCCCGACATCATCCTCGCCGACGAGCCGATCGCCTCGCTCGACCCGCGCAACACCAAGATCGTGATGGATGCGCTGCTGCGCATCAACAAGCATTTCGGCATCACCGTGCTCTGCAATCTTCACTCGCTCGATCTGGCGCGCAGCTATTGCGACCGCCTGATCGGCATGGCGCAGGGCCGCGTGGTGTTCGACGGCGCGCCGGCTGAGTTGACCGATTACGTTGCGCGCGAGCTCTACGATCTCGAAGCCGCCGAAATCATGGGCGGCATGCCCGTGCCGGCGCCCCAGGGCGTTCCGGCACTTGGAACGGCGGCCGCCGCCTGAGCCGCGCTTGTTTTGTTTTCAGTTCTTGCGTCAACCGACCCCAACCGATGAAGAGGCTATCATGATCACTCGTAGACTAGTTCTTGCCGGCGCCGCCGCGCTCGCGTTCACGACCTCAGCCTCCGCCGACGACTGGAAAGCCAAATATCCCGAACTGACCTTCGCGGTCATTCCGGCGGAAAACGCCTCGGGCGTTACCGAGCGCTGGGCGCCGTTCATGAACTATCTCTCCAAGGAGCTGGGCGTGAAGGTCACGCTGCGCATC
Source organism: Bradyrhizobium sp. 197 (assembly GCF_023073375.1). Lineage (NCBI taxonomy): Bacteria > Pseudomonadati > Pseudomonadota > Alphaproteobacteria > Hyphomicrobiales > Nitrobacteraceae > Bradyrhizobium > Bradyrhizobium sp. 197. Next base: position 299,209 of record NZ_JADPJJ010000092.1, on the reverse strand, counting down.
GCCAACGACTACGCCGCCGTCATCGAAGGCCAGCGCGCCGGCAACATCCATATCGCGAGCTATGGCTCGGCCTCGTTCGCCCGCGCCCGCCTGACCGGCGTCAAGACCGACGCCTTCGCCAACGACATCAACGCGGACGGCTCGACCGGCTACTACTCGGTGTTCTTCGTCAAGGCGAACAGCCCCTACAAGAGCGTCGATCAGCTCAAGGGCAAGAACCTTGGCCTCGTCGATCCGAACTCGACCTCCGGCAACAACGTGCCGCGCTTCGAGCTCGACAAGATGGGCATCGCGGACGCCGACACCTATTTCGGCAAGGTCGTCTTCACCGGCAGCCATGAGAATGCGATCCTGGCGCTCGCGCAGGGCACCGTCGACGTTGCGGCCAACCAGTGGACCAGCGATGACGATTCGACGCTGGCGCAAATGCTGACCAAGGGCATGTTGAAGAATGCCGACGGTTCGCCGATGAAGAAGGACGATTTCCGCATCATCCACAAGTCGGCGCCGATCGTCAACGGCCCCTACGCCTACAATTCGGACCTGCCGGAAGAGGCGAAGGCGGCCATCGCGAAGGCGTTCTTCGACGCGCCGGCCAAGGACAAGGCGGCCTTCGACCGTCTCCAGGACGGCCAGAAGAAGGGTTTTCATCCCGCCACCACCAAGGACTGGGATGGCACGATCGAGCTGATCAAGTTCGTCGATGCACTGCGTAAGAAGAAGGCGTCCTGATTTCAGGACGATGGCATTGGAGCCGGGTCGATGGACCCGGCTGTTTCTCTTTGATCGACCATTTTTCCTGGCCAGATGACCGTCGCGGTTTCGATCCTCCCCGAGCAGCAGCTCGCCGTGCTCAACGCCGCCTATCGCCAGGCGGTCGCGCGCAAGCGGCTGCGACTCCTGTTTGGAGCCGTGATCTTCGCTGCAGCACTGTTTCTCGCCGCGATCGGCGCGGAAGTGAACCTGCGCACCCTCTTCGCCCATTACGGTAACTTCCTCAGCTATTTCGACCGCATCTTCGCGCTCGACAATGGCCAGCGGGTTTGGACCGATGTCGGCGAGTGGCTGTGGGGCTGGCGCAAATGGCTGAGGATGCTCGGCGAGACGCTGTTGATCTCCTATGTAGGCACGCTGATCGGTGCAACGTTCGCTTTCGCGCTCAACTTCTTTGCGGCCGAAAACACCTCGCCGTCGCCCTGGCTGCGCTTCACGGTGCGCCGCCTGCTCGAATTCGCCCGCACCGTGCCCGGTATCGTCTTCGCGCTGATCTTCGTGATCGCCTTCGGGCTCGGGCCGATGGCCGGCGTGCTCGCGATCGCGATCCACTCCACCGGCGCGCTCGGAAAACTGTTCTCGGAGATCGTCGAGAACGCCGACATGAAGCCGGTCGAAGGCATCCGCTCGACCGGTGCGAGCTGGCTCTCCTGCATGCGCTTTGCCGTCGTGCCGCAGGTGACCGCGGGCTATGCCAGCTACGCGCTGCTGCGCTTCGAGGTCAATGTCCGGGAAGCCTCGGTGATGGGTTTCGTCGGCGCCGGCGGCATCGGCCAGGAGCTCGTCGTCGCCATCCGCAAGTTTTATTACTCGGACGTCAGCGCGATCCTGCTCACCATCATCGTCGCGGTCTTCGTCATCGACATCAGCACCGGCTGGCTGCGCGGCCAGCTGTTCGGCAGGGAGACGCGGACGTGACGGGGCGGCAGGAGATCGACACCGCAGCGCTTCGCGCGCGCTATCCTGAAATGTTCGACCGGCCGGCCTCCGCGCGGCTTGCGATGCCGGCGATGATCGTCGCGGCGTTCGCAATCCTGGTCTACGGCCTCGTCGATCTCGATTTCTCGCCGTCGCGGTTCTTCGCGGGCCTCAACCAGCTCGGCTGGATCAGCCTGATGATGATCCCGCCGGATCCCGGCTCGTCGCTGCCGATCTATCTGAAGGCGCTGGGCGAGACGCTGTCGATTGCGCTGCTCGGCACGACGCTTGCCGCCGTGTTCGCGCTTCCGGTCAGCCTGTTGGCCGCCCGCAACGTGGTGCCGTCGAGCATTCTGCGCTTCCCGGTGCGACGTTTCCTGGATTCGATTCGCGGCGTTGATACGCTGATCTGGGCGCTGGTGTGGATCAACGTGGTCGGGCTCGGTCCGTTTGCCGGCGTGCTCGCCATAGCCGTGTCCGATTTCGGCGCCTTCGGAAAACTGTTCTCGGAGGCGATCGAGGGCGCCGACCAGAAGCAGGTCGAGGGCATCCGCGCCTCCGGCGGCAGTGCGCTGCACGAGATCCGTTTCGGTTTGCTGCCGCAGGTCCTGCCGGTCGTCGCCGGCCAGGTGCTCTATTTCATCGAGTCGAATACGCGCTCGGCCACCATCATCGGCATCGTCGGCGCCGGCGGCATCGGGCTCCAGCTCGCCGAGCAGATCCGCGTGCTGGAATGGCAGAAGGTGTCGTTCCTGATCCTGATGATCCTGGTGGCAGTCGCCGCGATCGATTTCGTCTCGGGAAAACTCCGCTTCGCCATCATCGGGCGAAGGGCAGTGGCGTAGCTCTTCTTCCCTTCTACGACTCCACCAGAAACTCCACCCGCTCGGCGGCGAAGCGCGAATGCTTGGTCACCAGCGGCTTGCCGTCGAGGTCATGGTCAGTCGCGTCGACCACCAGGATCGGCCGTCCCAGCGCCAGATCGAGCCGTGCGGCGTCGGTTGCGTCGACGATGCCGGCGGTGATCCGGGTCGCGCCGCGCCGATAGTCGCGGACGCCGTAATGCTCGAGCAGTTTCGTCATCGAGCGCGTCGCGGCGAATACATTGCCCGCCCCCGGAAACAATTCCGCCGACAGCCAGGTGGTGGAGACGCAGATCGGCGTGCGGTCGGCGAGGCGCATCGCTTCGATCCGCACCAGTGGTGCGCCGGCCTTCAATCCAAGTTCCCGCGCGAGTTCGCGGGTCGCGGCATCATCGGACGCTTCGATCAACCGGCCATGCGGTTCGCGGCCATCCGCGCCGACGATCTCGGAGAAGCGGGTCCGCGAGCGCAGCGGATAGGCGAGCTTCTGCGCCTCGACATAGGTTCCGCTGCCGCGCTCGGCCCGCACGATGCCGCGCTCGGCAAGCGCGGCCAACGCGCGCCGCACCGTGTGGCGGTTCACGCGATAGGTTTCGGCGATCTCCATCTCGCCCGGCAACTTGTCGCCAGCCGCAAAGCGGCCGTCGGCAATGCCGCGCTCGATGCCGTCGGCAACGAGGCGCCACAACGCGACGCCCGAGGAGGCTGTGTCCTGAATGCTCATGTGGCCGGGAAGCTACTCCAGAAATCACGCCTTTGTCACGAAACAGTCATGGCGCTCACGTATCAAGTTGTCTAGTATCATAGACAACTTGGATTCGACAAGTTCTGCAGAAAAGTTTGGTGGATTTAGTGACCCAGCACAACAATCAGCAAGCCCAGCGCAAGGCCGCAATGGCCGTGCTGGCGCACGCGGAGGCGGGCGAGATCGCCGCTCGCCTCCGCGCTCTCGCCCTGCCGGCGCATCAGGATCTGCGCGCGCCGGAAAACGGTCTCGTCATGCTGCGCGGCCGGGTCGGTGGCGACGGTGCGCCGTTCAACCTCGGCGAAGCCACGGTGTCGCGCGCTGCGGTCAGGCTGGCGAGCGGCGAGGTCGGTTTCGGTTACACGCTCGGTCGCGACGGTGAGAAGGCGCGGCTGATCGCGCTGTGCGATGCGCTGGTGCAATCCAGCGATTTCGGCGGCGCGGTGGAGCGGGAAATTATCGCGCCGTTGCGTGAGCAGCTTATGGTCAGGCGCAAGCAGGCGGCGGCCGAGACCGCCGCGACGAAGGTTGATTTCTACACCATGGTGCGCGGTGAAGGGTGAGATCATGACTACGATTGCGGAACTGCCGCCGGGGTTCGCCGACAAGGTGCTGTCGGCGCAATCGACCTTTCGTTCGGTCATGGACGCGATGGCTCGGCCGGGGTCGGTCCAGCGCATCGTGCCGACATCAGGAGCGCCTCATATAATGATGCGCGGCACCGCCGCGATCGCGCTGACGCTGTTCGACCACGACACGCCGCTCTGGCTCAATGCGCGCATGTCGGAAAGCACCGACGTGACAAAATGGCTGAAGTTCCACACCGGCGCGCCGGTGGTGCAGGATTCCTCGATCGCAGGCTTCGCGCTGATCAGCGACGGCGGAGCGCTGCCTTCGCTCGAGCGCTTCGCGCTCGGCACCAGCGAATATCCGGATCGTTCGACCACATTGATCCTTCAGGTCGAGAGCCTGGACTCGGGGCGCAGCTTCGAGCTGCGCGGCCCCGGCATCGACGGTGTCGCGACGCTCCAGGCCTCGATCAGGCCGTTCGACCTGTTCGAGCGCCTGCGCGTCAATGAGACGCTGTTTCCGCGCGGCACCGATGTGGTGCTGGTCGCCGATGACGCCGTGGTTGCGATCCCCCGCACCACGCGTGTCGTGAACAAGGGAAGCTAGCCGCATGTATGTCGCAGTCAAAGGCGGCGAACGCGCCATCGAGAACGCCCATCGCCTGCTCGCCAGTGCGCGGCGCGGCGACCAAAGCGTTCCGGAAATGTCCCTCGACCAGATCTCGGAGCAGCTTGGCCTCGCCGTGGACCGCGTCATGAGCGAAGGCTCGCTCTATGACCGCGAGCTCGCGGCGCTCGCAATCAAGCAGGCGCGCGGCGATTTGATCGAGGCGATCTTCCTGGTCCGCGCCTTCCGCGCCACGCTGCCGCGCTTCGGCGCCAGCGAGCCGGTCGAGACCGGCGCGATGCGGGTGCAGCGGCGGGTGTCCTCGACGTTCAAGGACATTCCCGGCGGCCAGATCCTCGGCCCGACCTTCGATTATACCCACCGCCTGCTCGATCCCTCGCTCGCCGAAGGTTTTGTGCCGGAAACACCCGCGACGGCCGAAGCGTCGACAGCGCCAACGCCGCGGGTGACCGACATCCTCGGCCGCGACGGTCTGATCGAATCTTCGCCGCAGGCCGAGGAGGGCGCCAGCGTCGGCGACCTCACTCGCGAGCCGCTCAATTTTCCGGCGGATCGTGACCTGCGCCTGCAGAACCTCGCGCGTGGCGACGAAGGTTTTCTGCTGGCGATGGGCTATTCCACCCAGCGCGGCTACGGCCGCAACCATCCCTTCGCCGGCGAGATCCGCTTCGGCGAGGTCGAGGTCGAATTTTCGGCGGAAGACGTCGGCTTCGCCGTGCCGCTCGGCTCGATCGAGCTCACCGAGTGCCAGATGGTCAACCAGTTCAAGGGCTCTGCGACGGAAGCGCCGTGCTTCACCCGCGGCTATGGCCTCGCCTTCGGTCAGAGCGAGCGCAAGACCATGTCGATGGCGCTGGTCGACCGCGCGTTGCGCGCGCGCGAACTCGGCGAAGAGGCACTTGCCCCGGCACAAGATGAAGAATTCGTGATGTCGCATTCGGACAACGTCCAGGCGACCGGCTTCGTCGAGCATCTGAAGCTGCCGCATTATGTCGACTTCCAGTCCGAGCTCGGCCTGTTGCGCAAGCTGCGCAAGGAATTCGCAGAGGCCAATGCACCTGACGCCATGAAGGAGGCCGCGGAATGAACGCGCCCGCCTACAATTTTGCCTATCTCGACGAACAGACCAAGCGGATGATTCGCCGCGCGATCCTCAAGGCGATCGCGATCCCGGGCTATCAGGTGCCGTTCGCCAGCCGTGAAATGCCGATGCCCTATGGCTGGGGCACCGGCGGCGTGCAGGTGACCGCTGCGATCCTCGGCCCCCAGGACGTGCTGAAGGTGATCGACCAGGGCTCCGACGACACCACCAACGCGATCTCGATCCGAAAGTTCTTTGCCAAGACCGCCGGCGTCGCCACGACGACGGCGACGGAAGATGCAACCGTGATCCAGACCCGCCACCGCATCCCGGAGACGTCGCTGCACGAGAATCAGGTGCTGGTCTATCAGGTGCCGATTCCGGAGCCCTTACGTTTCCTCGAGCCGCGCGAGACCGAGACGCGGCGCATGCACGCGCTGGCCGAATACGGCTTGATGCATGTGAAGCTCTACGAGGACATCGCTCGCTTCGGCCACATCGCGACGGCTTACGCCTATCCCGTGAAGGTCAACGCGCGCTACGTGATGGACCCGTCGCCGACGCCGAAATTCGACAATCCCAAGATGGACTATTGCCCGGCGCTGCAACTGTTCGGCGCCGGCCGCGAGAAGCGCATCTATGCGATCCCGCCCTATACGCAGGTCGTGTCGCTTGACTTCGAAGACCATCCCTTCGATCCGTATCGCTTCAACGCACCGTGCGCGCTGTGCGCGGCTGAAAATTCCTATCTCGACGAGATCGTCACCGACGACAAGGGCGGGCGCATGTTCGTCTGCTCCGACACCGACTATTGCGAGGGCCGCCAGGCCGCGGGCCACCACGGCAGCCTGAGCGCCGCGCCGTACAAGGAGAAGGCGGGCGCACATGGCTGATCAAGACTTGGCTGATCTCGATACGCTCGAAAACGACCAGCCGCTGCTGCTTGCCGAGTCCCTGAGCAAGTCCTACGGCCGCATCGCCGCGTGCCGCGATGTGTCGTTCTCGCTCTATCCCGGCGAAGTGCTGGCGATCGTCGGCGAATCCGGTTCGGGCAAATCGACGCTGCTCCAGCTCCTGTCGGGTCAGCTCGCGGCCAGTGGCGGCCAGGTGTCCTATCGGATGCGTGACGGCGTCACCCGCGATCTTGCCACGCTGGGCGAGGCCGAGCGGCGCTTCCTGTTCCGCACCGATTGGGGTTTTGTGCACCAGGATCCCGCGCAGGGCCTGCGCATGGCGGTCTCGGCCGGCGCCAATGTCGGCGAGCGGCTGATGGCGGTGGGGTGGAATCACTACGGCCGTATCCGTGATACCGCGTCGGACTGGCTGACCCGCGTCGAGATCGACATCGCACGCATCGACGATGCGCCGCGCACCTATTCCGGCGGCATGCGCCAGCGTCTCCAGATCGCCCGCAACCTCGTCACCGAGCCGCGTCTCGTCTTCATGGACGAGCCGACCGGCGGGCTCGATGTTTCTGTCCAGGCCCGCCTGCTCGACCTCGTGCGCAGCCTGGTCGCCGAGCTTGGTCTCGCCGTCATCATCGTCACCCACGATCTCGCGGTCGCGCGGTTGCTGTCGCACCGCGTGATGGTGATGAAGGGGGGCCGCGTCATCGAGACCGGCCTCACCGACCAGGTGCTCGACGACCCCCGCGAGCCCTATACCCAGCTCCTCGTCTCCTCGATTCTGCCGCCATGAGCCTGCCAGGAAGAGTTTTCTAATGACCGCCATGATCGACATCGCCGACGCCAACAAGACCTTCACGATGCACCTGCAGGGTGGCATCGAGCTGCCTGTCGTCAGCGGCGTGACCTTCCACGTCAATCCCGGCGAATGCGTCGTGCTGTCGGGGCCGTCAGGCGCCGGAAAATCGTCGATCCTGAAGATGATCTTCGGCAATTATCGCTGCGACTCCGGCCGCATCGGCATCCGCCATCGCGGCGCGGTGATCGATCTCGCCACGGCCGATCCGCGCCAGATCCTCAACGTCCGCCGCGCAACCATCGGCTACGTCAGCCAGTTCCTGCGCGCGGTGCCGCGCGTCGCGACCGTCGACGTGGTCGCCGAGCCCCTGATCGTCAACGGCCTGGCGCGCGCGGAGGCGCAAGCCCGTGCCGGCCAATTGCTGCATCGTCTCAATATCCCCGAGCGGCTCTGGCAGCTTCCGCCCGCGACCTTCTCCGGCGGCGAGCAGCAGCGCGTCAACATCGCGCGCGGCTTCATCTCGGATCTGCCGATCCTGCTGCTCGACGAACCAACCGCCTCGTTAGATGCCGCAAACCGCGCCGTCGTGGTCGAGCTGGTCGCCGAAAAGAAGCGCCAGGGCGTCGCCATGGTCGCCATTGTCCATGACGACGAAATCCGTCATCTGATTGCCGACCGCATCGTCGACGTCACCAGCTTTGCCGCCGCCGCCTGAAGGAAGAGGGAAATGAACGCCAAGCCGAACGACATCGTGATCGCCAACGCCAGGATCGTGTTGGCGGAACGGGTGATCGAGCAGGGCTGGCTCGCTCTCGCGGACGGACGCATTGCCGAGATCGGTGAGGGCAGGGCGCCCGCGGGCGCCGAGGATGCCGGCGGCGATTTGATCATGCCCGGCCTGATCGAGCTCCACACCGACCATCTCGAAGCGCATTACGTGCCGCGGCCAAAAGTGTTCTGGAATCCGGTTGCTGCCGTCGTCTCCTATGACGGCCAGCTCGCGACATCGGGCATCACCACGGTGTTCGACTCGCTCCGGGTCTGGCGCGAGGACGGCGCTGAAGAAGTCGATGGCCGCGCTGGCGTGCTTGCCGCCGCGATCGCGACCGCGCGCGATGCCAAATTGCTGCGCGCCGACCACTTCCTGCATCTGCGCTGCGAAATCCCGATGCCGAGCGTGGTCGAGGAGGCCAAGGAGCTGATCGACCGTCCCGACGTGCGGCTCATGTCGCTGATGGACCACACGCCCGGCCAGCGCCAGTTCCGCGACGAGGTCAAGCTGCGTGACTATTATCGCGGCAAGGGTGGCGGCAAGACCGATGCCGAGCTCGACGAGCTGTTCGCGAAGCGCTTCGAATATCAGAAGCTTTATGCCGCGGCCAACATGCGTGAGATCGTGGCGCTGGCGCATGAGTACAAGATCCCGCTCGCCAGCCATGACGACACCACCGAGGAAAACGTCGCGGACGCCCTGCGCGATGGCGTTTCGGTCGCCGAGTTCCCGACCACGCTGGAGGCCGCGCGCAGCCTGCACCAGGCCGGCATCGACATCCTGATGGGCGCACCGAACGTCGTGCGCGGCGGCTCGCACTCCGGCAACATCGCCGCGGTCGATCTCGCCCGCGAAGGCCTGCTCGATATTCTGTCGTCGGATTACATTCCCTCGAGCCTCCTGATGGCTGCGCTGCATTTGCCTGAGCACGTGCCCGCCATCAGCCTTTCGGCGGCGGTTCGCACCGTGACGAAGGCGCCTGCGGAAGCGGTTGGCCTCACCGATCGCGGCGAGGTCGCGATAGGCAAGCGCGCCGATCTGATCCGCGTGCACGTCGCGGGCAGCGTTCCCGTCGTCCGCAGCGTCTGGCGCGAAGGAAGCCGTGTCGCATGAGCGAGACTGTGACCATGGCGCAGGACGCGGCAGGCGGGATTGGACCCGGGCGGCTCGTGCTCGTGGTCGGCCCCAGCGGCGCCGGCAAGGACACCTTGCTGCGGCTCGCGCAGGCGGCTTGTGTCGATGATCGCGACGTCGTCTTTCCGCGCCGTGTCGTGACGCGCGAATCCTCCGCTGACGAGGACAATGTCGCGGTGAGCGCCGACGAATTCCGGCGCGCGCGCGAGCACGGCGATTTTGCCGTGCATTGGGAGGCGCACGGGCATTCCTACGCTTTGCCGCTTGAGATCAACGACGATATCCGTGCCGGGCGCGCTGTCGTCATCAACGTTTCACGCACCGTCATTGGCGCACTGCGTCAAGCGTATGCAAACGTCGTCGTGGTCGCGGTCACGGCGCCGCCGGATGTGCTGGCGCAGCGGCTTGCCGCCCGAGCGCGGATTAGCGATGGCAACGTCGCGGAGAGGCTGTCGCGCAGCGTCGACGCGTCGGGCAATGCCGATGTCACCATCCTCAACGCGGGCAGCGCCGAATATCACAGCCGCCATCTCGTGCGCGTGATCAGGAATGAAGGCTGGCACGAATAGCGGTCGGCGCACCAAGGAGGTTGGAATGTCGGTGATCGAAACGGTCGAGCAGTTAGAGGCCATCTACGGCGTCACCAACGACGCCTCGACTGTGAAAGTCGCCGACCACGTCACCCCGCTCTATCGGGTCTTCATCGAGAAGGCGCCATTCGCAGCGCTTGCCACCATCGGACCCGAGGGCATCGACTGCTCGCCACGCGGCGATCTCTCCGGCTTCGTCCGCATTCATGACCCGAAGACTCTGATGCTGCCGGATCGCCGCGGCAACAACCGGGTCGATTCCTTGCGCAACATCGTGCGTGACCCCAGGGTGTCGCTGATGTTCCTGATCCCCGGCTCCGGCAATGCGGTTCGAGCCAATGGGCGGGCGCATCTCTCCATCGATCCCGAATTGCTCGCCTCGTTCAAGGTCGAAGGCAAGGCGCCGCGCAGTGTCATGGTGATGACGGTCGACGAAATCTACTTCCAGTGCGCCCGCGCCATCGTCCGCTCCGACCTCTGGAATCCCGACAAGCGTATCGACCCCAAGACGCTGCCGACACCGGGGCAGATCCTCGCCGAGATGAGCGAGAACAAGATCGGCGGTGCGGAGTATGACCGAATCTGGCCGGAGCGCGCGGCCGCGACGATGTGGTGACGCTCTCTCGTCTTCCTCGTCCTGCTCGTGCGGGGAGAGGGGCTCTGAGGTCGCGTGACGTGCTCGGCCTGCATGGTTCGAGACGCCCGCTTTGGCGGGCTCCTCACCATGAGGATCATCTCGCCGCGAAACGCGACCTCATCCTGAGGGCCCGCCGTGAGGCGGGCGTCTCGAAGGATGGCCGCAGGCGAGCTCCCCGCCACGTTTTTCTTCATATGCGATAGCCCCGTCCTGGAGGAGAGAGTGAAGGGGGAGCTCGCTGCGAGTGCTGCCCCTAATTGAACGCCATGCCGCCGCTGAGCGCGACCGTCTGCCCGGTCATGTAGGCGTTGTCGACCAGAAGCATCACGGCCTTCGCTACTTCTTCCGCCGTGCCGAAGCGGCCGAGCGGAATGCGGCTGACGAGCTGCGGCTGGCCACTCATCATGTCGGTCTCGATCAGCGACGGCGCCACCGCGTTGACGGTGACGCCTTCCTTCACCAGCCGCGCCGCATAGCCGCGCGTCAGGCCCTCCAGGCCGGCCTTGGACGCGTTGTAGTGCGGTCCGATCGCGCCGGCGCCGCGCGCGGCACCGGAGGAGATGTTGACGATGCGGCCCCATTTCTTCGCGCGCATCGTCGGCAGCACCGCCTGCGTGCACAGGAAGACGGATTTCAGGTTGACCAGGATCGTCCGGTCGAAATCGTCCTCGGTGAGATCGTCGATGCCGCGCGTGATGGCGATACCCGCATTGTTGACGAGGATGTCGATGGGGCCGAGCTCGGCCGTGGCGCGGTCGACCATCGCGGTCACGGCCTCGCGCTGCGATACGTCCGCAGCGACGGCGATGGCGCGGCCGCCGCGCTTGCCGATCTCATCCGCCAGTTGCTCGGCCTGCCCGATCCGCTCGCGGCAGTTGATCGCCACGGCCGCGCCGGCCTCGGCCAGCGCACCGCAGACCGCAGCGCCGATTCCCCGCGAGCCGCCGGTGACGAGCGCCGTGCGTCCCTTCAGAACCTCCGCCATGATCGGCCTCCCTGTCAGCTGTTGCTTATGGAGCGGACAGTATCACGGCCGGCCGCGCACCGGCGTTGAACTCATCGCGAGATAAATTCGTTTGCCTGCGCTCGCACCGGGAGAAGTGCCGATGCGCGCCGGTGGCAAATATGGATACCCATTTCATTGACCGAACGCGTCAATCCCTCGATATTCGCAGCATCGAAACTGCTCCTCGAGCCGAAGCCGCCACATGAGAACCGATCACCAGCGCAACAATAACGACATGCATGCGTGCATGACGCGGCGCTGTTTCTCGGCGGCAACCGGCGCCTGTTGTTGCTGCTGACCGCCGCCTCACAGCACCTCACGCAGCAAATCGCAAGACAGGAACGCCGAGACCCCGGCGAGCGAGCAGTCATGTCCCAAACTCAGTCGAACGCCTACATCATCGAAATCCACGACCGCGCCGCCGGCATCGTCACGAGGGATCAGCGCGGCTTTCGCTTCTTCTCCTCCGAGCGCCTGTTCGACAGTCTCGAAGGCCGGCAGTTCCGGTCCGCGCGCGAGGCCGAGCGCGCCGCACGTGCCGTGTTCTCCGAACGAAGCCGGCGCGCGAATTCCCTACTTTTCGCCAACTGATCCCACCGAAAGGGCCACGTCATGATGAATCGACGACACATTCTCGCAACGTCGCTTCTGCTCGCGACCGCCTTTGCCGCACCGGCGCGCGCTGAGGACAAGCCGGTCGAAATCCGCATCGGTACGCAGAAGGGCGGCTTCTTCCCTGCGGTTCGCCAACGTCAAACGCTCGAAAGCGCCTTCAAGCCGCTCGGCATCGAGATCAAGTGGATCGACTTCCAGTTCGGCCCGCCGCTGCTGGAGGCCATCAATGTCGGCAGCGTCGATTTCGGCTTTGTCGGCGATACGCCGCCGATCTTCGCGCAAGCTGGCGGCGCCAGGATCCGCTATGTCGCGGCCGTGAAGTCCGACGGCGACAATCAAGCGATCATCGTGCCGAAGGATTCGCCGATCAAATCGCTGGCGGACCTCAAGGGCAAGCGCATCGCCTTCGGCAAAGGATCGAGCGCACACAATCTCCTGGTCGTGGCGCTCGAAAAGGGAGGCCTGTCCTGGTCCGATATCACCCCGGCGCCGCTCGCGCCGGCCGATGCGACGGCGGCCTTCGTCAAGGGCGCGGTCGATGCCTGGTCGATCTGGGATCCTTATTTGGCGCTCGCCGAATTGAAGGAGAACGCTCGGGTTCTCGTCTTCGACAAGGATGTGCACAAGCCGAACGCCTACTACATCGCCAACACCGATTTCGTCGAGAAGTATCCCTCGTTGGTCGCAAAGCTCAATACGGCCTTTGCGTCTGAAGGCGTGTGGGCGGAGTCGCATCACGAGGAGGTCGCAAAGGCACAGGCCGAGGCGACCGGCGTCGACATCGAAGCGGTCCGCCGCTTCGTCAATCGCTCCACCTATCGCGTGGTGCCGCTCGACGCCGAGGTGACCAAGAGCCAGCAGGCGGTCGCCGACCGTTTTGCAAAGCTTGGCCTGATTCCGAAGCCGGTCAACGTGTCCGACATCGTCTGGAAGTGGACGCCGGGTTCCTGAGCGAAACGAGACTCAACTCCGGCGGCGCGCCCTGGTGCGTGCCGCCTTCTTTGCGGCGGCGGAGCGGACGTTGGCGCCCTTGGTGCGGCTCGCCTTGCGGGCCGCGGCCGAACGCGACGCAGCCGTTCGCCGGCCCGCGGCGCGCTTGCCCTGCTTCGACAATGCACTGCGCGATGCGGTCGAGCGCGGCTCCTTTTTCAAAACCTCCTCGACGGCCCGCGACACGCGCGGCCGGCGCTTCGGAGTGCGCTTGCCCTGGCCGACCTCGTAGGCATATTTGGCGCTGCGGCGCGTCGTCTTCTTGACGCGTCCCTTTCGCGGCGGCGGGAGATCGACGCCGGCGCGGCGTGCCTCGGACAGACCGATGGCGACAGCCTGCCGCGTCGAGCGCGCACCATGCTTGCCCTTGCGGATCTTGTCGATCTCGTCCTTGACGAATTCGCCGGCCTGCGTGCTTGCCGATTTGCCGGCACGCTTGTCTTGTCTGGCTTTGCGGATGACTTCCTGTCTTGGCATAGGTTCAGTTCCCTCTGGATTTCACAGGGATGTCTGACCGCAACGCGCAAGATGGACGATTGATCCTTTCAGTTCCTGAGCGCAGCCAGCAGTTCATCCGGGCGTTCGGCCATGATCATGTGGCCCGCGCCCGGTACCACGATTGTCTTCGCATGCGGGATCGCGGCCGCGAGTGCCTTGCCGGCCTTCACTGGTGTCATCATGTCTCGCTCGCCGAGGATGAGTGTGACTGGCACCTTCACGCTCGCGGCAGCGGTGAGCGCATTCGCGTAAGCATTGCAGGCGGACAAATCCCTGAACAGCACGCCCGGCTCGCAAGTCTTGAGCACGGCCTGCGCGCCGCCATGCATCCACAGGCCCGGTGCGAGGCTGCCGCCGAGTTCGGCGTTGAAGCCGAGGCCCCAGATCGAGACCATGTCGAGCGCGTCCTGGTCGTTGGCCTCGGCTGCCTTCAGCAGATCCGGGCCGACCGTCATGGTCGCGGCCGTGCCGATCAGGCTCAGTGCGGATACTTTTTCGGGATGCCGTGCCGCCGTCTCCAGCGAGATCAGTGATCCCATGGAATGGCCGATCAGATGCGCCTTCGTAACTCCGGCCGCATCGAGCAGCGCGGCCGTCCAGTCGGCCATCTCGGCGATGCTGCCAAGCGAAGGCCCGGACGAGCGGCCGTGACCGGGCATATCAGGCGCCAGCACGGCAAAACCGTGATGGGCGAACCAGCGCGTGTGCAGTGCCCAGGTCGAACGATCGAAGCCGGCGCCATGGAGGAAGACGACCGCAGGCAGGGACTTGTCGAAGTCGCGGCCGCCGGTTGCGACAAACATTTCGGCGCCGTTGACGGAAAGCTTCATGGTGTCAGACCTTTTGCGAGATGCGCAGCGCCTGCGCAAGATCGTCGAGGATGTCGCTTGCCGCCTCGATGCCGACCGACAGTCGCACCAATTCCTCGCCGATGCCGGACGCCTTGAGTTGCGCGGCGTCCATCTGCTGATGTGTGGTCGAGGCGGGGTGGATCACCAGCGTCTTGGCGTCGCCGACATTGGCGAGATGGCTGATCATGCGCAGCGATTCGATGAACTTGCGCCCCGCGGGCCGCCCGCCCTTGATGCCGAAGGAGACGATCGAGCCGGCGCCGCGCGGCAGCAATTGTTTTGCCAGCTGGTAATCCGCGTGGTCCTCGAGCGAGGGATGCAGCACCCAATCCACGGCCTTGTTGGCCTTCAATGCTTCCAGCACGAGGTGCGTGTTTTGGATGTGGCGGTCCATGCGCACGCCGAGCGTCTCCACGCCCTGCAGGAGCTGGAACGCGTTGGTCGGCGACAGGCAAGCACCGAAATCGCGCAGGCCTTCGGTGCGCGCGCGCATGATGAAGGCAGCCGTGCCGAACTGCTCGTCGAAGACGATGCCGTGATAGCCGCCATAGGGTTCGGTCAGCACGCCGAATTTTCCGGATGAACGCCAATCAAACCGGCCGCCGTCGATAATGGCGCCGCCGATCGCGATGCCGTGGCCGCCGATCCATTTGGTCGCCGAATGCATGACGAGGTCGGCGCCGAGTTCGATCGGACGGCTGAGATAGGGCGTGGCAAAGGTGTTGTCGATCAGCAGCGGGATCTTCGCGTCATGCGCGATCGCCGCGACCTTCGGAATATCAAGCACTTCAAGCCCGGGATTGCCGATGGTCTCGCCGATCACCAGCTTTGTGTTCGGCTTGATCGCCGCGCGGAATGCCTCGAGGTCGCGTGGCTTCACAAACGTCGTGGTGATGCCGAAGCGCGGCAGCGTGTGCGCCAGCAGATTGATGGTGCCGCCATAGAGCGAGCTCGACGCCACGATGTGGTCGCCGGCGTTCAGAAGCGTGGCGATGGCGAGATGCAGCGCCGCCATGCCGCTCGCGGTGCAGATCGCGCCGACGCCGCCCTCCAGTGCTGCGAGCCGCTCCTCCAGCACGCCGGTGGTGGGATTGGAGATGCGCGTATAGATGTGGCCGGCGCGTTCGAGATTGAACAGCGCGGCGGCGTGATCGGAATCCTGGAACACGTAGGACGTGGTCTGGTAGATCGGCACCGCGCGGGCGCCGGTCGCGGGATCCGGATGCTGGCCCGCATGCAGGCTCAGGGTCTCGAAGGCGGGCGGTTTGGGCGCGGGCATGCGTGGCCTCGTTGGTCGGTCGGCAGAGGCGGCTCTTGTGCCACAAACCGCGCGCTGCGTCAGCCCATTGACTACGGCGCGCGGCGGCTCGCAACGAGAGTGTGATGCGAGCCCGTGGCTGCAACGGCAGGGCGCTCCTTTCTCCTCGCATGCGGGGGAGTGGACCATCCGCTAGGCCCTGCACCCACCAAGCGGCTGGCCGCTTGATGTCCGGTTTACCGCCAACATCGGCCGAAGAGCGGATGGCCTCCGAGGTCGCAGATGGGCCAGATCCAGAAGTCGCGCTCGTCTCGGTCCATTCCTGTATTCTGATCGAACCCGAAATGTCGAAATGGTGTAAAAGCCGCGCTTCGCGTTATCGGAGCATAAACGCTGAGGCATCATAAGGAGGTAGCAACCTAGGCTGGTGATCGATGCGACATCTCATACTATCACTGTTCATGGTCTTCGCTTGCGCCCTGCAGGCAGAAGCCGAACCAACATCCGTTCGGTGCGACGGCAAATACTATCAGCAGCAGCAACCTTACTTCGTAACCTACGACCTCAAGACAAACCATTTTGTATTTGAGCGCGCCGGTGGGAACATTGTGACGGGCGAGATCATCGCAGCAACCGACGCGCAACTCGACTTCAGCCTCAGGGCCACGGGAGGACGCATCCTTTTCTCCTTCAACCGCCAGCGCAACGTGATGACGTGGCCGGGAATGCCCGCAGAAGAACTGGGAAGACCTTTGCTGCGACACGCCTGCGCGGAAGTTACCGGCAGAACAATGCTTTCCGCATTCTGGCAGCCGGAGCAATTTGATCCGAAACGTCGCGACCCGGTCGATGCCTTTTCGCTCACCTGCCCAGGCCAATATGGTCCATATTTCGTCACTTTGGATCGCTCTACAAAAACAGTAGTTCTAGAGACCCAATCCGCGGCCGAGATCATGTCGGGCAACATCACGGGGGCTGACGATGGCTTCATTAGGTTCGGAGTCGCTGGTCGTTCTGGTCAATTTGATCTGCTGTGGGATGAGCGCAAGAAAATGCTTACCTGGATTGGCGTTCCGGATAATCCGTCGAGGCCGACAACAAGCCACGAATGCACTGTCACAGCGCCGCGATCAATTATGGTGTACTACGATGAATGGGCCCGCTGGGGAAAATGAGACGGCATCCATGGGCGGCCCCCAAAGTCGCCTATGGGTCCACAAGCCGCAGATCACGCCCGAGGTGGGAAACTTCCGGTTTGCGTTGGCAAGCCGACGTTATGAGTACACGTCCTGGGCAACACCGCCCCGGATCGCCTGCTCGATCGCGCGCGCCTCCCGCAGCAGAATCTCCGCGACCTCCTGCTCGCGGCGGGGGCCGAGCCTCGTCCGAACGGCGGAGACGGTCATCGCGGCAGCGGGGCGGCCGTCCGGCGTCTTGATCCAGGTCGAGATCGATTTCGTACCCTGCACCAGGCCGATCTCCCTCATGCCGTATCCCAGCCGCCTCGCGGCAGTGACCTCGCCCAGCACCGTCGCAACGTCGGTCCGGTAGGCCTCGAATCTCTTCTCGTTGGCTGCGACGATTTTTCGCGCGTCCTGCGCCGGCATCGCGGCGAGGATGGCGACGCCTGCGCTGGAGACGCCGAGCGGCCGGCGCGCGCCGACCTCGATCGAGAGCACCTGGATCGGATAGACGCCGATCCTGCGATCGACGCACAGCGTGTCGTTGCCGGTCCGCACCGTCAGGAACAGCGTGTCGCCGATCTCGGTCGACGCACGTTGCAGCGACGGATTGGCGGCGATCAGCAGCCGCGACGGTCGGGCCCGTGCGAGCGCGAGCTCCGGCACCTGATTGCCGATCGCGTAGCGGCCGGATTTGTCGTGCCGTTCGATGATGCCTTCCTCGATCAGCGCATGGACGATGCGATGCACGGTCGGACGGGTGAGGCCGGTCGCCCGCACCACCTCGGCCAGCGGCACGCCGTCTTCGCGGCCTGCGGCAAGAATACGCAGCACCGCGAGCGCGCGCCGGATCGCCTGCGCGCCTTGTCGCGGTTCCGTCATGCGGCGGGCGGATTTTGCGGAAGTCGTCCTGTCCATAATATGGACAAGAACGCCACAATTCACTCGACAGGTAAAGCGCGCATTCGGAGATTGCGCTCCGATCGAGATGCCATGAGCAACGTCTGGGCATTCGACGTCGAATTCGAAGACTTGGAATTGGAAGCGACTTGGAATTGCAAGCGACTTGGAATTGCAAGCGCTGCCGGGAGGTTAACATGAGATTAATCTGGATTGCCATGGCTGCAGCAGCGACGATGCTGGCGGGACCGGCGTCGGGCCAGCAATGGCCGGCGCGCAACGTCAAGCTGATCGTGCCCTATCCGGCCGGCGGCAATGTCGACAGCGCGGCGCGCATCATCGCCGACAAGCTTCAGGAAAAGCTTGGCCAGCCCTTCATCATCGAGAACAAGGCCGGCGCCGGCGGCATGATCGCGGGCGAGGCGTTTGCGAAATCGGCGCCCGACGGCTACACGCTGTTCGTCGGCGCCAACGGCCCGGTGCTGTTCGCAACCGAGATCAACAAGCGCGACGCCTACAACTGGAAGAAGGACTTCCTTCCGATCACGACGATCTCGATGACGCCGCTGGTGCTCGAGGTTCATCCCTCCGTGCAGGCGACCACATTCAAGGAATTCATCGACCTCGCCAAGCGCGAGCCCGGCAAGCTGACCATGGCCTCGCCCGGTCCCGGCACCACCAACCATTTGCTCAGCGAGCTGATGCAGTCCAGCCTCGATCTGCAATGGGTCACCGCGCACTACCGCGGCAATGCGCCTGCGGTCAACGACCTGCTCGGCGGCCAGGTGCAGTTCGCGTTCGACCAGCTCACGGTCAGCCTGCAGCACATCAAGGCCGGCCTGTTCCGGGCGCTGGCCGTCACCAGCCCGCACCGCCTGAAATCGCTGCCTGACGTGCCGACCTTCACTGAACTCGGCTACAAGGACTTTGACGGCCAGACCTTCACCGGCTTGTTCGCACCGGCAGGCACGCCGGCGCCTGTTATCGACAAGCTGCACGAGGCGCTGACCGCGATCCTGAAAGACCCGGCCGTGGTCGACAGGTTCGAGAAGCTCGGCGGAGAAGCCGTCGCGATGACGCCGGACGAGTTCAAGGCCTATCTCGAACGTGAGGACGCCAAATGGATTCCGATCGTGCGCAAGGCCAACATCAAGGCGGATTGATCGATGCGGATCGACCCCGCTGAGCTCGGCGCCGAGCGCATCTACCGGCTGATGACCGGCATCGTGGTGCCGCGTCCGATCGCCTGGGTGACGAGCCTGTCGCGCTCAGGCGTGCTCAACCTCGCACCGTTCAGCGCCTTCACCTTCGTCTCGCAGAAGCCGCCGATGCTGGCCATCAGCGTCGGCCGCAAGGGCGCGGACTACAAGGACACCGCGCACAACATCCTCGACACCGAGGAATACGTCATCCACATCGCGGATACCCCGCTGATGCAGGCGGTGCACGACAGCTCCGTCGAGCATCCGCCTGAGATCAGCGAGGTCGCGGAGCTTGGCCTGGAGACGCATCCGAGCGAGCGCATCAAGGTGCCGCGGCTTAGCGTTGCACCCGTCGCGATGGAATGCCGTTTCCGGCAATGCCTCGAATTCGGCGACGCCCGCAGCCGGCTGATCGTCGGCGAGGTCGTGATGTTCCACATTCGCGACGGCCTCGTGAACGACGGCAAGGTCGAGACCGCGGCGCTCGACCCGATCGCGCGCATCGGCGGGCCACGCTACGCCCGGCTCGGCGAGATCGTGACGCTGCGCGGCGTGTTCCAGACTTCCAAATCGCCCGAGTAAGCGCGCAGCCTTGGGCCGCGCCGTCAAGACCATTGGAGAACGACAATGCGACTCGTGAGCTATCTTCTGGACGAAGAGCCGCGCTACGGTGCCGCCGTTGAAGGCGGTGTCGTCGATCTGACCAGGCGGATCGGCCGCGACTTCTCCGACGTGAGGGCGCTGATTGCGGCCAATGCGCTGGCCGACGCGCAGGAAGCCATCGCCGGACAAAAGCCGGACCACGCACTCGACGATCTCGTGCTGCTTCCGCCGGTGCTGGCGCCGGAGAAGCTGTGGTGCATCGGTGTCAATTACGCCGAGCGCAACGCCGAGTACAAGGACAGCTCGGACCTGCCCAAATATCCCAGCCTGTTCGTGCGCAGCATGTCCTCGATGACAGGCTCCGGTCAGCCGCTGGAGAAGCCCAAGGTTTCGGACCAGCTCGATTACGAAGGCGAGCTCGTCATCGTGATCGGCCAGGGCGGCCGTCACATTCCGCGCGAAAAAGCCTGGGCGCACATCTTCGGCATGACGCTGTGCAACGAGGGCACGATCCGCGACTGGCTGCGCCACGGCAAGTTCAATGTCACGCAGGGCAAGAATTTCGACCGCTCCGGCAGCATCGGACCGTGGATCGTCACCGCGGACGAACTCGACCCGCGCGGGCCCCATGACATCATCACGCGCGTCAACGGCGAGGTACGGCAGCAGGACACGACAGAACGGCTGATGTTCCCGTTCGACTTTCTGATCTCCTATCTCTCCACGTTCGCGACCCTCAAGCCCGGCGACATGATCGTGACGGGCACGCCGACCGGCGCCGGCGCCCGTTTCGACCCGCCGCGCTGGCTTAAAGTCGGCGACGTCGTCGAGGTCGAATCCAGCCGCATCGGCATGCTGCGCAACACCGTCGCGGCGGAGAGTTAAGCCATGCTGGATACCGCCACCATCGAACGCCTTGCCGCGCGCCTCGATGAAGCCGAGCGCACCAAGACGCTGATCCCGATGTTCTCGAAGGAATATCCCGATTTCGCGATCGAGGATGCCTACGCCGTCCAGCGCGCCTGGACCAAACTCCAGCTCGGCAGCGGCCGCGTCATCAAGGGGCACAAGATCGGCCTGACCTCGAAGGCGATGCAGAACGCGGTCGGCATCTCTGAGCCGGATTACGGCGTGCTGTTCGCCGACATGTTCTATGCCGACGCCACGCCGATTCCGTTCGACCGCTTTCACGCGCCGCGGATCGAGGTCGAGCTCGCCTTCGTGCTCAAGGCGCCGCTACGCGGTCCCGATTGCACCATCTTCGACGTGCTCAACGCCACCGACTACGTCACGCCCGCGCTCGAGATTCTGGAGACGCGCATGCACCGCGTCGATCCCGAGACCGGCAAGACCCGAAAAGTCTTGGACACGATCTCGGACAACGCGGCGAATGCCGCGCTGGTGCTCGGCGGCCGGCCGTTCCGCCCGATGGATGCGGACATGCGCTGGATCGGCGCGCTGTTGTTCCGCAACGGCGAGGTCGAGGAGACCGGGCTTGCGGCCGGCGTGCTCAATCATCCCGCCAATGGCATCGCCTGGCTCGCCAACCGCCTCGCGCCGCATGACGAACATCTCGCCGCCGGGGAAGTGGTGCTGGCGGGATCGTTCACGCGGCCCGTGGACATCCGCCGCGGCGACACCTTTCATGCCGACTATGGCACGTTCGGCTCGGTATCGTGCCAGTTCGTCTGAGCAAGCAATAAACAGGAGCGTACCATGACCGGTCACACGCGTCGCAAGAGCATCCATATCGGCGGCTTCAAACATGCCAATCCGATCCCGAACGCCTGCCGCATCGGCAATCTCGTGATGTCGGGCGTCATCCTCGGCCGCGATGCGGCAGGCGCGATGCCCGAGAGCCTGGACGCGCAGTGCGCCAATATGTTCGCGCACATGAAGGCGACGGTAGAGGCCGCCGGCGGCTCGACGGACGACATCATCAAGATGACGGTGTGGTTGAAGGACCGTGCGCAGCGCGGCCCGGTCAATGTCGAGTGGCTCAAGATGTTTCCGGACGAGCATTCGCGTCCGGCGCGCCACGCGCTGCCGATGGACAACATGGATGGCGGCGCGCTGGTGCAGTGCGACTTCACCGCAATGATCGACTGAGGGAGTTTCGCGCATGCCGACCTATCTGCCGTTCGACCCGAACCCGCGCCGCCCGGTCAAGGCGCCGCCGCCCAAGACCGTCGACAGCCAGTTTCACGTGCTCGGTCCCGTGGATAAATATCCGGAGCGTCCAGGCGCGGCCTATCGGATGCCGACCGCGACCTGGGAAGCGGCGCTGCGCGTCCACAAGACGCTCGGCATCGAGCGCGGCATCATCGTGCAGACCACGACGTACGGCGCCGATCATGCCGTGGTGCTCGACGGTCTCGCCGCGATGGGTCCGAACTATCGCGGCTGCGCCAACGCGCTGGTGTTCGCCGAGGCGAACGACTCCTATCTCGCCAAGCTGCATGATGCAGGCGTCCGCGGCGCGCGCTTCAGCTTCCGCCAGGAGCTTGGCGCGGTGCTGTCGGACGCCGACTTCGCTCGCGCCATCGCGCGTATCCGCGAGCTCGGCTGGTACGTCAAAATCCAGCCCGAGAAAGACGGCATCGTCTCCAGCGTCGCCAAGTACGAAAATCTCGACGTGCCCGTGCTGATCGACCATATGGCGCGGCCCGATCCCGAGGCCGGCAAGGACGATCCGAACCTGCGCAAGATGCTCGAGCTGCTCGCCAAGGGAAATTTCTGGGTGATGCTGTCGCTCGGCGAGAAGACCTCGAAGGCCGGCCCGCCTTACGACGACGTGATCCCGATCGCGCGCGCCTACATCGAGGCTGCAGTCGAGCGCTGCGTCTGGGCCAGCGACTGGCCGCATCCGGTGTCGGTGAAGCAGCCGCCCAACGACGCCGATCTGCTGGAGCTGATGTACCGCTACGCGCCCGACCAGGCGGAGCTGGAGAAGATTTTGGTGCACAATCCGGCGAAGCTGTTCGGATTTGCGGATTAGTCCGCAACCCTCATGGTGATGAGCGCGAAGCGCGTCTCGAACGATGCAGGCCTGACTGTTGCCGGTGGCCATCCTTCGAGACGCCCGCTATGCGGGCTCCTCAGGATGAGGTCTGGTTTCGCGGCGAGAATGTTAGACCCTCATGGTGAGGAGCCCGCCAAAGGCGGGCGTCTCGAACCATGGAGGCCACGCGCTCAGTCCTGGTGATCACGCCGCTGGCTGCCCGGCCAGCCCGTCACGCACCTCGGCCGCGATCTCGAACGAGCGCAGCCGGGCGGCGTGATCGTAGATCTGTCCCGTCGTCATCAGCTCGTCCGCGCCGGTTTCCGCAATCAGCGCCTTCAGCTTCTCTTCGACCACGTCAGGCGAGCCGACCGCCGAGCACGATAGCGACTGAGCGACCATGGCCTTCTCGGCCGGCGACCACAGCGCGTCCATGTCTTCGACCGGCGGCGGCAGCGGGCCGGGCGTGCCGCGCCTAAGATTGATGAACTGCTGCTGCAGCGAGGTGAACATGCGCTGCGCCTCAACGTCGCTGTCGGCGGCGAACACATTGACGCCGACCATCGCATGGGGCTTGTCGAGCTGCGCCGAGGG
This sequence comes from Bradyrhizobium sp. 197, assembly GCF_023073375.1. NCBI lineage: Bacteria > Pseudomonadati > Pseudomonadota > Alphaproteobacteria > Hyphomicrobiales > Nitrobacteraceae > Bradyrhizobium > Bradyrhizobium sp. 197. The sequence continues at coordinate 276,095 of NZ_JADPJJ010000092.1, read as the reverse complement.
TTCGAAGCGCGCGCGATACTCCCGCAGCGCCGGCATCATCATTTGCGGCGCAAAGTGCGAGGCGAACGCGAACGGCAGGCCGAGCATGCCTGCGAGCTGCGCGCCAAAGGTGCTCGATCCCAGGATCCAGAGCGGCACGTTAGTTCCCATGCCGGGCACGGCCCGGATGGTCTGGTTCGGCTTGATGTCGCCGAGCAGCGCCTGCAATTCCAGCACGTCATGCGGAAAATTCTCGGAGCTCGTCGCGAGGTCGCGCCGCAGCGCCCGCGCCGTGAGCTGGTCGGTGCCCGGCGCGCGCCCGAGCCCGAGATCGATCCGTCCCGGATAGAGCGAGGCCAGCGTGCCGAACTGCTCGGCAATGATCAGCGGCGAATGGTTCGGCAGCATGATCCCGCCGGAGCCGACCCGGATCGTCCTGGTCCCGCCCGCGACATGCCCGATCACCACCGACGTCGCCGCGCTCGCGATCCCCGTCATGTTGTGATGCTCGGCCAGCCAGAACCGTTTGTAGCCCCAGCCTTCGGCATGCTGGGCGAGATCGAGCGAATTGCGAAACGCCTGCGACGCATCGCCGCCCTGGCGGATGGGCGCGAGGTCGAGCACGGAGAAGGGGATCATGAGTGGGGTCCGGAGTGAAGGATCTGCGCATCTGGCACGTCACATGTAGTGTCAGCGTGTAGGATGGGTAGAGCACTTGCGAAACTCATCATGTTTTGTCAGGGCATAAGGGCGATGGGTTTCGCTGCCGCTCTACCCATCCTACGAAGCTGTTCGAGTGACCTGCACTCCCGTTCACAACACCGTTATTGCGGCCTGGTGCGCCGTTCGCGGTAACTGGGCGGCTCTCTCCTGTTGTTGTACTCTCGGTGGAGCCACTGCACTCGCCAGGAGGAACCGACATGACCATCGTCGTACTCAATCGCCGCAACCTCCTCGCCGCCGGCGGCTCCGTCCTTGCAACCGCAGTTTTGGCAACTGGCGTTTCCGGCCTCCTGCTGCCGGCCCGCGCCGAAGGCCTCGCACCGACCGATTCGATGTCGGGCGGGGCGAACAATTACCGCAAGGGCGCGGCGATCGTGGACCGGATCGGCAAGGGTGGCTTCTGGATGAGCGGCACGGTGCGCCGCGCCGGCGACGGAGCTCCGCTTGCCGGGCAGCGCATCCAGATCTGGGCGCACACGACCGAAGGGCAGGAGCACGAGCCGCAGAGTCATGGCGCCACGCTCACCGACAAGGACGGCAAGTTCCGGCTCGAGATGCCGCAGATCATTCCCATCTTCGGCCAGCCGCATGGTCACCTCGCCTATGACAGCGGCGAATTCAAAACCGTCTTTCTGCGGCCGGTGATGCGCAGTGCAAAGGAAACCAGCCTGGAGGCGCACTTCGTGCTTCAGCCGGCCTGACCAAGTTGCGAATGAAGGGGTGGAGATCGGCGAAGGTGACCCTGATCTGGATCGCCCTGGCTTTGGCGATTGGCGTGCCGATCGCGCTCGCTGCGGGAAGCGAGCAGCTCGCATGGCGCGGCCCGGTCTACATCCTCGCCGGCTTCGCGGGGATCATCGCGCTTGCTCTCGTACTCGTTCAGCCTCTGCTGATCGGCGGATATTTGCCGGGACTGTCAGCCTATCGCGGCCGGCGCGCCCATCACTGGATCGGCGGCGCGCTTGCCCTGGCGGTGGTGATCCACGTCGCCGGCCTCTGGATCACCAGTCCGCCCGATATGATCGACGCCCTGACCTATACATCACCGACGCCGTTCTCCCCCTTCGGCGTGACCGCGATGTGGGCCATCTTCACCGTCGCGCTGCTGGCGCTGCTACGCCGGCGATTGCGCCTGCGGCTGCGAACCTGGCGCATCGTCCATATTCCCCTCGCGATCGTCATCGTCGCAGCCAGCGTGGCCCATTGCCTGCTGATCGAGGGGACGATGGAGACGATCTCGAAGGCGGCGCTTTGCGCGCTCGTCCTCGCAGCGACCATCAAGGTCATCGCTGACCTCTGGAGAAAGCGGGCGTTGCGCGGCGAGAGCGCGGTGGATGGGTAGAGCACTTGCGAAACCCATCATCTTTCGTCCTCGACCGAGGACTCGATGGGTCTCGCTTCCGCTCTACCCATCCCACCGGCTGATTGCCGCTGACGGCGACGGGAGGTATCCTTGCGCGATGACCGTCTGTGCTCCCGACCTGAAAGCGTTCCTGCTCGCGACGCCGTTCTTCGGTGGTCTCCCGGACCCAAGTCTCGATCTCCTGAGTTCGATGTTGGTCGAGTGCCGCTTCGATGCCGGCGCGACCGTCGTGGTGGAAGGCGAGCCGGGACGCTCGATGTTCATCGTCAAATCCGGTCGGCTGGCGGTGAGCAAACGGGCGAGTTCGGGGAGCGTCATCCCGATTTCGGTTCTGGAGCCCGGCGATTTCTTCGGTGAAATGACGCTTATTGAAATGCAAAATCGCTCCGCCACGGTCGCCGCGGAAAGTCCGGCGGTGCTGTACGAGTTGACCGCCCAAAATCTCTACGCCTGCTACAAGGCCGATATCCACGCCTATGTGATCGTCCTGCAGAACATCAATCGCGAGCTTTGCCGACGGCTGCGCCGTTCCGACGATCGGTTCACCGGACATCAGGTGGGTGACAACAATTGATCGTGCGTAGCCCGTAGGATGGGTAGAGCACCCGCGAAACCCATCATGCTTCCTCACCGAGCAATGGCTCGATGGGTTTCGCTTCGCTCTACTCATCCTGCGAGCTCGCTGCTAGCCGGCAGGGGTGGGAACAAGACGGTCAACGATGCCGGAGCCCTCATCAACGAGCTGTTGACCGCTCATCCAAATATCGCGGTCTGAGATTTTCTTGCGCATGCCAACTAGCCAGACTCTGTTGACGCCGCGGATGCCGATGTCGTTACGGAAGAACTCGTCGGTGGCTAGCGTCTCGATTGTCTTTACGGCTTGCGAGAAGAGGGCGTTCTCCAAGTCGCCGAACTCCCGCCGCTTCATGTTTTCCCTGGCGTTACTGTTCAAGCTGGCCTGGTGAAACATGAAGAAGGCGTCGGGATCGGCCATGCGCTTGCTGCCGGCGAGAAAAATCGAAACGCACATTGAGGCGCAGACGCCGGCTTTCTGGACGAGCGTATCGATAGCTCGATTGCGCGCTCGGATCGCTGCGACGACTTTTCGCCCGTGTTCGATCGAGCCGCCCGGCGAGTTTAGGATGAGGACGAGCCGGCGTGGATCCGCCTTGTAACGATCGAAGGCGGCCGTGACACGCTCGCTCATCGGCTCCTGCACCGGCCCGCTCCAACCCAGCACGATGCGGTCCGGCTCTTCGTTGATCGACAAGGTCTGCCGGGATGCCACATCTCCGGAGCCGGAAGGCATTTGGAAAATGGACCAAACGAGCAGGATGCCGCAGGCGCCGCCGGGAATTGTGAGCCGTGACACGGTCTATCGTCTCAGATCAGCGAGGGTGACATTCTCGGCCAGGAGGTCGGTCATCAGGAATTGACCGCTCGCCAGAAAACAAGCAGCGCGCCGAACCCAAACAGGGCGATTATGCCGGCCGAGAGAATAAACGACAGCGTACGGTTCCAAAGCTTCGTTTCCGCTGTGTAGAAGATCGAGACCGCCGCGCGGTCGGTTGTTGAGCGCACCGGCACAAGAGCCTCTCCGCCACCGCCCGAAAAAAGCATGAAGAATTTATGAGTTGTCGGCGCTTGATCAGGCCTGGCGACCGATTTGATCTTGGCGCTGCAGAAGGTAATCACGAAGTTTGTTCGTTCGCACTTCCCATCCATCGCTTCCAAATCATATGCCGGCTGCCAGGTTCCGGCCAAGCGATGGTCGCGCAGAATTTCCGGACCGTAGCTCACAAACAGTCCGTAGAGCATCGCGCCACAAGCGACCATCACGATGAGCCAACGAATCGGGCTGCCTGTCGGCTGGGCAGTCTCGGTGACAGCCTGGCTTTGCGCCGCGGCGATGTCGACATTGAGAGCTTGTGCCGTGGCACCAACTCCGGATTGACGTTTGCCGAACGCCATCGTGGTCACTCCCGCCACTGAAGAGCCCGCCACCTAGAGATGAATCCTATAAGACTTCGCTAAGAAGCATTGACGAATTAGCAGGATGCAGGACATTGGTAGCGCCGGACAGATCAAGTCCGCGAGGTCGCTTCCAGGCCGAAAGCTTGACATCGCCAGCGTCCATTTGACCCGTCGGGCAACACACCCACCCCACCAAAAACCCGTCAATTCCCGTCGGAAAAAATATTCCACTTTACCGAAATTCGGAATGGCAGTATCAATCCTCCATCCCGGTCCAGGGAGAGGGGCGGTCGTCCGTCGTAACGAAGCGTGGATCGGGGTGCGGTGGACGCGGCAGCGTCGGGCATGGGAAGGCGGGACCAGGGCGAGATGAACCTCGTGAGGTCCTGCTCCGTGCGGACGAACGGCGCCGATGCGTACGGCAAAATCGTGTGGTCCTGGCCGTCGTTGCTACGGTCAAGCCTTGCGGAGATGGATCGGGGCTCTACCGGGTCTTGAGGCATCGCCAATTCGCAAGGCGACGGTGACAAAAAGGAACTCGTCGCCGGGGAGAGCGCGGCATAAGCCGTCAAGCCACTGCGCAGGGAAGGCCGAGTGATTGGCTACACCTGTATGCTGCTGTGCGGTTCTTCCTGCGTGTGCTTTCGCGCAGCGGACCGCGGGTGCCAGCCGGCACCCGGCCTTCCCTGCGCTCTCTTCATAGAGGAGGGCTACGGAAAACAGCAAAACTCGGGCATCTCATGCCGCGAGAGGGCCGCTTCATGCGTGATTTGACACAGGGAATGGTGCTGCCAGACAGGATTGAACTGTCGACCTCTCCATTACCAATGGAGTGCTCTACCACTGAGCTACGGCAGCATGTGCTGGGATCAAGAATCGGCCGCCACGAGGGGCCTACCAAGCGGGCCGATATCTGCCACAAGCCCCCCGCCTGTGCAAGCTTGCAGGCTCCGCCAAAGCGATAAAATCGGGTCGATATCGGGGCCAAAATGCTTGTTTTGGCTCGAAGCGGCCGCCTTTCCGCGGATTGGGTTCCGATAGCCCCACCCAACTGGCCAGTTGCCCGATGTGCCGGATTCGATCCATTTCGATTTTCGCACGATCGGATCGCGCGGGCCTCTTGAGCTGCCTTATTCCTCGGGCATGTTATCGCCGATCGCTGTAATGGACCCGATGGCTGACGAGAACGACAAGAGCACGAAGCAGGACTCGAGACAGGCGACGTCGTCCCGCGACGACCGGCTGAAATCGGCGCTGCGCGAAAATTTGAAGCGGCGGAAGGTGCAGGCGCGCGAACGCGCCGCAAGTGCCGACCCCTCGCAGAACGAGGATGGTTCCCTAAATGAGGGGGCCGCCGGCAAGACCGCTGGCAAGACCGGCGGCTAGAATCCGGCGGCTGGAATTTTTTGGAGTGCATGGACGTGGCAATGGGGCAGGACGAATCGCAACGACCCGACGGTGACGCGCAGATGTCGCGGTTCACCCGCCCTGAACAGACCTTTCCGACGCTGACATCAGCCGAGATCGAGCGTGTCAGGCATTTCGGCGAGGTCCGCAACTATGCCGATGGGGAATTCCTGTTCGAGACCGGCAAGCCCGGGCCGGGCATGTTCGTCGTGCTGAAGGGCCACGTCGCCATCACCCAGCGCGACGGCCTTGGTCACGTCACCCCGTTGATCGACCAGGGGCCGGGGCAATTTTTGGCCGAGCTCAGCCAGCTCTCGGGGCGGCCGGCGCTGGTCGACGGCCGCGCCGAAGGCGATGTCGAGACGCTGCTGTTGCCGCCGGAGCGGCTGCGCGCGCTGCTGGTCGCAGAGGCCGAGCTCGGCGAGCGCATCATGCGCGCCCTGATCCTGCGCCGGGTCAATCTGCTTCAGGGCGGTGTCGGCGGTGTCGTGCTGATCGGTCCCTCGCATTCGTCAGGCGTGGTGCGGTTGCAGGGTTTCCTCACCCGCAACGGCCAGCCGCATCATCTGCTCGATCCCGAGCGCGATCGCGACGCCGCCGACGTCATCGCGCGTTATTCGCCCAAGCCGGAAGATTGGCCGCTGGTCGTCACCCCCGATGGTGCGGTGCTGCGCAACCCCGGCGAAACCGAGCTTGCGCGCGCGATCGGCATGATCGGCGGCCCGCGCAACGACCGCATCTACGACGTCGCGATCGTCGGCTCCGGTCCGGCCGGGCTCGCTACCGCGGTGTATGCCGCGTCCGAAGGCCTCTCGGTCGCCGTGCTCGACACCCGCGCCTTCGGCGGCCAGGCCGGCGCCAGCGCGCGCATTGAAAACTATCTCGGCTTTCCGACCGGAATTTCCGGCATGGCCCTGACCGCGCGCGCCTTCAACCAGGCGCAAAAGTTCGGCGCGGAGATCATGATCCCGGTGACGGTGAAGTCGCTCGACTGCACGCGCAAGGATGGCGCGTTTTCGGTGGCGCTTGACGGCTGCGATCCCCTGCATTCGCGTGCGGTGGTGGTCGCAAGCGGTGCGCGCTATCGCCGGCCCGAGATCGAGAACCTCGACAAGTTCGAAGGCCGCGGCGTCTGGTATTGGGCGTCGCCGGTCGAGGCGAAGCTGTGCGCCGGCGAGGAAGTGGCGCTGGTCGGCGCCGGCAACTCGGCGGGGCAGGCGGCCGTGTTCCTGTCGGGGCACGCGAAGCGCGTGCTGATGATCATCCGCGGCGGCGGCCTGGGCGCCAGCATGTCGCGCTATCTCATCGAGCGCATCGAAGCGACGCCGAACATTGAATTAATGTTCAACACCGAGATCACGGCGCTTGAAGGCGACGAGGCCTCGCTGCTGCGGCGCATCCGCTGGAAGAGCCGGCTCTCGACCGACGAGGATTTTGCGGACGTCCGCAATCTGTTTTTGTTCGTCGGCGCCGATCCCGCCACCAACTGGCTCGACGGCTGCGGCGTGACGCTCGATCGCGGCGGCTTCGTCGTGACAGGCGCGCAGTCCGAGCAGAATCAGGGCCGGCTGGTGGCGCCGCTGGAAACCTCCGTGCCCGGCGTCTATGCCGTCGGCGACGTTCGCTCCGGCTCTGTCAAGCGCGTCGGCGGCGCCATCGGCGAGGGCGCGCAAGTCGTGGCCTCCCTGCACGGCTTCCTCGGTGACGCCGCAAAGCCGGCGCTTTAGAGCACGAACCGGAAAAGTGTGCAGCGGTTTTCCGAAAAGATCGTGCTCAAACAATGAGCCAAGTAGAAGACAAGCAGATGGCAAGGCGAATGTGACTTGCCATTGTGCCGTGTCATACGTGACTATCCCCTCATCCTGAGGAGCCGCGACAGCGGCGTCTCGAAGGATCGAGGCCCGGCTGCCAAAGCCGGGCCTGCATGGTTCGAGACGTGTGCTTCGCACGCTCCTCACCATGGAGAGGATCTACAAACAAAACGCTTAACGGGAGGAACTAAATGGCTGAAATCGTCGTGCTGTACAAAACGCCCACGGATCCTGCGGCCTTCGACAAGTATTATGCCGAGACCCACATTCCGCTGGCCAAGAAACTTCCAGGCCTGAAGAAGTACGCCATCAGCAAGGGGCCGGTCGGCTCCCCCGCCGGACCGTCCGGAATCCATCTGGTCGCCATTCTCACCTTCGACAGCGCGGCCGACATCCAGGCGGCATTCGGCAGCCCGGAAGGCAAGGCGACCGGCGCTGACGTGCCGAAATTCGCCAGCGGCGGCGCCGATCTGCTGATCTTCGACACCAAGGAAGTGTGAGTTCGTCTTGCATCGGCCCGCCGATGGCGGGCCGATGTTGCGACGTTCGATTCAACTTTCCTCGAAAACCTGCCGTCGTTTGTGACAACGCTGCAAAAAATTAAAGCATGCGTTTGTCGATTCGCACGACGGTGCATGGCCGCACGCGCATATGTGACACCGGCGCAGGTGGCAATTCGATGAGGACCGTAATACTATCTTTCCGATCTCAATGCGAGACGAGTAGGAGAGATGTCATGATTCTTGGGTTGAGCTTGCCCGCCTTCACGATGGTGCATGTCATCATCAGCCTGATCGGCATCGCAGCCGGCCTCGTCGTGATGTTCGGCCTGCTCGGCTCGAAGCCGATGCCGGGCCTCACCGCGATCTTCCTGCTGTTCACGATCCTCACCAGCGCCACCGGCTTCCTGTTTCCGTTCAAGGAGCTGCTGCCGTCGCACATCATCGGCATCATTTCGCTGGTGCTGCTCGCGATCGCCTGCATCGCACTGTACGGCATGAAGCTCGCTGGCGTCTGGCGTCCGGTCTACATCGTGACCGCGATGATCTCGCTGTATTTCAATGTCTTCGTGCTGGTGATCCAGTCGTTCCTCAAGGTGCCGGCGCTTGCCGCGCTCGCGCCCGCAGTGCCGCCGGCGCCGCCGGGAGGCCCCGTGTTCGCCGTGGTGCAGGGCATCGTGCTGGTGTTCTTCGTGGTGCTCACCGTCGGCGCCTGGCGCCGCTACAAGCCGATGGCGTTCGTCTGATCGTTCAAGGAGCCTAGCAATGCCTACCATCACCACCAAGGACGGCGTCGATATCTTCTACAAGGATTGGGGAAGTGGCCAGCCGATCGTGTTCAGCCATGGCTGGCCGCTGTCGGCCGACGATTGGGACACGCAAATGTTGTTCTTCGTCGCGCGCGGCTACCGCGTCATCGCCCATGACCGCCGCGGCCACGGCCGTTCGTCGCAGGTCTCCGACGGCCACGACATGGATCACTATGCCGACGATCTCGCGGCGGTGACGGCGCATCTCGACCTGAAGAATGCGATCCACGTCGGCCACTCCACCGGCGGCGGCGAAGTCGTGCATTACATCGCGCGCCACGGCGAGAGCCGGGTGGCGAAGGCTGCAATCCTCTCCGCCGTGCCGCCGTTGATGGTGCAGACCGCGGCCAATCCCGGCGGCCTGCCGAAGAGCGTATTCGACGGTCTCCAGGCGCAACTCGCCGCCAGCCGCACGCAATTCTATCGCGATCTCCCCGCCGGCCCATTCTACGGCTACAATCGTCCCGGCGCAAAACCGTCGGAAGCGGTGATCCATAACTGGTGGCGCCAGGGCATGATGGGCGGCGCGAAGGCGCATTACGACGGGATCGTCGCGTTCTCGCAGACCGACTTCACCGAGGATCTGAAGAAGATCAACGTGCCGGTGCTGGTGATGCACGGCGACGACGACCAGATTGTGCCTTACGCCGATTCCGCGCCGCTGTCGGCCAAGCTGTTGAAGAACGGCACGCTGAAGACCTACAAGGGTTTTCCGCACGGCATGCCGACCACGCACGCCGAGACCATCAACGCGGACCTGCTGGCGTTCTTCAAGGGGTGAGCGGCCTCACTCCAATATCGCCCTGATCGCGTCGAATGTGCGCTTGACGAAAGCTTCCGGCTTCTCCCGCGCACCTTCGCCGATCCAGCTCTCACCGCCGACGCGCATCGCGCCGGTGGCAATCATGGCGACGAGCCGCGCCTTCAGCTTATCCGATTTGGTTCTGGCGCGCTGTGAAAGCCCCTCGGCCAGGGCGTGCTCGAGCTTCTCGTATTTGAGCTGGTCGCGTGCCCGAAGCGCGGGGTTGTCGCGCTTGAGCCGCGACATTGCCGCCGCTTCGGCCGGGTCGATCCGCTTGAGCGCCGCCGCGATCGCGTTCTCCGCCGCGGTCAGCATGGATTCGCCCGCAGGCCGCGCGACGACCTCCGCGACCAGCGCAGCGGCTGCGCCCTCCTGCCAGGCGGTCACCACGTCCTCCTTCGAGGCGAAATAATGGAAGAAGCTGCGTCGCGACACATCCGCCGCGGCCGCGATGTCGTCGATGGTCGTGGCCTCGAAGCCGCGCTCCAGGAACAGCGCCATGGCCGCGCGGGCCAACCGCTCGCGGGTCGCCTGCAGCTTGCGCTCGCGCAGGCCGGGGCCATCGGGGGATTTTACCCCTGCCGGCAGCGGCTTGGCGCGCTTGTCGGCTGATTTCCTGGCGACCTTCGAAATCTTCAAATCATTTCACCTCTTGCAAACTTGCACCCAGTGCACATTTAGACCCATCGCGGGCCTTTTCCCAGCCCCGACGGAGCTATGGCATGACCGACTGGACCACGGCAGACATCCCCTCTCTCAGCGGCAAGACCGCCGTCGTGACCGGGGCGACGGGCGGCCTCGGCTACGAGACGGCGCTGGCGCTGGCGGGCGCCGGTGCTATTGTCATACTCACCGGGCGCAACGACGCAAAGGGCCTGCGCGCGATCGAGGGCATTTGCGAGCGCTTTCCCAATGCGCTGATCGCCTACGAGCATCTCGACCTCGCCAGCCTCGCGTCCGTGGCCGATTTTACCAGGCGCTTCGCCGCCAGCAACGAGCAGCTCGACCTTCTCGTCAACAATGCCGGTGTGATGGCGCTGCCGAAGCGGCAGCAGACGGCGGATGGTTTCGAGATGCAGCTCGGCACCAACTATCTCGGCCATTACGCGCTGACGGCGCGGCTGTTGCCGCAGCTTCGCCGGGCGAAGGCGGCGCGCGTCGTCAATCTCTCGAGCCTTGCGCACCGCTCCGGCGCGATCAATTTTGACGATCTGCAAAGCAGGCACTCCTATCGTCCGTGGCGGGCCTATTGCCAGTCCAAGCTGGCGATGCTGATGTTTTCGCTGGAGTTGCAGCGCCGCAGCCTCGCCGCCGGCTGGGGCCTGACGAGCCTTGCCGCACATCCCGGCTACGCGCGGACCGATCTCATTCCGAACGGGCCGAGTGCGAACACGTTCCAGTCGCGTGTGAGCCGGTGGCTGCAGCCCTTCATCAGCCAGTCTGCCGCGGAAGGCGCGCTGCCGACCTTGTTGGCCGCGACCTCGCCGGCAGCTGAGCCGGGCGGCTATTACGGTCCGAACTGGTTCTACGAATTGAAGGGACCACCCAGGCCGGCGAAGATCATGCCGCAGGCAAAGGATTTTGCCTCGGCAGCCATGCTGTGGGATGTCTCGGCGACGTTGGCCAATATATCCTTCGACGAGATCGTAGCCGCCGCATGAGCCGCGACGCTGTAGGAAACGTCCCGATGCAGATCATCATCTTCGGCGCGACCGGCATGGTCGGGCAGGGCGTTTTGCGCGAATGCCTGGTCGATGCCGGCATCGACCGCGTGGTTGCGATCGGCCGTAGCCCGACCGGCGTGCACAATGCCAAGCTCACCGAGATCACACACGGCGATTTCACGGATTATTCGGCGATCGAAACGCAACTGACCGGCTTCGACGCCTGCTTCTTCTGCCTCGGAGTCTCTTCGATCGGCATGAGCGAGGAGCGCTATCGTCATCTCACCTACGACCTCACGCTCGCGGCGGCGACGACGCTGGCACAGCTCAATCCGCAGATGATTTTCACTTACGTCACAGGCGCCGGCACCGATTCCACCGAGCAGGGTTCGCGAATGTGGGCGCGTATCAAGGGCAAGACCGAGAACGATCTGCTCAAGCTGCCGTTCAAGGCGGCCTACATGTTCCGGCCCGGCGCGATCCAGCCCCTGCACGGTGCCCGCTCCAAGACCGCGTGGGTGCAGGCGGTGTATACCGTAACCTGGCCACTCTGGTCGGTGCTGCGCCGGCTCTCGCCGCGGCTCGTCACCTCGACCGAGCAGATGGGCCGCGCCATGATCCGGGTTGCCCGGGAGGGGTATCCGCGCAAGGTGCTGGAGATGGAGGATATCAATAGCCTCTAGTCCGGTGGAGCGTTAGTTCCAGGGAAATTTTGGCGCCCGCGCGCGTTGAGCCCTGTCCGCCCGAAGGAGAAAGCGCCGGCGATGTCTCCCCAGCTCAAATTGATCGCGCTCGACGCCGACGACCTCGCCGTGATCTCGGCCCACGTCCAGGATGCCCGCGTGCAGCCTTCGGACATCATCTGGCGACAAAGCGAAAAGCGGCTGGTGGTCGGCATGAGCCGGTTGGACTGGGAGCAGATGCTGGACGGCGAGGCCGAGCCGCGCAGGCTGATCGCCGCCCTGCGTTTCGACCGCGTGCTCGCCTGCAAGTCGCGCAACATCGACCTCGCCGCGGCGGACATGATTCTGGACCTCATCGGCATCGAATTTCACGGCCAGGACGCCCCCGGCGGCAGCGCGTTGCTCCTGTTTGCCCAAGGCGGCGCCATCCGCCTCGACGTCGAATGCCTGGAATGCGAGCTGACCGATCTGGGGGCGGATGAGCTAGGGACGGGGCTGGAGGTTGACGGCGAGGGGTGAGGTGGTCGGTATACCAGCCAAATCCTCTGAGGCCCGCGCCGGAACGCCGCCTTCCAAGGGTTGAGCCAAGGGTTGACGCAGCTTTCCCGCCGCGCCATTGAGCAGGGGCCCGGTGAGCCAAACCGCGCCCCCAAAAACCAGTTAGAAGCCAAGATGCCCGTTCGTCTCGACCGCAGCAGCGCCGATTTTGACCAGCGATTCGTGGCCTTCCTCGCCGCAAAGCGCGAGGCCTCGGCCGACGTCGAGGCTGCCGCGCGTGCCATCGTCGACGACGTGGCCAAGCGTGGCGACGCGGCCCTGCTCGAGGCGACGGCGAAGTTCGACCGGCTGACGCTGGATGCATCCGGCCTGCGCGTCACCGCCGCCGAGATCGAGGCCGCGGTGAAAGCCTGCGATGCCGCGACGCTGGACGCGCTCAAGCTCGCGCGCGACCGCATCGAGACCTATCACAGTCGCCAGCTTCCGAAGGACGAGCGTTTCACCGATCCGCTCGGCGTCGAGCTCGGCTGGCGCTACACCGCGATCGAATCCGCCGGCCTCTACGTGCCCGGCGGCACCGCGGCCTATCCCTCCTCAGTGCTGATGAATGCGGTGCCGGCAAAGGTCGCCGGCGTGGCGCGTCTCGTCATGGTGGTGCCCTCGCCCGACGGCAAGCTCAATCCGCTGGTGCTGGCGGCAGCAAAGCTCGGCGGCGTCAGCGAGATCTACCGCGTCGGCGGCGCGCAGGCCGTGGCCGCGCTCGCGCATGGCACCGCGACGATCGCGCCGGTCGCAAAAATCGTCGGTCCCGGCAACGCCTATGTCGCCGCGGCAAAACGGCTGGTGTTCGGCAAGGTCGGCATCGATATGATCGCCGGTCCCTCCGAGGTGCTTGTCATCGCCGACGACACCGGCAATGCCGACTGGATCGCTGCCGATCTGCTGGCACAGGCCGAGCACGATGCCAGCGCCCAGTCGATCCTGATCACCGATTCCGCGCGTCTTGCCGCCGATGTCGAGAAGGCGGTCGAGGCGCAGTTGAAGACGCTGCCGCGTGCCGCGATCGCCAGCGCCTCGTGGGCCGATTTCGGTGCCATCATCATGGTGAAGAATCTCAACGCCGCCATTCCGCTTGCGGACGCCATTGCCGCCGAGCATCTCGAGATCATGACGCAAGATCCCGACGCGCTCGCAGCAAAGATCCGCAATGCCGGCGCAGTGTTCCTCGGCGCGCATACGCCGGAGGCGATCGGCGACTATGTCGGCGGCTCCAACCATGTGCTGCCAACGGCGCGCTCGGCGCGATTTTCTTCGGGCCTCTCGGTGCACGATTTCCTCAAGCGCACTTCGATCCTGAAATGCGGCCCGGATCAGCTGCGTGCGCTGGGTCCGGCTGCGATGATTCTCGGTAAGGCGGAAGGGCTAGATGCCCATTCGCGCTCGATCGGATTGCGCCTCAATTTGTCATGACCCAGCCGCCCGAACAGGACGACTCGCAAAATCGCATCGTCGGCGTCACGCTCGACGAGGACTCGATCGGCCGTTCCGGGCCCGACATCGAGCATGAGCGCGCGATCGCGATCTACGATCTGATCGAGCAGAACCTGTTCGCCCCCGAGGGCGCCGACGGGAAGGGGCCGTTCACGCTGCATATCGGCATCACCGGCAGCCGGTTGATGTTCGACATCCGCCGCGAGGACGGCACGCCCGTGGTCGCCCATCTGTTGTCGCTGACGCCGTTCCGCCGGATCGTGAAGGACTATTTCATGATTTGCGACAGCTACTACCAGGCGATCCGCACCGCGACCCCGGACAAGATCGAGGCCATCGACATGGGCCGCCGCGGCATCCATGACGAGGGATCGCGTACGCTGCAGGAGCGCTTGAAGGGCAAGGTGCGGATCGATTTCGAAACCTCGCGCCGGCTGTTCACGCTCATTACTGTTCTGCACTGGAAGGGCTAGGCGCGATGGCGGGTCCGCCACGCGCACGCGATCCGCAATCGGTGCTGTTCGCCTGTGCGATGAACAGCGTGCGCTCGCCGATGGCCGAGAGCCTGCTGCGGCACATGTTTCCGCAAGGGCTCTACGTGAAGTCGGCCGGCGCCAGGCGCGGCGAACTCGATCCGTTCGCGGTGTCGGTGATGGCTGAGCTCGGCCAGGACATCTCCACCCACAAGCCGCAGACCTTCGAGGAGCTGGAGGACTGGGAGGGGCTGAATTTCGACCTCATCATCACGCTGTCGCCGGAGGCGCACCACAAGGCGCTGGAGCTGACCCGCACGCTCGCCGCCGACGTCGAGTATTGGCCGACGCAGGATCCCACCACCATCGAAGGCAGCCGCGACCAGAAGTTGGCTGCCTACCGTGAGGTCTGCGACCAGCTCATGCTGCGCATCCGCCGGCGGTTTTCGAAGGTGGGCGCGGCGAACGGGTAGCATTCCGCGTCCGTAACACCCGCGTCACAGAGCGCAGGCACACGCATCCTGTGCCCGTCGAATCAGTAAAGTCCGGGTTCCCGGGTTGTGAAATCAGCCCCCTTCCGATAGGTTCCGCGCGCAATTCACCCCCTGCTTCATCCCCAAATCACCTGATGCTTGGCCGCCCCAAATTCGTTCTTGCCTCCGGTTCGCCGCGGCGCCTGTCGCTGCTCAACCAGGCCGGCATCGACCCGGACGCACTCCGGCCCGCCGACGTCGACGAGACGCCGAAGCGGGGCGAGCTGCCGCGCGCCTGTGCCAACCGGCTCGCGCGGGCCAAGGCCGATGCGGCGCTCAAATCGGTGCAGCTCGACGACGAGCTGCGCGGCGCCTTCATCCTTTCCGCCGACACCGTGGTGGCGGTCGGCCGTCGCATCCTGCCCAAGGCCAATCTGGTCGACGAGGCCGCGCAGTGCCTGCGGCTGCTGTCGGGCCGCAACCACCGCGTCTACACCGCGATCACCCTGGTGACGCCGCGCGAGGCCTTCCGCCAGCGCCTGGTGGAGACCCGGGTCCGCTTCAAGCGCCTCTCGGAGGACGACATCCAGGCCTATATCGGCTCCGGCGAATGGCGCGGCAAAGCCGGCGGCTACGCCGTGCAGGGCATCGCCGGCTCGTTCGTGGTCAAAATGGTGGGGTCCTACACCAACGTGGTCGGCCTGCCGCTCTACGAGACCACCACGCTGCTCGGCGGCGAAGGTTTCCCGATCCGCTTCGGCTGGCTCAACACCACCGCCGTGTAAGCCGAACAGCCGCTCCTGCCTACGCTTCGGCCGGAGGAACCCCTTTGCCGACACGCTCTTGAACTCCCTCACCCCGTGTAAGCTGCGCACCTTATGGACGACCAGGTGAAAAAGCCCGCTAGCCCCCTCAAAACCTGCCCGATCTGCGGCAAGCCGCAGTCCGAGGCCACCCGTCCGTTCTGCTCCCCGCGCTGCCGCGACGTCGATCTGAATCGCTGGCTGAAGGGCTCCTACGTCATCCCCGGCCGCGACGATGAGACGGATGGTGAAGAATAAGCAAGTAATATCAATTGCCTGCTTCTCTCACCGATGTACCGCGAGCCAGCCGCGGCAAAGCCGCCCCAGCTTGTGCACAGCCAGGCCGCGCGCCCGCTCGGCCGAAGGCGAAGCGTGGGTGGACAGGCAGCCTTCAGCCCACTATAAACCGCCCGCTCGATGGGCTTTGGCCCCTCTTTGGAGCACGCCCAGGTAGCTCAGTTGGTAGAGCATGCGACTGAAAATCGCAGTGTCGGTGGTTCGATTCCGCCCCTGGGCACCATTCCTAAACAGATTTGCGAACCACAGGCGTAAAGCGGTCGACGGCGATCGGATCGATCTCGATCGGGAGCGCACTCGTCTTTTTGGCATAGTCAAGCGCCTCAGCCCGATCAGGGGTCTGCCGGTGATGAAGTAGTGGGCGTGTGCGCTGAGCCCGAATTCTGCCCGACGCTTCGGGCAGGTTGATGGCGACGGCCTTCGCGTCGAAAGCCAGGCGCCGGTTGGCGGAGGACTTGATGTCCGCCCATGATCCTCGATCTTGGAAGCAGCGGCACCCGCCGGCGATGGCGCATTCGAGATGGCCCGCCAGACCGATGCGCAATGGACGGTCAATCCACGCCTTCGACTGCCCAAATGCGGAACTTGGCGTATTTGTCCCCGATTTTTCTGGCCTCCCTGTATGCGGGGCTTGCGAAGGCCGCTTGCGCCTTTTCCAGTGACTCGAACATCGCGACCAGTGCGCGCCCCTTTGGCGGCTCGCCCTCGATCGAAACGGTCATACCGCCGCGCGCCAGGATTTTGCCGCCGGCAGCGGCGAGTGCTTTGCCGCCCACTGGCGCGAACTCCTTGAGATAAGCCACCTGATCGCTGACATCGTTGTCGACAATGGCATAGGCAGGCGGCTTTGCCTTCGCATGCAGCGTCTGGACCGCGATCGCACCTAGAGTGCGATTCCCGACAGGAGCGACAAGCTTATCGCGTAACGCGTTCTCATGGATTTCTCCTGTTTCTCTGCCTTAACAGGCGTCATTCGATCACTTCATCTGCGCTGGCGACGAGTGTTGGCGGAATTTCGAGGCTCATCGCGTTGGCAGTCTTGAGGTTGATCACAAGCCGATAACGCGTGGGCTGCTCGAAGGGCAAATCGGCCGGGTTGGCGCCTTTGAGGATGCGGTCGGCCAAGGAGGCAGCACGCGCGAAGCATTCGGCGAAATCGGGCCCGTACGACAACAGGCCGCCATCGCGCGCAAGATTTTCGTATTCGTACATGGCCGGCAGCCGACGAGCTGCGGCGAAATCGAACACGCGCTTCCGGTTGAGAATAGTGAGGCTATCGGCGACCATCAAGATGGCATCCGGCATACTGCTTTCCATCGCATTGAATGCCTCCCCGAAATCATCCGGCTCACCGACGCCGAGCGGTTGTATGGAAACGCCGAGCACATCGGCGGCCTTGGCCGACGCTTCATAGCGCAAGACCATGGCGCGATCGTTCTTGTTCCACAGCATCGCAACGCGCTTGATCCCTGGCGCCACCTGCTTGAGTATTTGCAGTCGTTTGGCAAGGAGCTCGGTGGCATTGTCCGAAATGCCGGTGACATTGCCGCCAGGCCGGGCGAGGCTGGCGATCAACCCGGTCGCCACCGGATCTCCGACAGCATGGGTGACCACCGTCGGCAAGCCGGTCTGCTTTGCCGCAACTGCTGCTGGATAACCGGTCGCGAGAATCGCATCGACCTTGGCGTCCGCGAGCTCTTGCGCCAAGCGCGGTAGGAGTTCGCTTTGTCCATTGCTGCCACGGGGAATCAAGACCAGACTCCCGTCGATGGCGTAACCGGCTGCCGTGAAGCCGCGGGAGAGAAGGGCCCCAAATGGGCTCTTCGGAACGAAGGGCATTACCGGGCTCAGCGAACCGATCCGATAGACTTTGCTCTGCGCGGCAGCAATGCCCGGCCGAACGGCGGCGGCGGTCAGCGAGATCAAGAAATGACGGCGGTTCATTCAATCCTCGTTTTCGTGACGATCCTTGCGGCAGCAAGCCCACGCATGGGCCTGTTCGCAGCGCCTGATAAAGTGATGGTTTGCGCGCACCAGCTGACAGCTGCACAGATTGCAATCACCCGCATACTAAGACAATCGGCCGACTAGTTGAATGATACCTTGGATTCGAGCTTTGAGATTATGTTCTTCGATTCTCAAGTCGTGAGGCGCACGCTCGCCCATACAGCTCCGATTAGATGCACGCTGCTATTCGAACGCCGCTTGGCTACCTTGGGGGAGGCAACCAACAGCTGACCAACGCTTCAGGCCCAATGACTGATGCTACCTGAAATTTAGCTGAGCAGGCCCGGCCGGTTAATGCTTCGTTGTTGGAGAGTTGTTGTCAGAAGCGGCCGCGATAAGGTGCGGCCGCAGATACTGGCGGTCCTGGACCTAAGCACGTCGAATTGCACGTCCCACATGTTGGCGATTGATTTTTTCCGGCTAACTGACCTCTCCCTGTATTGGTAATGCAGGGATATTTTGTCTGGTTAAGGCCGTAGCGGGCCAGTGAATCGACCCCCGATGACCATGGCGCCGCCCTTCGTCGTCGTCCTCCCGGCCGAAAAAATGCGGTATTGAAAATTCCAGCGAAGGTCCGAGAGGCTCGGCCGGCCGGATGTTGTTGACTGAATCTGTACGGTGCTGTACGGTTCTTTAGGAGAAAAGCGCAGTGAACCCCATCTTGCGTAAAGGCGCGGAAGAAGCCCGCAATCAGCTCCCGGATCTTCTCGAAGCAGCCGAGAAGGGCCGTTCGACGGTCATTACCAGACATGGCCGTCCGGTTGCAGCGTTAGTGCCGATCGAGGCGTATGGCGCTGCCATTCGCCAGCAGTCGCTGATGACCGTCGCAGGATCCGGACATGGGCTATGGGGGAAGAATAGCACCCGTACGCTTCGAAAGCTGCGTGACGAATGGAACCGCTAGATTTTGGAGATCTGCCGGAGGATGCGCTCGTTCTCGTCGATTCGGCGCCCATCATCTACTTTCTCGAGGGACACACGAAATTCGGACCGCGCTTCAAGCCGCTCTTCGAAGCCCATGGAGCTGGGCGTCTGCGCTTCGCCGTAACGACCATCGCCGTCGCCGAGGTGCTGACCGGGCCCCTGCAGGCACGTGATGACGCGCTCGCGCAGCGTTACCGTGCGATCCTCGAATCGTGGCAACCGATCGCGCTTGACATCGACATTGCGGAAAGTGCTGCGAGGCTGCGGGCGTCGCTCCGCCTCAAGCTGGCAGACGCTGTTCAAGCGGCCAGCGCATTGGCGATCAACGCGGCCGCCCTGGTGACGCATGACCGTGATTTCACACGCGTGCGTTCGCTGCGTATAATTTCCTGAAGGCCCAGCGCGTCGACGTGTCGATCGTTCACGAAACGCTGTCCAGCTTGCAGGGAGTTGCCATGTCGCCGATCGGTACCGCGTTGCTCAACAGTCTTCGTTCCGTCGAGCGTCCGGGCGACTTTTGTATCGGTGGAATTCGGGAGATCTTCATGCCGGCGATCGACGTCGACGGCGTGGGAAGGATCGCGTTTCCGATTCTGCCCGTACAAGCCGAGCGGCTCGTCGCGATCGCCGAGGAAGCTCCCCATGGGCGCGGCGAGGAGACGGTGGTCGATCGCAAAGTCCGGAGAACTTGGCAGGTCGATCCGGCCAAGGTTCGGATTGGAGGGCGTCACTGGGAGAAGACCCTGGCCGGACTCGTCGCCGACATATCCCTTGGGCTTGGCGTGAGCGAACCGGTTGCGGCGGACTTCTATAAGCTTCTTGTCTATGACCCCGGCGGCTTCTTCGTCGATCACCGCGATACCGAGAAGGTGCCCGGCATGTTCGCGACGATGGTGCTGGTGCTGCCCTCGGCCCACAGCGGCGGCGAGCTGGTCATAAAGCATCTCGGCCGGGAGGTGCTCGATCTACGTCCGGAGGAGCCGTCGGAGATCGGCTTCGCGGCGTTCTATGCCGACTGCGTGCATGAAGTGCGTCCCGTGAAGAAGGGATGTCGCCTGACGCTCGTCTATAACTTGCATTTCGCCGACAAGAGGCGTCAGCTGAAGGCGCCCGACTATCGCGCGGAGCACGGGCGCGTGGTTGAGCTGCTGCGGAGTTGGGCGAGCGCGGAGGACGAGCCCGATAAGCTGATCCTGCCCTTGGAGCACGCCTATACGCCGACGGAACTGTCGTTCGGGGCACTCAAGGGTGCCGATGCGGGTATTGCGTCCGTGCTGGCCAAAGCGGCCGCAGAGGCGGATTGCGATCTCCACCTCGCTCTCGTGTCGATCGAGGAAAGCGGCAGCGCCGAACATACCGGCTACTACGGCCGTCGTCGCTGGAGTCGCGACGAGGAGGAGGATGACGAAGAAGAATTTGAGGCCGCCGAGGTCGTTGACCGGGCGCTGATCCTGTCCGAGTCGCGGCGTCCGGATCGCGGCGAGGCCGGGTTCGACGATTTTCCATTTGCCGACGACGAGCTCTGCCCGCCCGATGCCTTTGAGGATCTGACGCCGGACGAGCAGCATTTTCACGAAGCGACAGGCAACGAAGGCGCGTCCTTCGAGCGTACCTATCGCCGTGCCGGCTTCGTGTTGTGGCCGATCGCGCGGAGGCTCGCGGTGCTCAATCAGGCCGGCCTCCGCACCACGCTGCCGTATCTCGAAGATCTGACGGCGCGCTGGGAGACGAGCAACGCATCGATCCAGTCGCCGTTGTGGCGTGAGGCCGATGAGCTTTCGGGGCACATGCTGCGCTCCTGGTCGCGCTCGTCCTGGCGGGCGGACGACGACGCCGAAGCCGGCCGGATGCTCGATTTGCAGGTCCGGCTGGGGAACGTGGCGCGCATCGATTCGTTTCTCGCCGAGCGATCCGCCGAAGGCCATTACGCTGCGCCCGACAACGCCGCCATCGTGCGCGCCGCCGCGCTTCTTCCGGCCCCGCGCGCAACGGAGCTGCTGGTCCGGATCGTCAGGCATAGCGCTTCGGCCCATCTCAGTGCCTGCGGCGATCTGCTGCAGCGATGCGTCGCGGCGCCGACGGGTGCGACGGGCGACCTGGAGCAGATCGGCGCAGCCTTGATAGAGGCCTTGCCGGGCGATCCGACCAAGAGCGAGCGGGTAGACACCTGGACCCGGCCAACGCCGGTGAAGCCGGGCTTCGTCGTCGATCTTGTGACGGCGACGAGCCGGATCGACGCGGGGCTCGCGGCGCGAGCGATCGAGCACCTGCTGGCTTGGCCGAAGACATACAAACCAGACGACGTGCTGGTCCCCGCCGCTCGCGCGTTTGCCAGGCTGGTGGAGAGCAGGGTTTGGCCGGCGGTGCGGCGGCTCCGCGAGGCGTCTCTCGACCATTTGCGCAGGCGCATCGCCCTGCCGCTGGAGGCACGACCGGACTGGACCAGGACCAACCCGCTCAAATGCACATGTGACGAGTGCCGTCGACTGGGCGCGTTCCTGGCCGCGCCGGATCAACAGCAATGGCGCCTGAAGGCGATCCAGGATCGAAGGACCCATGTCGAGCAAAGCGTTCGGAGTACGCGTGTGACCTTGACCTCACGACCGAAAGGCGCGGCAGCCCCCACACGCTGATCGCGACCAAGAACCAGGCCAGCTACGAGCGGCGTGCCAAGCAGCGACGAGAGGACCTGGCGCATGCGTCGGCGCTGGACGGATAAAGTTTGCCTTGCACCCGGGCATAGCGAGTTCGACTTAAAAAATGAGCCGGAAGAATCGGGTTCCACTTGCTGATCGTGTCGCCAGAGCGGCTGAAACGGCGCTTGCCGCCCGGCTCGTTGTGAGCAGCATCGACATTCTCCTTGAGATCGGTTGGCTTGATCCAGAAGCGGTGGAGCGCTGGCGCCGCGGCCAGATCGGCTGCCTGGAGGAGGTTGTCCGGACCAATCCGCCGCGAATCTCGGAAGCTATGCGGCTATTCCGGTCGTGGGCGGTGGCCAAGGGATTATCTGCCAGCGAGACGGTGTATGTTGCCCGTACGGTGGGACGCCAGAGGCTGCGTTTCAGCCGAAGCGGAAATCCTGCGATCGAAGCGTCATACCGAACACATTGGGTGTCACCGGAGCTTTCCGAGAAGAAGCGTGAGCGCCTGGCGGAAAAGGCAAGCCGCGCGCCGGAACTGGTGGTCGTCCAGCCATTGAACGCGGAGTGGCGATGCCATCGGTGCGGCGGCACCGGCGATCTGTTGATAATGGAGAATCCTGGCCCGGCGTGCCTGCGCTGCGTTGGCCTCGGCGATCTCGAGTTTCTGCCGGCGGGCGATGCCTTGCTGACGCGGCGCGTGAAAGCGAACAGCACTCGACATGCCGTGGTCGTGCGCTTCAGCACGACCCGGCGCCGTTACGAACGACAAGGTTTGCTAGTCGAGCCGCAGGCCTTGGCAGATGCGCGGCGGACCTAGCCTCCAGTCCGGCCTCTTTCGAATAGAATTGAATTTCAATTATATATGAGTTCGTAGTTTTGTTCTGAATGGCGCACCATTTTTGCGCACGGTCCAAACGGCAACATCCAAAAAATATCGTCCTCTAGCCTAGGCTCGCTGGCTTCCTGCCGCGTCCGAGCGCGAACTGACCGACAGGGCCCTCGACGTGGAATTCGAGCCCCGTCATCTTTGCAAACAGATCGATATTGCCAGTGCCGATGGCGCAGCCGCCGAGGCCCATATCGGTTGCTGCCAGGTAGAACGTCTGGATCATGCAGCCGACGTCCTTCAGGATCAGCGAATACGCGATCGCGCTGTATTTCCAGGAGATCCGCCCGAACCGCGCGGCGATCGTGATCAGGATTTGCGGCGGACCGGATGCGCCCATGGCTAACTCGGCGGCCATTGAAAGCGCCTGGAGTTGCTGGGCGGAGGCGTCGATCGCGACCAGTGCGTGGCCACCGGCGTCGTAGTGATAAAGTCCGCGCGCAAGCCCCTCGCAGTTCGAGACCGTCAGGTACAACTCCAGCTCGTAGGCGCTGCCTGCCGCCGGATACGGCCTTGAGCTGTAGGCGACCTCAAGGCCACCGTTGACATCTGCGCCGCTCTTCCATTTCGACAGCACGCGGGCGGTCGTGTCGAGAAACTGCGCGAGCTCGGTGAGTGTGATCGGATGCTGGTCGTCGAAATCCCGTGTTGAATGGCGCTCGCGCAACAGCTTAGCAAAGGAAGACGCCGGGTCTGGCGTGGCGAATTTGCCGAGGGAGATTTTCTTGCCGGGCCAGGGCGGGCGCACCGCGTGCAACGGCGGAACGATCCCCGCATGGGCGTACGCGCCGCCGACCGGATCGGTATGCCGGCCCTCCGTGCTCCGCGTGTGAAACACGAGATCGTGGAAGTCCCAGAGAACGAGATTGCGGTTGCCTTCGTTCGCTCGAAGGCCGTCTCTGTCCTTCGTATCGAGCTTGATCAGCATCTCGCTGTCGAGCAGCAGTCCGAGCAGATCGAGGTTCAGGGAAGGCACCTGCTTGCGAAGCTTGCTGATCTTCTGCGGCTGCGACAGGGCAGCCAGCGTGGCGGCGACGACGGGATCGCAAATCCGGAACAGCGCGCCGGCGCGCGGCGATTCCAGCACCATCTCGTTGCCGCGCCGGCGCAGATAGGCAAAGCGCGACAACACGATCGTATCGCTGCTCGATAGCTTCGCGCGTTGCGGCCAGTATTCGGCGACCTGTGGCTCGATGACCACCAAATCTTGCGCGTCACGGGGAGAGAACAGGCGATAGTCGAGCAGCCCATGCTGCGCCAGTCGCCGCACCAGAACATGAACTTGTCCCGAGAGGACGCTCTTGCCGGCAAGGGAGGCGAGCGGCAGGCCGGAGGCGAGATGCCCCGCGCGAGCGATCGCCGCGGCGTTGAATTGTCCCAGACCGACCGAATAATCGCCCGAGACAGCGGCAATGCTTCCGTCGGCCTGCATTTGAAGGGAGAAACGGCCGTTCAGTCGGGCGGCGATGATCGGTGTGATCTTCCTCGTCGGCTTTTTCCGGGGAACGTGCAACGAGGCCAGCCTTCAGGTGTGTGGCAGGAACGGAGTCAGTTCGCTTTCCAGTCGCGGGCGATCCAGCAGCCCAAGCTTCACCGGGACATCGTAAAGCCGGCCGGACCCGAAGCGGCGATAGAAATGCCGCAAGCCCGGAACGAGCACCCTGACGACGGGGACCTCGACGTCGGGTCGCGTCTGGTCGAGCACGAGGAAATCGTATCCTGCGCCGGCGGCAATCTCGACGCAGGCATTGACCTGGTGGCGCGTATTGGCGTGAACCTCGAGGTCAGGTGCCGGCGGGATGATCGGATTGTCGCTCGGGATCAGGAACGGATAATCGTCCAGCCGCAGCGGCGTGACACCGTCAAGCGACGGTTTCTCGCCGCTTCCGCCGCTCATCATGCCAATCGACATGAACTGGGTCAGCTCGGTGAGCGAACGCAGCAAGGCGATGCGGCGGTCGAAATGCGAGCCCGACCCGAACTCGATATTCTCGTGTCCGTTCTGCATCCAGTGCATGATCGCAACGTAGGAGGGAATGCCGAGATCGCTGGTGATGTCGAGCACCCAGAGCCGTCGCCCCGCGTCGGCAAACTGGCTCTGGAGATCCCGCACATAGGAATCCTCGAATTGCGTAAGGTCCACTTCGGCGCGCCGGACGCGGTTGTACCACCAGATCGCGTAGGCATCGCGTTCGACCAGTTCGAGGAAGCCTTGAACGATGGCCTCCTCGCGGGTGTTGCCGGCCGCGCATCCGTTGGAATCCGTGTGGAAGCCGCCATAGAAGAAATACAAAAGGCCCGTCGGAAGATATTTGAAACGCTTGTCGCGTAACGACCAGACCGGCGACCATTCGGTCCTGGTCGAGGGATCGAACGGTTCTGGAACCGGATGTGAATCGTCCGGCTGCGGGGCATGCCTGTCTTGAAACTGCATGTCGCTGAAGAACTGGACGTCGTTGGGAAGAAGAGCGTCACCCGGAGCGAAATCGGCAAAGCGGCGCTTTGTCCTGATCTCGTCGCCCTGGAAAATGCCCGAGTAGCGCTCGATCGCTTCCATCAGCGCGCTGGCCTCGCCCTGCTCGGCCGTGGAGCCCTTGCCGAAGCTGCCGCCGCTCAGGCCGGACCTGAGCTGGTCGACGTTCCAGGCCGGCGCAGAGAAATTGTGATGGGCGAAAAAATTGGTGTTCATCGGCAGATCGGCCTCGATCCGCTCGAGCCGCGACACCACGCCGGTCAGCGGACTGACGTGTTTGCGGTACCGCGCCACGGTGGCTCGCGACGTCACGGTGCGGTATCCGCCGCTGGTCATGACGAGCTTTCTGCCCTCGGCAATCTCGATCGGCACTGCTGCCCGTCGTGGATTCCTGAGCTTCTTGCTGCCGCAGGTCGAGCATTGCGGGCGTTTCGCGACGTAGTGCTTGACGATCGCAGCCCCGGTCAGGTCGAAGCTCGCGATATGATCGCTGAGATCAGTGCGAAATCCGGAGGCGATCGCCTTCGCGATTTCAACCGCAGCGAAGTGGATCCCGGTTTGTCCTACGGTGTCGCTGACCAGGGGCGATATTGCGACCGCTTGCGCCACTCCGCGGTCGAGAAACCCCTTGATCTCGCGATTGCGGATCATGCGATCGTGCAGGCAGGTCCAGCAGGCGCTCTCGCCCGGCATGAACACAGGTCCCACCAGCGGAAACACGCCGGACGGCTGGACCAGCAGCCAGGGCGTCCCGGCGGTCACGCGTTCGCCGTTCAACTCGGCGAGCCGCCGCTCGAGGTAATCGTTCACAAGCGTGATGATAAGCCGGGGCGACCGCTTGGCGATTCGAACCCCGAGCTTGCTCAACGCCGCGCTCAGTTCGCTCGCGCCTTTGACATCGATCGATTCCACCCGCACAGGCCAATTGCGCAGATTCTCTTCGGCGACCTCGGGAGGCAGGCCGAGGCTTGCCCAATATCCATTAACGGCGCCTGCAAATGCGTGCGATGCTCCGCTGATGACGGACTTGCGCTCCAGCAGCCGCCTGATGGCTTCCTCGATCTCGGCAACGGGAAAACTCTTCGAAAGCAGGCGGATGATTTCCGGCGCAGTCTTGCCGTTTTTTCCAATCGCGCTCGCCACGGCGCAATACAGATCGCCGTGCAGGAAGAACTTGCGGTTCTCGGAATAGAGACAGACCACATTGGGAGGAAGCAGATAGGCGGTGAAGTTCGGTGCGAATCGCAAGATGTCCTTGCGGGTTTGCTTCGTAGCGCTGCTCTTTCGCTTGACTGTCATCGGGTCAGCACGCCGATCCTGTTCCCGTCATCCCGATTGCCGGCGCGCGACGAACGCTTGGCCTGGCCCGACTTGTGCACCGAGCTCGACCACCGGCCTTCTTCTTCGGATAAGTTGGAACACACTCGCTCGCCATCGGCAAGCTGACCAGCCGGGCGCAGCGAACGCTGTAACAAAAACAGCAAATTGGCCGGGTCGTTTGCGAGCCCGGCCAATGAAATCGCGACCCGTCGACACACAGTCAGGGAGTGCTGCCTTCTAGCACCAGCGGCAGCGGCCCCATGACGCACAGCACCCTGTGCATGCCACTGGTACGCCGATCACGCCAACGCCGCAGCCACCGCATCCGACGCCGCAGCGACAGGCTCTGCAGCCTGCGCAACCTCTGCAGCCACCGCAACCTCTGGCCGCACAGCCACGGCAACCGCCGCAGCCACGACAGCCACCGCATCCGCGCGCGAGCAGCACTCCGCTTAAGCTTCTCTCATCGGTGGCGAGATGGAAGGTGGCGAGGTTGACGTCCGCGAGTTCTTCCTCGTTGAGCGTGGTGAACTGGCCGGGCGCGAAGTTCGGTCTTTGTTGAGGCTCGCTTGGCGGCACCGCGGACGCCATCGCGCTTCCCGCCAGCGAAAAAGTCAGTCCGGCGAATCCGAGCGCCGGGACTGCGGCTTTGGTCATTCGCCTCTTTTTCGAAGCTTGCTTCGTTCGTCGCATGGCCGCATCCTCCATGGTTGGAAGAACGATCTTCTGCAATGATGCTACGCCGAGCAATCAATGCGGGCAAGATTCACGTGAACACGAAATGTAGTGGCGCTCGTTCAGATCGCATTCATCTTCATGAACGACATCGCGGCAAGTTCCTGTCGATGACACCGGGCTGCGGCGCATGATGCAGTGCGCAATGGTCTGCCCGCTCGAACGGGGAGGCTAGCTTGGTCGATCTACCCGGACGCTTCGTTTGGTACGAGCTTCTGACGACGGACATGCCGTCGGCGGCTGCTTTTTACGCGGAGGTCGTCGGCTGGGCCGTGAAAGATGCGTCGAGCGCGGAATTGGCTTACTCGTTGCTGACTGCGGGCGAAACTCCGGTCGTCGGGCTTATGGATCTCCCCGAAGAGGGGGTGCGAATGGGAGCTACGCCGAGATGGCTCGGCTACGTCGCCGTCGATGACATGGATGCGAGGACCGCGCAGATCCGCCGGCTTGGAGGCGCGATCCTGGTATTGCCGACCGACAGCAACATCGGCCGCATTGCAGTGGTCGCCGATCCGCAAGGAGCGACCTTTGCGCTGGTCACCGGGCTGACATATGGCCAATCGCAACCGAGCGGGCCGGACCAGCCCAGGCGCGTCGGCTGGCACGAGTTGCTGGCCGAAGACCGAAGCAAGGTCTTTCCGTTTTACGGCGAGCTTCTCGGCTGGCAACGGGCCTCCGCCGACGCCGGCCCGGCAAGCGTGTACGAGTTGTTTTCGGCGGCCGGGCAGACGATCGGAGGCATGCTCACCAAGCTTCCGAGCGTATCGCAGGCGTGTTGGCTCCATTACTTCAATGTCGAGGACGTCGGCGCGGCGGCCCGGCGGATCAATGCTGGCGGGGGTCGGGTTCTCCAGGAACCAATCGAGTTGCCCGATGGTTGCTGGATCGTGCGATGTGTCGATCCCCAAGGCGCCCTGTTTGCGCTGCAGGGGGCGTGGGATCAGAAGGGTATCAAGCAATCCTCCGCCCCGGAAGTCAGCTGGTCTGCCAAGTGGGGTGGCATTGCTACACAGGGCAGGATGGTGCTTCCCAAGACGAAACGCTAAGCCGAGACGTTTCGAGGGTCATCGACCGTTCCGCCGCCAACGCTGAGGATCGACAAGAGCGTCCGTTCAGCAGTTCGTCATGCGCAGCCCCGAGCTTAATTCCGGAACCAGATCGTGCCCGCCCATTGCTGGCACTCTGCTTGCTCAGTCAGGACCAAAGTCCGGCCTTGGTAGAGAGGCCGTTTCAAGTTGAGGCAAGCGATGCAAGATGTGTCCCGTTCTGGTGCTGCCGGCGAACTCCGGCTCGATGGGTTGATCGCCGATTTGTGGTGGCGCGTTCGACTCATCAACACCGACATTCTCGAGGAAGAAGCCCGAGCGCGCGTGTTCGACGTGCATCAGCCGGAATATCCGCTTCTCGCACTGAACCTTCGCGCCCGGCGCGACAATTTGGTCTCGACGATCGGCGTGCTCGAGCAGCGTGCGAGATCAACGTCGGAAGCTGCTTGAGGGGGCGTTCACACCGGAAACTTCAGTGGCGTCAGCGCCGGCGCGCAAATACCAGCTGCCGGCGGCGCAACGGGCGCGCCGAACACAAAATCTTGGGAAGCGTCGGCATCGTCCGGGATCACCGGAATCAACCTGAGGTCCGCGACCACCGTTACTAGACGTCCTGGCGGCGGAGCCGAACTCAGGAGGTTCGGCTCCGCTTCGCGTCATGTATCGTCTGCGCGTGGCGCTTGTGTCCATTCGCGATTGTGAGGCTTGAGCACGAGCCACGCCCGCGCTCTCATGCTATTCCTGCCTCGCAACGACGCGAGGACATCCATGCTGCCCCTTCCCGCCGACATCTTCACCGAGCCCGCGGACGTCTCGCCCGACGGTCTTGCCAATCTCGGTCCGCTCCGCCGTCTCGCCGGCGTCTGGCAGGCTGACAAGGGTATCGACATCAATCCGAAGGCGGAGGGGCCGGAGCGGCGGACCTTCATCGAGCATATCCGGATGGACCCGATCGATCCGCAGGCTAACGGGCCGCAGCTGCTTTACGGGCTGCGCTATCACATCCACATTAACACGCCCGAGGAAGACATCACCTTCCATCACCAGGTCGGCTACTGGTTGTGGGAGCCCGCGACCGGGCTGATCATGCAGACGCTGGCGATCCCGCGCGGGCAGGTGCTGCTGGCGTCGGGCAAGGCCGGGCCGGACGACAAAGAGATCTCCGTTACAGCGAAGCGCGGCGACACCGCTTACGGGATTTGCTCGACCGACTTTCTGGAACAAGCGTTCCGCACTGATGCCTACCGCTGCGACATCACCTTCAACGGCGACGGCAGCTGGACCTATCTGATCCAGACCGAGTTGTTCGTGCGCGGCGCGCCGTTCAACCATCGCGACACCAACACACTAAAACTCGTCGCGCCGCCAAAGCTCAATCCCTCGCGGTGATCGTGAACGATCGGGCCACAGGGAATGAGAAGGGCAATGAGCCGGCAGCCTGAGCGCGGCCCGGAGATACGCATGAAGCCTTACGTCATCTGTCTGATGCATTCGAGTCTGGACGGCCGCACCCATCCAAGCCGCTGGCGCCCGAAGGGGGCGGGCACAGACTGGTTCGAGAAGATCCATGACGAGCTCGGCGGCGATGCCTGGGTGATCGGCCGCGTCACCGGCTCGGAGTTCGCCAAGGGCAAGCCCTATCCCACGACGACGGACGCGAAACTTCCGCGCGAAAACTGGTTCGCGCGACGGGACGCGAAAACCTATGGCGTCGTGCTCGATGCGCAGGGCAAGATCGGCTGGGGCCGCTCCGATATCGGCGGCGATCCGGTCGTCGTGGTGCTGACCGAGAGCGTCTCCGATTCCCATCTCGCCGGGCTCCGCGGCGAGGGCGTGTCCTATATCTTTGCCGGCAAGTCCGAGATCGACCTCGCGCTGACGCTGGACCTTCTCAATCGCGAGCTGGGCGTGAAGCGCTTGCTGGTCGAGGGCGGCGGCGTCGCCAATGGCGCATTCCTGCGCGCCGGCCTTATCGACGAATTCAATCTGATCCTGAGCCCTGCGATCGATGGCGCGAAGGGCGCACCCTTCGTGTTCGATTCAACCGACGCGGACAGCGAGCAGCGCGCGCCACTGACCGCGATGACGCTGGAAAGCGCGCGGCCGCTCGGCGGCGGCGTGCTGCTGCTGCGCTATCTCATCCAGAACGACCCACAGGCGACGGGCACGTAAAGCAGCTACATGCCGGGACAATCAGAGCACATCGTCATTGTCGGCGCGGGCGCGGCCGGCCTGATGGCGGCGCGTGAGCTTGTCCGCGCGGGCACGACAGTGACGATCCTGGAGGCGCGCGAGCGCTGCGGCGGCCGCATCCATCCGCTGTCGATTTCAGAGTTCGAATACCCCGCCGATGGCGGCGCCGAATTCGTCCACGGCGAGGCGCCGGTCACGCGCGCGTTGCTGCGTGAGGCCGGGCTATCCCTTCAGGAGATCGAAGGCGAGCGGTGGAGCTTTGACGGCGCAGACATCATGCGTGAGGATCGCCACGATCCGCATGAGGCTGAGCTGCAAGCCGTGCTGCGAGACTTGAGGGACGATCTCACCGTCGCCGAATTCCTGCGCCGGCATTTTGCCGGGGATGATTACGCGCGGCTGCGCCATTCGATCGAGCGAATGGTCGAAGGCTACGACGCGGCCGACCCCGAGCGCGCCTCCACGCTGGCGCTGCGCGAGGAGTGGATGCACGGCGGGCACTCTCCGCAGGCGCGCATCGATGGCGGCTATGGTGCGCTGATTGACTTCCTGGCGGCGGAGTGCCGCAGGCTTGGCGTGATTTTTCGCTTCGGTTGCGTGGTGTTGGCGATCGAGGAGGCCGGCGGCAAGATGGCGGTCCGCTGCGCCGGCGGCGACGTGCAGGGCTGCGATCGTGTGATCCTCACTGTTCCGTTGCCGTTGTTGCGCGACATCGCGCTTCCGGAGAGCGCACGCGGGAAAGCCGCGGCTGCCGACGAGATCGGCTTCGGCAACGTGATCAAAATCCTGCTGCGCTTCTCACGGCCATGGTGGCGCGAGCGCAAGCAGGAGCTCGCGAACATGACCTTCCTTTTGTCCGACCAGGCCATCCCGGTGTGGTGGACGCAATATCCGAACGGGCATCCCGTGCTTACCGGCTGGTTCGGCGGCCCGCGCACGGCAGCGCTGTCGCACCCCGACCCGCAAGCGCTGGTCGATGCCGGGCTCGATTCGCTGGCGGCTATTTTCAAGCAGCCGCGCGGAGAGATTGCGCGTGAGCTCGTGGCGGCCGCTGCGACCAACTGGGCGCACGATCCCTACGCTTGCGGCGCCTATTCCTGGGCGACGCCGCGAACGCGCGAGGCGCAAACAATCCTCGCGCGCGCTGACAGCGCGGTGCTGTTCTCCGGCGAGGCGCTCTATCGCGGAGCCGATATGGGCACAGTCGAAGCGGCGCTGGCGAGCGGTCTGGAGACGGCGCGTATGATCTTGCGGGGATAGCTGACGAGCAAGAAAAAGGCCCGCATCCCGCGGGCCCTTCGTCTTACGGGTCTGCGTCTTACCAGCGGCTGCCGCCGAAGCTGAACGTCACGCCGGGACCGCCGCGGCCGTAAGCTCCGTACGGTCCTCCGCCGTAATAGCCGTGATGCCGCGGGTAATAGCCGTAGCTGCGGTAGTGCGGACGATGATAGCCACGATAGTGGTGAGGACGCCAATGCTGGCGATGGCCATAGTGGTGCCTGTGCTGCGCGCTGATATCGGTCGATTGGCCTTGCGCGTTCTGCTTCGCACTTGAATTGTTGGCCGCGTTTGCCGCCGTCCCGCCGGCAAGCGCCGCGGCACCGACGGCCATCGCGA
The DNA here is from genome assembly GCF_023073375.1 of Bradyrhizobium sp. 197. NCBI lineage: Bacteria > Pseudomonadati > Pseudomonadota > Alphaproteobacteria > Hyphomicrobiales > Nitrobacteraceae > Bradyrhizobium > Bradyrhizobium sp. 197. Next base: position 244,502 of record NZ_JADPJJ010000092.1, on the reverse strand, counting down.
CAAAGAGATACTTCATGTCATCACTCCAGTTGAATGTCGTGTGACAACAGATGGGCAGGCTGCGCGTTCCAGCCAGTGCGGGCGTCGAAACGACGCAGTTCATCGACGCAGTTCATGGATGTATGATTCGCGCGACTGTGTGCGTTTCGTGAGATTTATTGTCGCATCACCGGCGTAGATCGCAACTCTGCCATCAGTCTGCCGCGAATGACGCAACCACGTCATCGGTGGTGACGATGCGTGCGAATTCGCCGTTGAGATTCGACAGCGTCATCGCATGGATCTCCTCGGCGGAATGCTTGTCGCCATCCGGCCCGACCCGCTCGAAGGTCCAGGTCGCATCGCGCACCAGATGCGCGTCGAAGCCGAGATTGCCGGCCATCCGCGTCGTCGTCTCGACGCAATGATTGGTGGTGGCGCCGCAGATAACGAGCGTGCCGATGCCGCCTGCGCGCAAGCGCTTTTCCAGATCGGTGCCGATGAAGGCGCTGTTGACGCGCTTGACGATCACCGTCTCGCCCGGCTGCTCGCGCGCCTCGTCCTTGACGGCGTAGCCGGAGTTTTGGGGAAGAAACGACGATGTCGGCCTGGTGCCCTCATGACGGATGTGGAATATCGGCGCGCCGCCCGTTCTGAACGCCTTCAGGAGATCGGCAATGCGCCCCACCGCATCCGGATTGTTGCGCCGCTTGCCCGCTGCTTCCCATTCGTCGAACGCACGCTGGACGTCGACGACGATGAGGGCGGGGAGGGGGTGAGGCATCAGGATTGCTTTCGGACTTGCTTGCTGCACCGACTATGCGAGGCGAAGAAGACAACGCGCAATGTCGATCTTCCCTCGTTTTGCGACGGAAGATCCGTAGCCTGGATTTCGCTGCAGCGTAATCCGAGCCCGCTGCTCGCTACGAGACTTTCCCGGACTGCGTTATGCTCCATCCGGGCTACGCGCCCACATCCTCACGGATGCGGATCGCCCTGACGAAAGCCGGAGCGCGCCGCTACTTGAACGGATCCTGGATCGACGGCGCCGACTGCCTGATGCGACGCACGCTCACCGGCGTGCCGTCGGAGACGAACAGCAGTTCGTAGCGACGGCCTTCGCTGTCGGTGGCCGAGCAGGTCACGTCTGTCACCTTCTTGGCGGCGAAATTTCCGGTCTGCCGGCAAACTCCGGTGGAGGTCTGCTCGGCCGGCACCGGCAGCCCGTCGACCTTGGGACGGTCCTTGGAGTTGAGCAGCATGCGGTCGATCGGCAGCTCGTAGGAATTGTCGTCGGCGCGCTTGCCGTTCTCGCCGGAGAACGACACGACGTGGTTGCCATCGGAGGGATCGTCGACTGCGACCGCGAAATTGACCCGGCCGCTGCCGCCATGGGCGTAGGCCACCGTCTTGCAGGCGAAGGTGCGGCCGGCGACCTTCAACGTCTTGCAGTGGCCTGACATCAGCGCCAACAGGTCGATAAAAGCGGTCTGCTGTCCGAGCGGGTTCTTGACGGCGATCGGCGCGAAAGATTCGGCAAGACAAGGGCTTGCCAAGGCGAGAAGGGCGGCAGCGAGCACTGGGCGGCAGAGGCGCATCGGAAGGCTCACATGCCTGGGAACCACGGAAAAGTTCCGTCCAATAACCAGCGAACCGCAAATTGGTTGCGATCCCGTTTGTTCTGCCGAACCCGCCTGGAATACCACCGCGTCACCCCAACGGCGATTTGCCCTGTCGCCAACCCATTCCCAGCTGGCACTTTCCGTCAGCCGGGTGTTTTTTTCGTGGCAAGGCTACCATCGCCGCCTGCCAGCGCGCATCGCGCAAGGATGGGCGGCGGTGCAGGCGGGCATTGAGCAGGGCGCGGGCGCGGGGCAGCTCGCCGCTGCGCATCAGAGCGACAATAAAGGTGTCCTCGATCAGCTCGCGCTGGGCATGGCTGCCGCCAAGGCGCACGACCTCGCTGAGAACCGGCGCGAGCATTTGCACGCATGCCGCGTAATTCTCGTCCGCGAAGGCTGCCAGGGCGCGGCAGACCGCCGGCACCACGGGACCCGCCGGCAGCTTGCCTTCAGTGAGCCGCTCCTCGATCACGGCAAGACGCGCGGCGAGCGCCTCGCGATTTTGCGTCGCAGCCGCGAACAGCGCCATGTGGATGTCGGCGAAGGGCAGGCTCGATTTCGGAAATAGTTTTTGCGCGTTGTCATCGCCTTCGACCCACAGCGCTCTCGGCACCGCGTGGCCGTAAGCGGACAGGCGCCAAAGCAGGGACGCGGCGTCGGTGACGACGTTGAGCGGCGGCGCCTGTGTGGCCTGCGGCTGCAGCACATCGGCATAGATCGCAAGCGCCCGCGCGGCATCGCCATGCTCCAGCGCGCCGAGCGCCTGATGCCAGCGGATATGGCCGTGCAAAATTCCGGCGCGGTCGTAAGAGGGGAGCCAGTCGTCGACGAGCCGATCGGCCGCCGCGATCGAACCGTCCTCGAACATCGCATGCAGCACGGCGTGCGCGGCATGGGCATTCTGCAGGCGCAGGTCGAAGCCGCGCTCGGTAACGCCGCGGCCGCGCGCGATGTCGCCGTTCTCGGTCATCGCCCAGCCGTACATCGTGAGGAACCACCAGTCCTCGCCAAAGTGATGGGCGACGCGCTCGCACAGCTCTTGCCGCGCGCGGTCGTGATCGGCCATGCCGGAGAACGCGAACAGGCCGAACGCGCCGAGCGGCAGCGACAGCACCAATGCGTCGCGCGGCCACGCCTCGACGTGCTTCATCGTCGCCGCGATCGCCTCGGGCAGCCGGCCCTCGATTGCCAGCGCCAGCGTCTCGACATGCGAACGCTCGCGTTCCGTGCCGTGTTTCGCAACGAGCCCGCGCGCGAGCGCAGCCCGGCTTCGCGCGAGATCGCCCTGCTGGTAGAAGGCATGGACGCGGGCGCGGGCGATATGGGGAAGCGCGAAGTCCGGATCGGCCGCAATCGCGTGCTCCAGCGCTTCCGCCGTGCCGGTCCAGCCCGCCAGCATGAGATCGATGCCCTCGCGATAAGCGCTTGCCGCTTCATGCGAGGTGGTGGAGAGCGGCAGGCCGTAGCGATCGTCAAGCGCCATCGTCGTCTCCGCGATTCAAGCCGTCCGCGCGCGGCGGCCCTCGATCGGATAGGCGGGGTCGTTGTAGCCCGGCGTCGAGGGATGGCCCGGCGTCACCAGACGGTCGATCAGCGCCTCATCATCCGCAGTGAAGCGGTAGTCGAGCGCGCTGATGTACCCGTCCCATTGCTCCTCGGTGCGGGGGCCGGCGACGATCGAGGAGACGAAGGCGGAGTTCAGCACCCAGGCGACCGCGAACTGGCCGGCGGTGATGCCCTTCTTCTCGGCATGGGTCTTGATCTTCTGCGCGAGCTGAAGCGATTCCGGCCGCCATTCCGTTTGCATCATGCGGGTGTCGTTACGGCCCGCGCGCGTCTCCTTGTCGGGAGTTGCATCGGGCTTGTATTTGCCGGTCAGCACGCCGCGCGCCAGTGGGCTGTAGGGCACGATGCCGAGGCCGTAATAGGAACAGGCCGGGAAGTGCTCGACCTCTGGCATGCGGTTCATGGCGTTGTAATAGGGCTGGCTCACCGCGGGCCGGTCGATGCCGAGCCGGTCGCAGATGTTGCAGATTTCGGCGACACGCCAGGCGCGGTAGTTCGAGACGCCGAAATAGCGCACCTTGCCTGCGCGGATCAGGTCACCCATCGCGCGCACCGTCTCTTCCAGCGGCGTCGCATGGTCTTCCTTGTGCAGATAGTAGATGTCGATGTGATCGGTGCCGAGCCGCTTCAGGCTTTCATCAGCTGCCTGCAACACCCAGCGCCGCGACAGGCCGACACGGTTTGGATCGGTGCCCATGGGGTTGGCGAGCTTTGTCGCAAGCACCCAGGCATGGCGGTTGTTGCCGATCGCGCGCCCCACGACCTCTTCGGATGCACCCTTCGAATAGGCGTCCGCGGTGTCGATGAAATTGATCCCGGCCTCGTGTGCTTTCGCGATGATGCGCTTTGAGGCAGCTTCATCGGTCGGCCCGCCGAACATCATGGTGCCCAGGCAGATCGGCGACACTTTGAGGCCGCTGCGGCCGAGCTGGCGGTATTGCATGGGCTGGCTCCTCAGTGCTTCATTGGCCAACAGCATATCCACCTAGCTCCGTCATTGCGAGCGCAGCGAAGCAATCCAGAGATGCATCCGCAGAAAGAATCTGGATTGCTTCGCTGCGCTCGCAATGACGAAGTTGGGCAGCGGTGGCGGCCTGATCAATCGATCTACCCCGGCCCCTTCAAAATCTTGAACACGCCATTTGCCATCACCACGCAACGGCTATCCACCGTCACCTCGGTGCTCATGAAGACGAGGCTGCGCGTCGAGCGCACCACGCGTGGGCGGGAAATCAGGATGTCGCCGATCTGGCCGGCTTCGACGAAAAGGGTGTCGAGTTGTACCGTCGCCATGAACTCCTTGCCGGAGACGTAGCGGGCGGTCATGCCGCAGGTGCGGTCCGCGAACGTCATCATCACGCCGCCCTGGACCATGCCGCGGCGGTTGTGGTGCTTGTCCTCGGTCGCAAGTGCGAATTCGTATTGGCCGTCGACCTTGCGCTCCCACAGGGGACCGATCAGGTGCATGAAGCCCGTGGTTTCCAGGATGGTCCAGCCGTCTGACTTGAGCCTTGCGGCCGTCTTGTTGGTCATGTCGTCGTCCATTCCTGCGCGGGCCTTGCGATCTCATTTCATCGGGGCCGAACGTGGTGTAGTCAAGCATCATGAAACCGTTCGACGATGCCACACGACGGAATATCGCGGCCGCTTGCGCGGCCTTCACGCGCCTGCCGGAGGACGAAGCGCCGGCGGCGTTGAAGTGTGCCGCAGTGGTGGTTGCGCTGACCGCGGCCAGCGAGAGCGATGACACGGCGTTGCTGCTCACGCTGCGTGCATCGCATCTGCGCGCTCATCGCGGCCAATGGGCCTTGCCCGGCGGACGCTGCGATGCCGGCGAGACGCCGGTCGAAGCGGCGCTACGCGAACTCGACGAGGAGCTTGGCCTCCGTCTCACCAGTGCAGAGGTACTCGGCACGCTCGACGATTATCCGACCCGCTCCGGCTATTTGATCACGCCCGTCGTGGTCTGGGCCGCCGACAGTGCTGCGATCAAACCAAATCCGGACGAGGTGGCTTCGGTTCACCGCATCGCTCTCGCGACGATCGAGCGCGACGACGCCTTCGATTTCGTCGCGATCCCCGAGAGCACGCGCCGTGTAATCCGCTTCCATCATCAGACGAGCCTGATCCACGCACCGACGGCGGCGCTGATCTACCAGTTCCGCGAAGTACTGGCGGGACGGCACACCCGCGTCACCGAGCTGGAACAGCCGGTATTCGCCTGGAAGTGATGCAAGAGACGAAAAAAGAGGTAAACGGCGCGTTAACGTGACGGTTACCGGCTAGCTGCTAAGAAGGCGGCATGCATCGATCGATTCGAAATGCCGTGAGGCTGGTTCCACTCGCGTTCGTCCTGCTCGCGCCCGCCGCGCGCGGTGGCGAATCCGACGCGCTGCCGCCGGCCGTCAGCAATGCCAGAGGCCAGCTCTTGTCGCAGTTCTTTGCGCAGGGTGGAGCGTCGCCGGCGGTGCTCGAATATCGCCGCAAGCTGCAGGAATATCAGGCGGCACGCGGCGCCTTCGATGAGGAGGCTGGCGCCTATTGGAGCCAGATCTCCGAGAAGCGTCGTGGCCGCAACGCCAAGCGGCGCAGCGGACAGCAGGTCACGCTAGAGGACTACGTGCTGGAGCATCCGCCGCTCTATAACGGGCCGAAGCGACCGGTGAATCCGGAGCCGGAGGAAACCCCGGACCGTCCCACCAGAAAGCCGATACCCGTGGTCGCCGATCTCTTGCGCGCGGCGCAGGAGCTCTACCAGTTCACGCCGCAACGGCCGTCCAGCGAAGTCGAGTTCAAGCGCGTCTATGCACGCTACGCGCTGGCCTCGGGGCTGACGCGCGAGCAGGCGGTGCGGGTCTATGCGTTCGAAACCGGCGGCACCGGCAATTACGACGTGCAGGCGGGCATCGAGCATGGCGGCAAGCGCGCGATCTCGACCGCGATGGGATACAACCAGTTGCTGACCACAAACAGCGTCGAGCTGCTGGCCGAGCAGGGCCATGAACTCATCCGCGCGCTCTCCGACAAGGTAGCGCGGACCTCGGGACCGGCGCGCCAGTCGCTCGAGCACAAGCTCACGGTTCTGAAGAAAATGGTGGCGCATGCCAAGTCGGTGCCCGACTCCTGGTCGGAGCACGAGAAGATCGGCAACACCGCGCAAGGCTGGGCCATGCATGCCATGGTGCTCGACATCGATATCGGGCCGATGCTGCAGACCCACAAGCTGCTCACCTCGGTGCTGTTCGCGCGCACCAAGGGGTACAGCCGTCCGCTCACTGCCGCCGAGCTCGAGATGATGAACCTCACCGGCGACGGCACCGGCCTCGACATGGTGACGATGCCGCAGGCGATGCGCGAGCAGGTGCCGACCTCGAACTTCTTCCAGCGCGGCGGCTACGAGCGCAACCCGGTCGCGATCCGCCACAACACGGTGGCGAAGCTGCTGGCGGTGACGGATACGCGGATGGACAGCAACAGCAACAATGCCGGCGCGCGGGAGCTGGCGGGGGCGTTTTAGCTGGCGTCAGAACAGGTCGATGTCATGCCCCGGCTCGACCGGGGCATCCAGTACGCCGCGGCTTCGCCGTATCCCATCACGGCCTCTGGAATACTGGATCACCCGCTTTCGCGGGTGACGACACCGAGTAGGTAACGCGCCGCCCCTACTGATCCGCCCCGAACTTGAACTTGCCGTCGCCTTCCAGATAAGGGCCGCTGCGCATATAGAGCTGGCCGTTGTGGCCGATGAAGAACAGCGTGCCCTTCGGCACCTTCTTGGCACCCTTCAGAAGTTCGCCGGCATTGCTGGTGCCCATCTTGTAGGAGAAGGTCTTGCCTTCCTTGTCATAAGCATAGCCCGTGTCGGGCTTCAGCTCCCACGGCGTGGCCGCGGTCTGCGCCGATGTGGGAGCCGCGAACGTACCGAGCACTGCTACGAGTGCAGCCGAAACAAGTGCAAATGTCTTCTTTGAAAATATCATCATCCATCCTCCCCGCCATTGGGGTTGCCCGTCTTGAACAAATCACGAACGGCATTTACAGGTCAACCTGCGTAAGTGCCGCAGCGCATCACGTCTTGCCCAGCAGTTTGTGATTTTCCCATCGTCCCCGCGCGACTATGTTCCGCTTTCCGTCTAGAACGCAATTCGACAAAATATTGGGTAGGGATGATTCGGATGCACCATGTCGTTAAAGCCTGCTGGGCCGCCGCGCTGCTGCTGACGGCGCTGGCGCCGGCCGCCCGGGCCGATGACTACCAGCTCAGCCACAACCAGCGGATTTCGTGCAGCCGCGGCCTGGCCCCGGGCAAGCTCAACACTGCGACCTGCAAGTCCTACACCTACCTCTTCAATACCAAGACCTCGGAATATTTCCGCTGCCAGGTCTCGCTGGCGCTGACCCGCGACAACAAGGAAGTCATCAACGTCCAGACCGACGGCGGCTGCACCAAGAAGCCGCGCGTCTTCGAGACCGACGGCCATTACGATTTCGACGCGACCGAGACCGAGCCGCCGAACACCAATTCGTTCTTCGGCCCCGGCGGCTACTCGGTCTGGGCTGCCGACGTCAGCGCGCAGAAGGTCCGCGGCTGCATCATCATCTCCTCCGGCCTCGGCTCCGACATCTCCAAGTGCCTGGACATGACCTTCCAATGAGGGTTTGCCAGTAAGGGCTTGCCAGTGAAGGCTTGCCAGTGACGGTGCGCTCCCTCCCCGCTTGCGACCCCGCTTGCGGGGGAGGTTGGGGAGAGGGTGTATCCGCAATGGGATAGTCCCAGAGGAGAAAGCCCTCACCCGGCGCATCGCGCCGATCTCTCCCGTACGCGGGAGAGGTTGCACCGAGCCTGCTGCGTGAGTGATTGATCCCACGTAAGCGCGCCTGGCTGCGCCACCTCGCCGCACCTGCCCGGTTCCCCAAAAATCAAGCCAGGACAGCCATTTACCGCAGTCCTGTTTTGACTTTTGGATAGGTTGACCCGCTCCCCTCATCCGGCCAACTTCCCGGCCGGTTTGGGGAGTGGAAAGATCATGAAACGAACGATTTTCGGCGTGGCCGCGGCTCTTGCTCTGGCGGCGTCGGCACCTTGCGCGCAGGCGCAATCCTTCATCAACGTGCTGACCGGGGGTACCTCCGGCGTCTACTACCCGCTCGGGGTTGCGATCGGGAAGATCTACGGCGACAAGATTCCGAACGTGAAGACGCAGGTGCAGGCCACCAAGGCGTCGGTCGAGAACCTGATCCTGCTCCAGCAGGGCCGCGGCGAGCTGGCGTTCACGCTCGGCGACTCGCTGAAAGCCGCCTGGGACGGCGAGGAGGAGGCGGGCTTCAAGACCAAGCTCGACAAGCTCAGGACCATCGGCGCGATCTATCCGAACTACATCCAGATCGTCGCGACTGCCGAGAGCGGCATCAAGACGCTGGCGGACCTCAAGGGCAAGAGCCTGTCGGTTGGCGCGCCGAAATCGGGCACGGAGCTCAATTCGCGCGCGATCCTGGCGGCGGCCGGCATGAGCTACAAGGATCTCGGCAAGGTCGAGTATCTGCCGTTTGCCGAATCCGTCGATCTCATGAAGAACCGCCAGCTCGGCGCGACGCTGCAATCGGCCGGCCTCGGCGTGGCCTCGCTGAAGGATCTCTCGACCTCGAGCCCGATCACGGTGGTGTCGGTGCCGAAGGAGACCGTCGACAAGATCGGCCTGCCCTTCATCGCGGCGACCATTCCCGCCAACACCTACACCGGGCAGGACAAGGACGTGCCGACCGCGGCCGTGGTCAACTATCTCGTCACCAGCTCGGCGGTGTCGGACGATCTCGCCTATCAGATGACAAAACTGGTCTACGAGTCGTTGCCCGAGCTCGCCAATGCGCATGCGGCCGGCAAGGAGATCAAGCTCGAGACGGCGGCCAGCGGCAGCCCGGTTCCGCTGCATCCCGGCGCGATCCGCTATTACAAGGAAAAAGGGCTGATCAAGTAAGGTCGGCCCTCATTATCGGACGTCATGGCCGGGGCAAAGCGCGAAGCGCGTCTTCGCGCAGATGTCCCGGCCGTCCACGTTCTAAGGCCAGGCGAGAAAGATCGTGGATGCCCGGGACAAGCCCGGGCATAACGTATTCAGGATGCAGCGCGAATGCTGTAGGAACGCCCGATCGGGGGCGGGGACATATCGATGTTGCAGGCAGAGGGCACCGCGGCGCCCATCAAGGTCGAGTTCGACAATTTCGAGCACGGTTTCCCGGAAGGCTTTGGCCCTGGCTGGTGGGGCACACTCGCCTATTGGATCGGCATCGCGTTCGCCACGTTCCAGCTCTATGTCGCCGCCTTCAATTATCTCCCGAGCCAGGTGGTGCGCGGCGTCCATGTCGGTTTCCTCGTTCTTCTCACCTTCGGCCTGATCGCAAACTTCACCGCGAAGAGCGCCGCCGGACGCGCGCTCGGCTGGGTGATCGGCGGCGCGGGTTTCTTCTGCGGCCTCTACCAGTGGATTTTTTATGCGGACTTGATTGCGCGCGACGGCGATCCGACCCGCCTCGATCTCGCCGTCGGCACGCTGCTTGCGGTGCTGATTTTCGAGGGCACGCGACGCCTGATGGGGCCGGCGCTACCGCTGATGTGCGGCGCCTGTCTCGTCTATTGGTTCTTCGGGCAATATCTGCCGTCGCCGCTCAACCATCGCGGCTATGATTTCGACCAGATCGTCACGCATCTGTCGTTCGGCACCGAAGGTTTTTACGGCGTGCCGATCTACGTCTCGGCGACCTACATCTTCCTGTTCATCCTGTTCGGCTCGTTCCTGGAGCGCGCCGGCATGATCCAGCTCTTCACCGACGTCTCGCTCGGCCTGTTCGGCCGTACCCGCGGGGGACCTGCCAAGGTCGCGGTGTTCGCCTCGGGCATGATGGGCACGATCTCCGGCTCCGGCGTCGCCAACGTCGTCACCGTCGGCCAGTTCACGATTCCGCTGATGATCAGGTTCGGCTATCGCCGCGCGTTCGCGGCCGGCGTCGAGGCGACAGCCTCGATGGGCGGGCAGATCATGCCGCCGGTAATGGGCGCGGTCGCCTTCATCATGGCGGAGACGCTCGGCGTCCAATATTCGGAGATCGTGAAAGCGGCGGCGATTCCCGCGATGCTCTATTTCGCCTCCGCCTTCTGGATGGTGCATCTGGAAGCCGGCAAGCACGGCCTCACCGGCATGAAGAAATCGGAGACCCCGAGCGCCTGGAAGGCGCTGGTGAAGGGTTGGTACCTCGTGCTGCCGCTCGCAGCCCTCGTCTACATGCTGTTCGAAGGCTTTACGCCGCTCTATGCCGGTAGCATGGGCCTTGCGCTCACAGTGGGGCTGATCCTTGGCACCGCCATCACGACGGGCGCGTCTTCGATGGCGATCCGCAGCATCTTCTGGATCGGGCTCGCGCTCGTTGTTGCCGCGCTGTCGCGTGACGGCCTTCAGATCGTGCCGGTCGCAGGCGTCGTCGTCGCGTTGATCGTGATCACTGCGTTCGTGCGCGGCGGATTTTCCGCCCTGCGCGCCTGCCGCGATGCGCTGGCTGAAAGCGCGAAATCCGCCATCACCGTCGGCATGGCCTGCGCCATCGTCGGCGTCATCATCGGCATGATGTCGCAGACCGGCGTCGGCACCATCTTCGGCGGCTGGGTGATCGGCCTCGGCGAGAAGAGCCTGTTCCTGGCGCTGATCATGACCATGCTGCTGTCGATCCTGCTCGGCACCGGCATCCCGACCATCCCGACCTACATCATTACGGCAGCGCTCGCGGCGCCCGCGCTGGCGAAACTCGGCGTTCCCCTGATCGCGAGCCACATGTTCGCGTTCTACTACGGCATCATGGCCGACCTCTCGCCGCCGGTGGCGCTTGCGGCGTTAGCCGCGGCACCGATCGCGAAGGAGAATCCCGACAAGATCGGCTGGGAGGCGATGCGCATCGCGCTCGCCGGCTACGTCATCCCGTTCGTCTTCGTCTATTCGCCGGCGCTGATGCTGCAGGCCGGCGATCCCATGGCGGCCAGGCTCGGCTTCTACGGCGCGGTGGCGCTGGCGACCTTCAAGGCGCTGGTGGCGATCGCGCTGTTCGGCATGGTCGCGATCGGCTTCCTGTTCACGCGCCTGACGTTCCTCGAACGTTTGGTCGCGCTCGGTGCAGCGCTCTGCCTGCTCGGCGACTTCCCGTTCAGTGATACCGCGGGCTTCCTGCTCTCCGCGGCGATCGTACTGTGGCAGTGGCGGCAGCGTCCGCCGGCGCCGGTCGAGGCGATGTGAGCCTCTGCTTCGCCACAGCCTCAGGCGTGAAGGCGCTGGCGCTGTCCGCCTTCACGCTGGTGTGGACACATTCGATCGCGAAGGTCGATTGGCAGGAAGACTGGCGCGTCACCCCGGCGGGGCTCGAACTGGTGCAGGCGCGGGTGAAGGGCACCGGACCCGGCATGGAGCCGCCGCCCGAGGCGCGGCTCGTCGACGGCTGGTTTCAGTGGAGGCCTGCGCGCGCGCCGATGCCGGAGGTCGTGCTGGGCAATTCCGGCGCGGCTGGCGAATGGCGGCTTTGCCATGACGGTAAGTGCCAGACGTTATCGGAGATTGTCGGGCATCCGATCGGTGCTAACGTCACGAAGATGAGCATGTGCGAAGAACAAGAGAAATAAGGGAGACACGCGATGGACCGGCTCAAGGGCAAGGTTGCGATGGTGGTGGGCGCCGGCTCGATCGGGCCGGGCTGGGGCAACGGCAAGGCCACCGCGTTCACCTTTGCGCGCGAGGGCGCGCAGGTGTTTTGCGTCGATCGCAACGGTGCGGCCGCTGAAGAGACCGCGAAGATCATCACGGACGAAGGCGGCAAGGCGACCGCGTTCACGGCCGACGTCTCGCGCGCCAGCGAGATCGAGTCGATGGTTGCGGCATGCCTCAAGGCACACGGCCGCATCGACGTGCTCGACAACAATGTTGGCATCGCCGAGATGGGCAGCGTCGTCGAGGTGACCGAGGAGAGCTGGGACCGCGTCTTCACCGTGAACCTCAAGAGCGCCTATCTCGCCATGAAGCACGTCATCCCCGTGATGGTGAAGCAGGGCGGCGGCTCGATCATCAACATCTCCTCGATCGCATCGATCCGCCATGTCGGGATTTCTTATATCAGCTACAACGTCAGCAAAGCGGCGATGAACCAGTTGACGCGATCCACCGCGATCGAGTTCGCGAAGAACCATGTGCGCGTGAATGCAATCCTGCCCGGCCTGATGAAGACGCCGATGGTGGAACATTCCGCAGGCCTTGCGAAAAGCTACGCCAAGGGCGATGTCGAGGCGATGTGGCGCGCCCGCGATGCGCAGGTGCCGATGGGCCACATGGGCGAGGCCTGGGACGTCGCCAACGCCGCGCTGTTCCTGGCGTCGGACGAAGCGAAATATGTGACGGGGATCGAGCTGGTGGTGGACGGCGGGATCACGTGCAAGGCGGGGGCGTAGCTCCCTTCCTCGTCGCCCTGGCTTGCGCCAGGACGACAGCCCGGGCCCTTACTGCGCCAGCGCCAGAATCCCGCCGGCAAACGAATGCCACGCCGCAGTCTCGCTGATCGGCCAGTTCAGCACCTTCACCGCCAGCATCGCGAGCGTACCGTAGATGTACACCGGATGCACGCGGCCTTCGGTGCGCCAGTCGCGTACCATGGCGACGACGAGCAGCAGCGAAGCGACCACGGCCGGCGCGATGGTAACGGGCACCGGCGGCGGCCCGGGCGGTCCCGGAGGCGCAAGGAAGGTGAGAAACCAGCGCGCGATCGCCGCATCGAGGATGGAGACCGCGGCTAGCAGCATCAGGCGTTTGTGAATCTCGGGCTTTCGCGTGTTCATGATCGCGAGCATGAACACCACTGCGAAGAACGCGATCCCGCTCATCGGCACGATCGAGAAGGCGATGCCGGCCCCTTTCTGTCCGAGCGCGGCGGAATGCTGCATCACATGCACCGATGCGAGGAAGCCGAAGATCGTCATCGCGGTCGCGAGCGAAACGCCGGCGATGCCGATCGCGCGGTGATTGAGCACGCGGCCTGAGGCCGCGAGCCAGGCCTGGATCACGAAATAGAGAGACCAGGTGAAGAACAAGAGACCGTGAAAATGAATCACGGGGCTTGCGGACAATGTCCGTTGCGCGAGCGGCACAAAATAGGTCGGTGCGAAGCCGAGAAAAGCGGTGGCCGCGCAGGCCAGTGCCATGTGGAGATAAAAATATCGTGCGGGCGACGCATCTCGCGCGCGCACACGACGGTCGTCGATTAGGGTCGTCATCTGGAATGAGTCTGAAGAGGCGCGGTTTGGTTCAAGCCCCTGGCCACCTGTGCAGGCGGGGCGGATGTCAGGGGCGACAGGATTTAACCCCCCGCGCTCAATTCTGCGCGATCGAGCTCTTCCTCGATCCGATGAAATGCATCGTCGCCGATTACTTCGGTGGCGCGGAGGTCGAAGATCGACTTTCGCGCGGCCGCGATACCCCGGCGGCGCAGGGGATCGGCGGGCAATTCGCCGTTGGCGACACCGCCGTTCGGATCGTCGTCCGTCTGCATCAGGATGGCGCGATATTCGAGCCGCAGGATTTCAGCCTCCTCCGACGGATCGTCCTCGATCGCGTCGAGCGCCGCGCGATAGGCGATGGCGCGGGCGCGCGCGACCTCGATGCCGACGGGATCGTCGTCCTTGAGGTCGAACGCCAGGATCAGCGGCCGCAGCGTCAGGCCCTGCACGACCAGCGTGCCGAGCACGACCGCAAACGCCGAAAAGACGATGAAGTCGCGATAGGGAAAGTTTTCCGGCAGGGCAAAGGCGGTCGCGAGCGTGACGAGACCGCGCATGCCGCACCAGGAGACGATGAGGCCGCCCTTGGGCGAGGCGACCTGCTTCGGATCCTTTGGGTGATAGACCCCGTGCGCGATCAGTGCGCGCAGCGTCGTGCGGTAGAATGTGATCCAGGCGAGCCGCACCAGCACCACCGTGAGCAGGATCCAGGCCGCGGCCACGCAATACTCCCAGCGCACGTCCGCATTGAGCCGCGTCCAGATCGGCCGCATCTGCATGCCGATCAGCATGAAGGCGAGCACGTTGAGCACGAACACCATGGTCTCCCACACCGCATAGGACGGCACCCGCAGCCGCGCCGGCATGCGTGCCCCCGCCGTGCGCGCGATGGTGATGCCGTAGACCACGATGGTGAGGATGCCGGAAAGGCCGAGATGCTCGGCGGCAATCCAGACCATGAAGGTGGTGGCGAACTGCACGATGATCGCGCTCGGCGCTTCCTTTACCCGTTCCATGAACAGCGGGATGATGCGGCCTGCGACCAATCCCGCGATGACGCTGCCGACCAGCGCCAGCGCCATGGTCGGCGCGACCTGGCTCCATGCCAGATGCTCCGTGGCGACCGCGCCGACCGCGATGCGATAGATCAAGAGCGCGGTCGCGTCGTTGAGCAGGCTCTCGCCTTCCAGAACCTTGACCATCCGATAGGGCAACTTCACCTGGCTCAGGATTGCGACCGCGGCGGCAGCATCCGGCGGGGCCACGATGGCGCCGAGCGCAACCGCGGCGGCCCAGGGCATGTCCGGCATCAGCCGGTGCGCAACGTAGGCCACGCCGGCTGTGGTCAGGCCGACGGCGGCGACGACCAGGGTGGAGACCGGAACCCAATTGTTGCGGAGATCGCGCAGCGAGGTGTCGAAGGCGGCATCGAGCAGGACCGGTGCGACAAAAAGAGCCAATGCCAGGTCGGGCTCCAGCGTCCAGGACGGGCTCGACGGCACAAAGGCGATCAGCGCGCCACCGATCGCGAGAAAGGTCGGGTAGGGGACCTTGATCCGCCGCGCCAGCGCCGATAATGCAACGGCGCCGAGCAGAAGCACGATGATCCATTCGAATGTCGACACGTTGATGCCCGAACCCGATTGAGCGGCGCCACAAGCTAGCACCAATCCGGCCGTATGATGGATAGTGCGGCCCCGAGGCAAGACCTTAACCCGGACCTTAACTCAGGCCTTTCCGATTGTGACGAGCATGCGTTTTCTCATTCAATGGTCCGGCGCCGGGTTGCTCTTTGCGCTCTCGTTCGCCGCGGCTCATGCCGCGACCGGCGGCGAACCGGCCGCGGTCCCGCAGGTCGACGTCGCGCCGTGCCTTGCTGCTGCAGCGGCCGACGACATCGACAAGGCCGCCACGGCCTGCGCCGCCGTGATCGACAACGAGAAGGCGGCAAAAGGCGACCTGATCAAGGCGCTGATCGCGCGCGGCGGGCTTTATGCACGGCACGACCAGGTCGACCGCGCGATCGCCGACGACAGCCGCGCTGTTCTGCTTGATTCCGGCCTCGCCGATATCTTCAACGCGCGCGGCGAGCTCTGGCTGAGGAAGGGCGACAAGCCCAAGGCGGTGCAGGATTTCGGCGCAGCGCTGAAGATCGATCCGAACCACGAGAAGGCCAAGGTCAATCACAAGGCGATGGCGCGCGAGATCGAGCGGATCGGCGCGCAGATGGCGGTCGCAGGCAAGCCCAGCTTCAGTTGCAAGGGTGCGCGCCGCCCCGTCGAGAAGGCGATCTGCGCCAACCGCGAGCTCGCCGATCTCGACCGCGAGGTTTTTGCCTCCAATGCCCGTGTGCTCCGCGAGGCCCGCAATGCGGGCGAAGCGAAGGCGCTTCAGCGCGAGCAGGACGATTTCATTGCCCGCCGCAATGCCGGATATGGCCGGCCCGGCTACGATCTGAAGAAGGCGATGCAGGAGCGGCTGCTGCGGCTGAACGGGGTGGATGGCTATTGAGGCTCCTCGTCTGCCGCCTCAAGGGCGGGGCGAGGGAGGGAGGGGTCGGTGCGCCCCTGACACGCCCGATTTGAACCGATTCTTTGGCCGCCGCGACAATGGTGAAAGCCTGATGTCTCGGAGCCCTATGCCATGTGCGGTACGCATCTTTCCGCGCAAATGTTCTCGTTTGCAAAAATCTCGCTTCGCTCCTTCCTGCTCAGCGCGGCAATGAGCGTCGTCCTCGTCGCTCCTGCCTTGGCCGGCGTCGATTGCGTGATGGGGAGCAAGGCCGCTCCGGCCGAGCTGATCCCGGCATGCAGCGCCATCATCGACCAGGCCTCAAATCCATCCTCCGATCGCGCCGCGGCATTGCTGGTGCGCGCCGACGCCAATGCGCGGACCTCGGGCGGCGTCACGCAGGCGCTGAGGGATATCGACCGCGCCATCGCGCTCGAGGGCCGAAATGCAAAAGCCTGGCGCCTGCGCGGCGATCTCCTGCTCGAGGCCGGCGGCGATCTCAACCGCGCCGCGGCGGATCTCAGCAAGGCCATCGAGCTCGATCCGCAGGATGCGGAGTCTTACGAGCTGCGCGGCGTGGTCTACACCAACCAGCGCCGGCTCGACCGCGCGCTTACCGATTACGATCAGGCGATCAAGCTGAAGCCTGACAATGCGCAGACCTGGTCCGACCGCGGCGTGACCTACTATCTCGGCGGCGACAACGACAAGGCGATTCGCGATCTCAGCGAGGCGTTGCGGCTCGATCCGAACCGGCCGCGCAGCTACACCAATCGTGGCGCCGCCTACAAGAAGCTCGGCCAGCTCGACAAGGCGGTTGCCGACGACGGCGAGGCGATCAGGCTCGATCCGAAGGTGCCCGAATATTACGACAATCGCGGCCTGTCGCTGGCCGCGATGGGCGAGTACGACAAGGCGATTGCCGATTACGATCAGGCGCTGCGGCTGGCACCGCGGCCGAATTTCTTCACCAATCGCGGCGATTCCTACCATCTCAAGGGCGAGCTTGGTGCTGCGCTCAGCGATTACGAGGCCGCGCTGAAACTCGACCCGAATTTCGCGCAGACCTACAACAACCGCGCCGTGCTCTACAAGAAGATGGGCGAGCGCAAGAAGGCGCTGGCCGATTACGAGACCGCGCTACGGCTCGATCCCGGCAACGACAATGCCGCCAGCGGCCGCCGAACCATGATCGCGGAGATCGCGAAATTCGGCGTCGAGCCGCTGCGGCCGCTCGCGGCGAATTCCGGCAATGGCCCGTCGTTCGATTGTGCCACGGCGAAGCGCGAGGTCGAGAAGATGATCTGCGCCGATCCACAGTTGGGCGTGCTCGACCGCCAGATTGCCGAGACCTACGAACGCGTATTGAAGTCGGCCGGCTCCCGCTCGGCCGGCGACCTCCGCCGCACCCAGCGGGATTTCCTCGCCACCCGCAATACGAGCTTCCGCCGGCCGGGCTATGACCTGAGAAAGGTCATGCAGGAGCGGTTACAGCGGCTGAATGCGATGGATAGCTGAGCACCGTTCTTTCAGCTTGAACCGCGGCCCGTTCCCGGGAAAATACCCCCCAAACAAGCCCGGTACTTGATCCCTGTCATGGCGGGACGTTTGTCCCGCCAAAGGTCAAGGCCAGGCGAATAAAGGGAACGGGAGCGCAAGCATGAATGTCCAGGGGAAAAGCAGCTATCACGACGTCTATGCGCGCTCGCTGGCCGACCCTGAGGGCTTTTGGGCCGAGGCGGCGAAGGAGATCGACTGGATCGAGCCGCCGAAGGCGATCTTCGATGCTTCGCAGGGCGTCTACGGCCGCTGGTTCAGCGGCGGCTTGGTTAACACCTGCTACAATGCGCTCGACCGCCATGTCGCGAGCGGCCGCGCCGGCCAGGTCGCGCTGATCCATGATTCGCCGCTGACCAACACGGTCACCAGGTTCACCTATGCTGAACTGCTGGCCGAGGTGCAGGCGCTCGCCGCCATCATGCAGGATTTTGGTGTCGCCAAGGGCGATCGCGTCATCCTCTATATGCCGATGGTACCGGAGGCCGTCGTTGCGATGCTCGCCTGCGCGCGCATCGGCGCGGTGCACTCCGTGGTGTTCGGCGGCTTTGCCGCGAAGGAGCTCGCCAGCCGCATCGACGATGCGCAGCCAAAGTTGATTCTGTCGGCGAGCTGCGGCATCGAGCCCGGGCGCATCGTGCAGTACAAGCCGCTGCTCGACGAGGCGATCAGGCTTGCAGGTGTGAAGCCGAAGGCCTGCATCGTGCTGCAACGTTCGCACTTCATCTGCGACCTGACGCCAGGACGCGACTACGACTGGGCGGCCCTGCGCCGCAAGGCGATGAACGACGGCAAGAAGGCGCCGTGCGTGCCCGTCGCGGCCACCGATCCGCTCTACATCCTCTATACGTCAGGCACGACCGGCATTCCCAAGGGCGTCGTGCGCGACAATGGCGGCCATCTCGTCGCGCTAAAATGGTCCATGTTCAACCTCTATGGCGTCAAGCCGGGCGAGGTCTGGTGGTGCGGCTCCGACATCGGCTGGGTGGTCGGCCACAGCTACATCGTCTACGGTCCGCTGCTGCACGGCGCGACCTCGATCATGTACGAGGGCAAGCCGGTCGGCACGCCCGATGCGGGGGCATTCTGGCGCGTGATCAGCGAGCACAAGGCGGTCGCCTTTTTCACCGCGCCGACCGCGTTCCGCGCGATCCGCAAAGATGATCCGGAAGGAAAATTCATCCGGCAATACGACCTCTCGACATTCCGCACGCTGTTCCTCGCCGGCGAGCGCGCCGATCCGCCGACGGTGGAATGGGCGGAGCAGCAGTTGAAAGTGCCTGTCATCGACCATTGGTGGCAGACGGAGACGGGCTGGTGCATCGCCGGCAATCCGGTGGGGCTCGGCATGCTGCCGGTGAAGCACGGCTCACCGACGGTCCCGATGCCGGGCTATCAGGTCGACGTGGTCGACGAGGCCGCAAAGCCGGTCGGCCCCAACACCATGGGATCGATCGTCATCAAGCTGCCGATGCCGCCGGCCTGCCTGCCGACGCTGTGGAATCAGGACGAACGATTCAAGGAAGCCTATCTCACCGAATTTCCCGGCTACTACAAAACTTCGGATGCCGGCTACAAGGATCAGGACGGCTATGTCTTCGTCATGGGCCGCACCGACGACATCATCAACGTCGCCGGCCATCGGCTCTCGACCGGCGGCATGGAGGAGATTTTGGCTTCGCATGCCGATGTCGCCGAATGCGCCGTGCTCGGCGTCAAGGATGCGATCAAGGGCGAGGTACCCTGCGGCTTCCTGGTGCTCAAGGCTGGCGTGAAGCGGGCTCCCGCCGAGATCGAGAAAGAGATCGTCGCGCTGGTGCGCGACAAGCTCGGTCCCGTCGCCGCGTTCAAGCTCGCCATCATTGTCGGCCGCTTGCCCAAGACGCGCTCGGGCAAGATTTTGCGCGGCACCATCAAGAAGATCGCTGATGGCGAGACCTGGACGGTGCCAGCGACGATCGAGGACCCCAAGGTGCTCGACGAGATCGGGGAGGCGCTGAAGGGGAGGGTGTGAGCTCCGTCGTCATTACGGGTTCGGTCCTGCGGACCGCTCCGGAATGACGGTGCAAACGACTTACAATCTCCTCATTCCGCGCTAAACAAGGCCGGCCAATAAGGATCTCGTATGCCACTCGCCGCCACGCCGCGCCTGCTTGCAGCTGTCCTGCTCGCCATCGCCCTCTCCGCTTGCTCCGCGCGCTACCAGACGCCGGTGGCGATGGGCGGCGACGATGACGACGCGGTCTGCCAGAGCCGTGGCAATGCGCTGGGCTCGCCCGAATACGTGGCCTGCCGCAAGGACCGCGACGTCCAGCGCAGCGCCGCGACCACCCGGGCCGACCGTCGCCAGCGCGACCTCGGCGAATACATGCTGAACCATCCGGACCGGCCGTAGAGGCTGCTTCCACCTGTTCCGTCCTTGCGTCACACTAAAAAAACGCGGCGGGTTTTCCCGCCGCGTTTGCATTCGATGACGACTGAAGACGAAGGATTACTCCCCATCTTCCTCCTGCTTCTTGCCGCCAAGCGTCTTGAGCTTGGCGAACACGGCGTCGACGTTGAGGTCGTCGCTGGATTTCTCCGCCGGCTCGAACTCGTCCTTCTTGGTGGTCTCGGAGGCCGGCAGCAGGGTTGCGCCGCCATAGGCTGCGTCGATCGGCTTTTCCTTGGCGGCGCGCGCGACCTCGAAATCGAGTTCGATCTGCGAGCAGAGACCGAGGGTCACGGGGTCGATGGGGGTCAGCGACGAGGTATTCCAGTGGGTGCGGTCGCGGACGCTGGCGATCGTGCTCTTGGTGGTACCAACCAGGCGCATGATCTGGGCGTCCTTGAGTTCGGCATGGTTGCGCAGCAGCCAGAGAATGGCGCTCGGGCGCTCGTGGCGGCGCGAGACCGGGGTGTATCGCGGACCCTTGCGCTTGGGCTGCGGTGGCAGCACCACCTTGCTCTCCTGGAGGCGGAGCCGGTAGTCCGGGCTTCTCTCGCCCTTCTCGATCTCCTCGCGGGTCAGCTGGCCGTTGGAGAGGGGATCCATGCCCTTGATGCCCTGCGCCGCGTCGCCGTCGGCGATCGCGCGCACCTCAAGGGGGTGCATTTTGGTGAAATCGGCGACCTGGTCGAAGGTCAGCGCGGTGTTGTCGAGCAGCCAAACGGCGGTCGCCTTGGGCATCAGCGGTGCGTTGCTCATGGCAAATCTCCTTTGTGCTTCGCCCACCCCTTTTGGAGGCGAAACCGGTGGTCATCAGCGATGACTGGGAATTCGGGCTATATAAGCCCGGAGGGGGTAGTCACGCAATGGTTCTGCTATAGATAGTGCCTTGACAGCGCCCGAAAGGGGGCCCAATTCCCTCTGAAGTCGCTGTAAGCTCGTTCCCAAGCCCTATTCATCCATCGACCGCTTCCCGCCCATTTGGCGAGGTGATTCGGTCCCGAGATCGCTCAATGTCAGCCAAACCAGACCTTAAGATCGTGCTTTGTTCTCCCCGTGGCTTCTGTGCCGGGGTGGTCCGGGCGATCGACACCGTGGAACGGGCGCTCGATAAATACGGCGCCCCCGTCTATGTTCGCCACGAGATTGTGCACAATAAATACGTCGTCGACGGGTTGAAGAAGAAGGGCGCGATCTTCGTCGAGGAGCTTGCCGAGATCCCGGAAAACACCACCGCGCCGGTGGTGTTCTCGGCCCATGGCGTGCCGAAATCCGTTCCGGCCGACGCCACGTCCCGCAATCTGTTTTCGCTGGATGCGACCTGCCCGCTGGTGACCAAGGTGCACCGCGAGGCCGCGATCCATTTCAAGCGTGGCCGCGAAATCTTCCTGATCGGCCATTCCCATCACCCTGAGGTGGTCGGTACGCTCGGCCAGCTCCCCGTCGGCGCCGTCACCCTGATCGAGACCGCCGAGGACGCCAAGACCATCGCTCCGAAGGATCCGAACAACCTCGCCTTCGTGACTCAGACCACGCTGTCGATCGACGACACCGCGGAGATCGTCGCACTCCTGAAGGAGCGCTTCCCGAACATCAACGGGCCGCACAAGGAAGACATCTGCTACGCCACCACCAACCGCCAGCTCGCGGTGAAGAAGGTGGCACCGGTGGTCGATGCCCTGATCGTGGTCGGTGCGCCGAACTCGTCGAACTCGCAGCGCCTGCGCGAAGTCGCGGAACGCGAGGGCTGCCCGATCGCGGTGCTGGCGCAGCGCGCCGCCGACCTCGACTGGAAGCGTTTCGAGAACATCACCAGCCTCGGCATCACCGCGGGCGCCTCGGCACCGGAAGTGATCGTCGAGGAGATCATGGACGCGTTCGCCGAGCGCTTCACGCTGCATGTGGAGACGGTCTCGGCCGCGGAAGAGAACGAGTTCTTCCCGCTGCCGCGTCAGGTGCGCCCCGAAGCCGCCGCCGAGTAGACTTTCATGGCGGTCTACACCGACGTTGCCGCCGACGAGCTTGCGGACTTCCTGAACCAATACGATCTCGGCGAATTGCTCTCCTACAAGGGCATCGCCGAGGGCGTCGAGAATTCAAACTTCCTGCTGCATACGACCCAGGGCTCCTTCATCCTCACGCTCTATGAGAAGCGCGTGGCGAAGAACGATTTGCCGTTCTTTCTCGCGCTGATGACGCATCTCGCCGAGCACGGCATCAACTGCCCGCTGCCGGTGAAGGGCAGAGACGGCGAGGCGCTGCGCGAGCTGTCGGGCCGGCCGGCCGCGATCATCACCTTTCTCGAAGGCGTCTGGCCGCGCAAGCCGAGCGCGACCCATTGCGCGGGCGTCGGCGGGGCGTTGGCGAAGATGCATCTGGCCGGCGCCAATTTCGCGATCAAGCGTCCGAATGCGCTCTCGGTCTCCGGCTGGCGGCCGCTGTTCGATGCGGCGTCACACCGGGCCGACGAGGTGCAACCCGGCCTGCGCGCGTTCCTCGCCGCCGAGCTCGACTACCTCGAGAGCGGGGTCTGGCCGAAGCCTTTGCCCGAAGGCGTGATCCATGCCGACCTCTTCAACGACAACGTCTTCTTCCTCGGCGACCAGCTCTCGGGGATCATCGACTTCACCTTCGCCTGCAACGATATGCTGGCATATGACGTCGCGATCTGCCTCAACGCCTGGTGTTTCGAGCCGGATCATTCCTTCAACGTCACCAAGGCGCGCGCCTTCCTCAATGCCTATGGCCGCGTGCGAAAGCTCTCCGAGGCGGAAGAGGCAGCACTGCCGCTGCTGGCGCGCGGCGCCGCGATCCGCTTCCTGCTGACGCGGCTGGTCGACTGGCTCAACGTTCCGCCTGGCGCACTGGTTCGGCCAAAGGATCCGCTGGAATATGTCCGCAAGCTGCGCTTCCACCAGAGTGTTTCCACCGTGCGCGACTATGGGCTGATGCCGTCAGGACTGGTCGCGTGAGCGAGATTCCAGTTGTCACGATCTATACCGACGGCGCCTGCTCGGGAAATCCCGGGCCCGGCGGCTGGGGCGCGATCCTCAAGTTCGGCGACAAGGAAAAGGAGCTGAACGGCGGCGAGCGTCACACCACCAACAACCAGATGGAGTTGATGGCGGCGATCTCCGCGTTGGAAGCACTGAAGAAACCGTGCACCGTCGATCTCTACACCGACAGCCAATATGTCCGTCAGGGCATCACCGGCTGGATCCATGGCTGGAAGCGCAATGGCTGGCGCACCGCCGACAAGAAGCCGGTGAAGAATGTCGAGCTATGGCAGCGCCTCGATGCCGCGCTGAAGGCGCATCACGTGCGCTGGCACTGGGTCAAGGGCCACGCCGGGCATCCCGAGAACGAACGCGCCGATCAGCTCGCGCGCGACGGGATCGTGAAGGCGCGGTTGCAGCAGCGGGTGGCGGAATAGCGCGAGGCGTCGTCGCCTCATTCTCAACTGTCATCGCCCGGCCTTGACCGGGCGATCCCAGAGACGCTTATCATTCAGCCGAGAGGTCTCGGCGTACTGGATCGCCCGCTTTCTCGCGGGCGATGACAGTTGTGGTTAAGGCTAAAAGCGCTGGCCGCCTTACAACTGCCCGAGCAGCGTATCGCCGCCGGACACCTCGACCTTGCCGGGCATCGCCTCGAGGTTCAGCTTCTTGACCACGCCGTCCTCGACCAGCATCGAATAGCGCTTGGAGCGGATGCCGAGACCGTTGCCGGAGGCGTCGAGCTCCATGCCGATCGCCTTGGCGAAGTCGGCATTGCCGTCGGCGAGGAAGATGGCCTCGTCGCGCTGGTCGGTGTCGCGCTTCCAGGCGTTCATGACGAAGGCGTCGTTGACGGAGACGATGGCGATGGTCTCGACGCCCTTGTCCTTCATGGCATAGGCGTTGAGGAAGATGCTCGGCAGATGCATCTTGTGGCAGGTGCCGGTATAGGCGCCGGGCACCGCGAACAGCGCCACTTTCTTGCCCTTGAAGATATCGTCGGTGGTCTTCACCTGCGGACCTTCCGCCGTCATCACGCGGAATTTCGCCTCGGGCAGCTTGTCGCCAGTCTGGATCGCCATCGTCAGTCTCCCTGAAAATCGGTCCCGCTTTTTAGACCGTGCGGCGGCGCTGCACAATGTTGCAGGTTGGGAGGCGGCGAGGGTCGCGGCCCTTCACCGTTATGTCATCAGCCGGCAAAACCGCCGCCGTCGAGGAAGGCCTGTTCGTCCTCGGTGGTCTCGCGTCCCAGGAGCCGGTTGCGGTGGGGGAAGCGGCCGAACCGCTGGATGATGTCGGCGTGCTCCCGCGCGTATTTCAGGTTCTCGGCATTGTCGGTGTTCTGAAACAGCGCGACGCAATGCAACTGGTCGGATAGGTGCTCGGAATGCATGAAGGGCAAATAGAGGAATTCGAGCAGGATGGGATCGATCCTGCGATCTGTGCCCCTCTCGATCGCGCGGCGGGCGACGTTGCGCGCCAGCGCGTCGCTGGCAAAGGCTTCCGCCGTGCCGCGGAACATGTTGCGGGGAAACTGGTCGAGCGCAATGACGAGCGCCAGCGCGCCCTCGTCGCTGTCTTCCCAGGAGGCCAGCTCGCCGGCGGTTGCCCTCTTCCATAGCAGAAGAAAGCGACGCCTGACCTCCGCGTCGAAAGCGTCGCTGTGCTTGTACCAGCGCTCGCGACCGGCCTCCCGCCAGAACGCGAGAATGCCGGCCGGCGTAATGTCGCCTACGTCAGTCATGAATCCAGGGAGCGGCCTACGCCGCCTCCGCCTTCTTCTCGTCCCGCAATTGCCGGCGCAGGATCTTGCCGACATTGGTCTTCGGCAGGTCGGTGCGGAATTCGATCTGCTTGGGCACCTTGTAGCCGGTGAGCTGCTCCTGGCAGAACTTGATCACGGCTTCGGCCGTGAGATTCGGATCCTTCTTGACCAGGAACGCTTTCACCGCCTCGCCCGACTTGGAATCGGGAATGCCGATCACGGCGCATTCGAGCACGCCCGGATGGCTCGCGATCACTTCCTCGATCTCGTTGGGATAGACGTTGAAGCCGGAGACCAGGATCATGTCCTTCTTGCGGTCGACGATTTTGGTGTAGCCGGTCTCGTCCATCACGCCGATGTCGCCGGTGCGGAAATAGCCGTCGGCGGTCATCACCTTCGCGGTCTCGTCCGGTCTGTTCCAGTAGCCCGACATCACCTGCGGGCCCTTGGCGCAGATCTCGCCGGGCTGGCCGAGCGGCAGCTCGTTGCCGTCGTCGTCGCGGATCGAAATCCAGGTCGAGGGCACGGGAATGCCGATCGATCCCGAGAACTCGGTCGTGGTCGCGGGATTGCAGGTCAGCGTCGGCGATGTCTCCGACAGGCCGTAGCCTTCGGCGATGAAGCAGCCGGTCACCTCCTTCCATTGCTCGGCCACGGGGCGCTGCACCGCCATGCCGCCGCCGTTGGAAATCTTCAGCTTGGAGAAGTCGAGTTTCTTGAAATCGGGATGGTGCATCAATCCGTTGTAGAGCGTGTTCACAGCCGGGAAGCTGTTGACCTGGTATTTTGCCAGCTCCTTGACGAAGCCTGCGATGTCGCGCGGATTGGGGATCAGCAGATTACAGCCGCCGGCGCGCACCGCGAGCAGGTAGCAGGCCGTCAGCGCGAAGATGTGGTAGAGTGGCAGCGCGCAAACGATCATGAGCTGATCGACATGCGGGGGTGCGACTATCGCCGGCTGGAGCCAGGCGTCGTTCTGCAACACGTTGGCGACGATGTTGCGGTGGAGCAGGGTGGCGCCCTTGGAGACGCCGGTGGTGCCGCCGGTATATTGCAGGAAGGCGACGTCGCCGGGCGACAGTTTCGGTTTGTTGAACGTCGCGCCGCGGCCAGCCGATAACGCATCGTTGAACGACACCGCGCCCGGCAGCGACCAGGCCGGCACCATCTTTTTGACGCGGCGGACGACGAGATTGACGATCACGCCCTTGAAGCCGAGCAGGTCGCCCATGCTGGCGACGATGACGTGCTTCACTTGCGTCTTCGCGATCACCTGCTCGACGGTATGGGCAAAATTCTCCAGCACGATAATGGCTTCGGCGCCGGAATCCTTGAGCTGGTGCTCGAGCTCGCGCGGTGTGTAGAGCGGGTTGACGTTGACCACGGCGAAACCGGCGCGCAGCACCGCGGCGGTCGCGACCGGATATTGCAGCACGTTCGGCATCATGAGGGCGACGCGAGCACCGCGCTGGAGCCCACGGCCTTGCAGATATGCGGCCAGCGCGACCGACATCTGATCGAGGTCGCGATAGCTGATCGACTTGTCCATGCAGATGAACGCCTTGCGGTCGGCGAACTTCGAAAAGCTCTCCTCCAACAGGTCGACCAGCGATGAGTATTGCGTCGGCTCGATATCAGCAGGCACGCCGGGCGGATATTGCTTGAGCCAGATGCGCTCCATCGAAAACTCCCCTCATTTACCAGAGCCCGTTGTGTCTCGGGCTTGCCTCATTGCCGCCAGTATCGAGCTTGCCGGAACGGGTGGCAAGTCGTCGTGACTTAGGGCAAAGGCCAGGGAGTGGCTACCGGAATCCTGCCAAACCGCGCGGCCGCAGTGCAAAGTGGGCGTGGTCTCAGCTCGGCGCGCCGCTAACTGTTGTTGGCCGGCTTGGCGGCGGGCTTGGTCGCTGCCTTTGGCTTGGCGGGCTTGGGTGCCTGATCGCCGCTTGCCGCAGGTTTTGCCGCCGCATCGGACTTTGCTGAATCCGACTTGGCCGCAGCGTGCTTGGTCCCGGCCGGCTTGGCAGCGCTCTTGCCGTCGGCTGGCTTGGCAACCGGCTTCGCCGCCGCGGTCTTGGCCTCGGTCTTGGCGTCCGTCTTGGCATCCTTCGGCTTGTCGGCCGCGTCAGGCTTCTTGGCGACGCGCGACTTCTTGCCACGCGGCTTTGGGGTGGCCTGCTGGTCGGCATCGGCCGCGACCGCGGCGATCAGGGCGGTACCGGTGCGGGTCGGGCCGGTATAGACCAGCACGGGCTCCGCGGCCGCCGCGGCCGTGGCCATCAGCTCGGAGGCCTTCATCAAGGGTGGTTGAAGCCCAGCGGTGAAGAACGTCACCTGGGCTTCGCCGCCGGTGGCGGAGGCCGATCCGCTCGTGCCGCCATTGGTGGCGATCAGTGCGTCGTCGTCATCGCTGGCGGGCCGCTTGCGATGGCCGCCGCACATGTCCTCGCGCAGGTTCGGCGGCGAGGCGTCGACCGGCACCAGCTTTTCGACGGTGCCGAGCGAGGGGCGGAGCCAGGTGAGATTGTCTTGCGAGAAGCCGCGCTCGAGCAGCTGGGCTGCCTTCACCGCGCGCGCGGTGCCGGAATTGGCGCCGAGCACCACCGCAATCAGTCTCCGGCCATTGCGTGTCGCCGACGCAACGAGGTTGTAGCCCGAGGCGCAGATGAAGCCGGTCTTGAAACCATCGGCACCGGGATAGCGGCCGATCAGCTTGTTGAAATTGCCAGTGACGCGCTTGCCGAAGCGGATCGCCGGGATGTGCACGAAGTATTCGTATTCCGGCAGGTCGCGCAGGAACGAGCGCGCGAGAATGCCGAGGTCGCGCGCCGACGTGATCTGGCCGTCGGCGGGCAGACCGTTCGGATTGACGTAGCTCGTCTGCGTCATGCCGAGTCTCTGCGCGGTGTCGTTCATCATCGCGGAGAAGCCGTCGATCGAGCCGCCGACGCCTTCGGCGAGCACAACGGCCATGTCGTTCGCCGACTTCACCATCATCATCTTCAGCGCATTGTCGACGGTGAGCTGTGTTCCCGGACGGAATCCCATCTTCGAGGGCGATTGCGAGGCCGCTGTCGGCGACACCGTAATCAGCGTGTCGAGCGTGAGCTTGCCGTCCTTGACCGCCTTCAGCGTGACATAGGCGGTCATGATCTTGGTGACGGAAGCCGGATACCAGGGAATGGTCGCGTTTTCCGCCTGCAACACCTTGCCGGTGTCTGCCTCGATCAGCAGCAATGCTTCGGCGCTCGCCGCGCGCGGCGCGAGCGATGCGGCGCATGCGAGTGTCGCAGCGAACAGGTTGAACAGGGATTTACGAAGCAGCGGGCGAAGAGCGTGCACTATCCGATTCCGGTCCTTGGAGACCCGCCGGTTCCGGTCGGCTCTCGTGATCTGATGTTCGGTTCTGAATCCAGCGCCGCCGCTTGCGGCGTCGCAAACCTATACCGGCTGGTGCGTCGGGAATAGGGGCATCAGCGGGGTATTCCGCAATGAAATAGGCCGAATTTCGACGGTCCCATGAAGACTTGCTAAGGCGACTGGGCGGCAGTCGCGGCAGCCTCAGCTGCTGTCACGCTGGCCCGTGCGTTCTCCCGAACCATGAACTGGGCCCTGGCGAGTTCGGCGAAATGGCCGCCTTTGGCCACGAGTTCATCGAAAGTTCCGCTTTCGATCACACGCCCGTTCTCGAACACCAGGATCCGCGTGGCATTGCGGATGGTGGAGAGACGGTGGGCGATCACGAAGGTGGTGCGCCCCTTCATCACTTCGTCGAGAGCGGCATTCACCTTGGCCTCGGTGACGGCGTCGAGCGCGCTGGTCGCCTCGTCCAGGATCAGGAGCGGCGGATCTTTCAGCAATGCGCGGGCGATCGACAGCCGCTGGCGCTCGCCGCCGGACAGCATGCGGCCGCGCTCGCCGGCATTGGTCTCGAAGCCGCCGCTGCGCTCGATGAATTCGAGCGCCTGTGCGCGCCCTGCCGCCTTGCGCATCTCCGCCTCAGTGGCGTCCGGCTTGCCGACGCGCAGATTCTCCGCGATCGAGCGATTGAACAGCAGCGCCTCTTGAAAGACCACGCCGATGTTCCGCCGCAGCGATGTCAGCGTCACCCCGCGCACGTCCATGCCGTCGATCCTAATGAAGCCGGACTGCGGATCGAAGGCGCGATGCAGCAGCGCAATCGCCGTCGACTTGCCGGCGCCGGTCGCGCCGACCAGCGCAATGGTCTGGCCTGGCAGCGCGGTGAAGGAGAGATCCTCGATCGCCGGCCGTTTGCCGTCATAGGAGAAGGTGACGTCGTTGAATTCGACGAGGCCGGAGAGCCGACCCGCGTCGATCGCATCGGGTCGGTCGTGCACCGCGGGCACGGCATCGAGCACGTTGAAAAACTCGCGCAGGCGCGGGGCTTCCATGAATACGTTGTTGATGAAGCTCACGACCTGCTCGAGCTTCTGGATCAGAAGCGTCGCGAAGCTCACGAACATCACGATTTCGCCGACCGAGGTCAGCCCCTGGTCGTGCAGCGAGATGCCCAGTGTGAAGATCGCGAGCACGGTGATGGTGGTGGAGGCGCGCGTGATGACGGTGACGAGCGCCCACCACGACAGCACCGGCATTTGCGCCGCGAGTAACTGGTCGGCGACGGAGCGCAAGCCCTTCACCTCGGATTCGACGCGCACGAAACTCTGCACCAGCGCGACGTTGCCGAGGGCGTCGGAAGCCCGCGCGGAGAGCTCGCTATAGTGCTCCTCCACCTCCATCTGCATGCCGAAGGTTCTGCGCACCACGAAGGTCGTCAGCGCCGTGAAGACGATGCAAAGCACGAACAGCAGGATCGCGAGCCGCCAGTTCAGGTACAATGATAGCGGCAGCAGCACCACGACCGACAGGATCGCGGCAAAGTGCTCGCGGAAGAAGCCGAGCCAGAGCCGCCACAGCGCATCGGTGCCGTTGAGCATCACCTTCATCAGCCGGCCCGAATGTGTGCCGGAATGGAAGGTCAGCGGCAATTGCAGGATGTGCTCGAAATAGTCGGTCAGCACCGCCTGGCGCTGGCGGTGCGAGAGCCGGTCGGCCTGCAAGGCCACGAGCGCGCTGCAGGCGATGGTGAACAGCCCGAATGCCACCCAGGCCATCAGAAACGGCCAGGCCGAGTCCGATCCGGCAACCGTCTTGCCGGAGAGCACGTCGACGATCCGGCCGAACAGCACGGGTTCTGCGAACTGCGAGGCGGCAAGCAGGAGATTGGCAAACGCCAGCAGCCAGCCGAGCCCTGCTTCCTTGCCGAGCAGTTCGAGAACGCGGGTGTAGAGACGGAGGATGGGCATGCGATACGCTGAACCGTGGGAAGGTCGTCAGTCAACCAGTTGAACGGCTGCAAGACTACATTGGTGTGGACGGCTCAGGCCACCTTCAACGTGGGGATATGGCTGACGTCCACCGTCTGTTCCGCGTGCCAGGTGTCGTGGGCAGCCTGCATCCGGACCCAGATCCCGGCGCCGCCTCCAAACAGCTTCCCGACACGGACCGCTACCTCCGGCGACAGAGGCTTCTTCTCTTCCATGATATCGTGAAGATGTTGCCGCGAGATGCCTAACAGGCGCGCGATCTCAACCTTGGTCTTGCCTGAGGCCGGCAGCATGTCCTCGCGAAGCACCGCGCCGGGATGAACGGGACAGCGGCGGGGATTTCGCTTGGCAGGATATTCGACCATGGCAGCTCCACGCCGAGTCAATCTCGGCTCGGTGTTAGCGATATTGCTCGAAATCGACCCGATAGGCATCACCGTTTTCAAATTCGAAAGTGATGCACCACGATGTTCAGTTGATCAGCCGCCCTGCAACCGGCGGCAGGAACCGGTCGTCGAAGATATCCCCCGCAACCGGCTTCTTGCGGAATTTGAAATCCTGCGCGATCTGGTCGATCGAGCGGTCCATGCGCGCGGGGTCGATGCCGCCGAGGCCGTTGCGACGGACTTCGTCGGTCTGGATATTGTCGACGAGGACGGTGCGCAGGCGCGCCAATTCGAGATTGCGGTCGCCGTCGTCGATGCGGCTCGCGGCTTCGTCCGCCGCACGCGCCGGCTCTTTCACGGTCGCGTTGATGCCTGCGATCAATGCGCGCACGAATCCCTTCACGGCGTCCGGCTTGGCCGCGGCGAAAGCCGGGTTGACCACGACGGCAAAGCCATAAGCCTCGCAGCCATAGTCGGCATAGCGAAGCACGACGAGATCGTCGCCGGGTACGCCGCGATCGCGCAGGTTCACTCCCGAGAGATAGCTGAAGCCGGCGACGGCATCGACCTTTCCCGCGGAGAGGATCGGCTCGCGCACGGCGGCGCTGATCCTGTGGAATTTCATGTGCGCCGTGTTGATGCCGTTCTGCTGCGCCAGCGCCGGCCACAGCCGCATCGACAGGTCGCTATCGGCGACGCCGACGGTTTTGCCGTCGAGATCGGGCGGCAGATGGATGCCGCGGCTCCTGCGGGCAACGATCGCGTAGGGCGCACGGTTGAACAGCACGAACACCGCCTTGACCGGTGCCGCATCGTCCTTGTCGCGGAAGCGGATCAGCTCATTGATGTCGACCAGCGCGAGCTCGCTTTCGCCCTTGGCGACGCGCGCGAGCGCCTCCGGCGATCCGGCCGTGCTGCTGAAGGAGACGTTGAGACGTTCGGCGCCGAAGCTGCCGTCCTTTGCAGCCAGGAAGAACGGCGCCATGCTTGCATCGATCGGACGGTCGAAGGCGAAGTGGATCGCAATAGAGGGCGCGGCGGTCTCAGCCGCCGTGACATCGCGTGCAGTCAGCGCGGCAAGCGAGATTGCAAGGGCTTGCAGGCAGCGAAGGGCGGTCGTCTTGAATCTGAACATCAGTCGCGCCGGTCTCGCCTTGTTGTGATCTCGTGACGCTCGCAGCGCCGGCTGGCGGAGCAGTCTCTCCGCGCCAACATGAACGGCGGATGAGCGGCGGTTGCGTCACGATCACGCAACCCCGTTCAGCTTGTGTTGGGGTTGGGGAACCCAACATGGGATGTGGGTGTTTGAGAGACATGAGCCTGTCGTCAGGCACCATTCGAGGTCCCAAGGAGGGTCCAGGACATGTTTGACAGCTTTTCGAAGTTTGCCGGCCGCAAGGCCGCTATTGCCACTGCCGCGGTGCTGGCGTTGACCGCGGTCGCCCCGACCGCCTCATACGCCGGCGGCCGCCACTGGCATGGTGGTGGTGGTGCGGCCCTTGCCGGCGCGGCCATTGCCGGCGCCATCGGCACCGGGCTTGCGATCGCCGCGAGCCGTGACGCCTACGCCTATGATGCCCCGGCCTATTACGGTGGTGGTCCGGCCTACTATGATGACGGCCCAGTCTATTACAGCGGCGACTCGTATATTGGTCCGCGCCCGTTCCACCGTTGCGGCGGTCCCTATCAGTCCGCGCAGGGCGGCCAAGGCTACGCCTCGACCTGCTACTAAGCCCGGCTACGTAGAATTGACCACAACAGGCCGTCGCGCTTGCCGCGATGGCCTGTTTGGCCGTTTATTGTCAGACGTTAACGCGCCCGCCATTGGTTTAGAGTAGTTTTCAGGACCATGAGTGATTCGCTTGAGCGGCTATATCTGGCTGTACTCGCGGCCAGGGACCTTGATCCGGCAACATCGCGTACAGCCCGGCTGTTTCAGCGTGGGCCCTCCAAAATGGCGAAAAAACTGGCCGAAGAGGCCATTGAGGTCGTCATCGATGCGGTCAATGGCGACAGCGAAGCCGTGATCCGGGAAAGCGCCGATCTGCTCTACAATCTCACTGTGCTCTGGGCCTCGGCCGGCGTGCGTCCCGAGGACGTCTGGCGCGAAATGACCCGGCGGGAAGACATGCTCGGCATCGCCGAGAAGCTGCCGAAATCGGCGATGAAGCTGCCCAAAGTTGCGTCACCGCGCGTGGCCGCCAGGCGGCCAATTGTCGCGATCGAGGGTCGCGTGGCGCGGAAGCGCCACTAGAAACGTCACAAAACTGGCGATGGACAAATCCGTCCGATGGTGCTTCATCGCGGCGCCATGCTGAAACGTATCTACGATTGGTGCATCGACGCCGCTCACAAGCCTTACGCGCTCTGGATCCTGGGTGCCGTGGCTTTCGCAGAAAGCTCCTTCTTTCCCGTCCCGCCGGACGTGATGCTGATTCCGATGTCGCTGGCTCGCCCGCAGCGCGCCTGGGTCTATGCGGCGATCTGCACCGCGACGTCGGTGCTGGGCGGCCTGCTCGGCTATGCCATCGGCGCGCTGCTGTTCGACTCGGTCGGTCACTGGCTGATCCAGGTCTATGGCCTCGGCGACAAGGTCGATGCCTTTCGCGCCTCCTATGCCGAGTGGGGCGCGGTGATCATCCTGCTCAAGGGACTGACGCCGATCCCCTACAAGCTCGTCACGATCACCTCGGGCTTTGCCGGCTACAATCTCGTCCTGTTCATGATCTGCTCGATCGTCGCGCGCGGCGGTCGTTTTTTCATCGTCGCGATCCTGCTCAATCGCTATGGCGATTGGATCCGAGTCAGGATCGAGAAGCATCTCGGTCTCTTTGTGGCGATCGGCGCCGCCGTGCTGGTGCTCGGCTTTGTGATCGCGATCAAGTTGATCTAACCCAAATTGATCTAACCCGAGGCGCTTTGCGGCCGCGCCAGGTTCGGCTACGGTTGCCGTCATGATGCTTCGATCCGGCATTCCGGTCCTGCGACCGGGGACGCTGATAATTGCGGTGCTTTCGCTCCTGCTGGCTGCCGGCGGTACCGGATGGCCGCAATCCGCGCCGCCAGCGCTCGGCTTGCAGGAGCAAGGACCGCAGGCCGCGCCGCCGCCCTCGACATCAGCTCCTTCGTCACCGCCGGCGCGTGAGGACAATCCCGGGCTGATCAGCGAAATGGGCAAGCTGTTCGACAAGCTGCCCTCGATCCTGCCGCCGATCAAAAGCCCGAGCGAGACCATCAACGATTTGTCGCGCCTGGCGAAGCTGTCGAGCATGGTGTCGGGACGCGTGGCCTGTCCGGCCTCGTCGAACGGCGCGCCCGACTGCAAGCTCGCCGCCGACAAACTCTGCCAGAGCAAGGGCTACACGGAAGGCAAGAGCCTGAATGCCGATTCCGCGGAGAAATGCTCGGCCAAGGTTCTGATCCCGGGCAGGCAACGCAAGCCGGACGACTGCCGCACTGATACCTTCGTCACCAGCGCGCTGTGCCAGAACTGAGGACGTCGCGCGAGCAAGCAAGGAGCGCCCATGAGCCGTACGGAGCAGGACTTCCTCGGACAGCGTGAGATCGCCGATGACATCTATTACGGCGTCCAGACCATCCGCGGGAAGGAGAACTTCCACATCACCGGCATTCCGATGAACCAGGAGCCTTACTTCGTGAAGGCGCTCGGTTACGTGAAGAAGGCTGCGGCCATGGCCAATCGCGATCTCGGCGCGGTGGACACCAAAGTCGCGGAAGCCATCATCGTGGGCTGCGACCGCGTCATCGCCGGCGACATGATGGACCAGTTCGTCACCGACTTCATCCAGGGCGGCGCCGGCACCTCCACCAACATGAACGCCAACGAGGTGATCGCCAATCTCGCGCTGGAATCGCTCGGCTTTGCCAAGGGCGACTATCAGCATGTCAGCCCCAACGATCACGTCAATTACGGCCAGTCAACCAACGACACCTATCCGACTGCCTTTCGGCTGGCGCTGATCCTGCGGCTCGAGAGCTACATGACCGCGTTACGCCAGCTCCAGGAGGCGTTCTTCGCCAAGGGCCGGGAGTTCGAGCGCGTGCTGAAGATGGGCCGCACACATTTGCAGGACGCGGTGCCGATGTCGCTCGGCGCCGAATTCCGCGGATGGGGCACCACGATGGGCGAGGAGGTCGATCGCATCTCGGAGGCGCGCGCGTTGCTGCGCGAGGTCAATCTCGGCGCCACTGCGATCGGCACCTCTGTCACCGCGGCGCATGGCTATCCAAAACTTGCGGTCCGGCACCTGAGCGCGCTCACCGGCATCGACTTCATCCTCGCC
Organism: Bradyrhizobium sp. 197; assembly: GCF_023073375.1. NCBI lineage: Bacteria > Pseudomonadati > Pseudomonadota > Alphaproteobacteria > Hyphomicrobiales > Nitrobacteraceae > Bradyrhizobium > Bradyrhizobium sp. 197. The sequence continues at coordinate 209,743 of NZ_JADPJJ010000092.1, read as the reverse complement.
GGCGACCTCGTCGAGGCGACGTCGGATACCGGCGCCTATGTGCAGCTCTCCGGTGTGCTCAAGCGCACCGCGAGCAAACTGACAAAAATCTGCAACGACATCCGCCTGCTCGCCTCGGGGCCGCGTGCGGGCTTCAACGAGATCAACCTGCCGCAGCTTCAGCCGGGTTCCTCGATCATGCCCGGCAAGGTCAATCCGGTGATCCCCGAGGTCGTCAACCAGACCAGCTTCCTTGTCATCGGGCTCGACACCACGGTGACGCTCGCAGCGTCCGCCGGCCAGCTCCAGCTCAACGTGATGGAGCCGGTGATCTCGTTCGCGCTGTTCTTCTCGATCCGTACCATGGAGCGCGCGGTCAACAGCCTGCGCGAGAATTGCGTCGTGGGCATCACTGCCAACGAAGAGCACACCCGCAACATGGTGCTCAATTCGCTCGGCATCGTCACCGTGCTGAAGCCGCTGCTCGGCTACAAGCAATGCGCCGAGATCGCGCGCGAGGGCTACAAGAGCGGCAAATCGCTGCACCAGATCGTCGTGGTCGAGCGCAAGCTGCTGACGCAGGAGACATGGGACGAGATGTTCTCATTCGAGCGGCTGATCAATCCGGATCTGATTGCGTGATGTCGTCGTCCCGCAGCGAATTCCGTAGCTTGGAATTGCGGTAACGGCGTCCGCCACGGCGTCAGAACGCAATACTTGACAGTGGAAAGATTGCCTTGTTGGTATGGCCCCCAACTTCCATTTGACCGCCAACAGAGGACCTTCTCGCAATGTCCATGCCTGCCTTGTTCAAGGGACGCCTGTCGATCCCCGTGATCGGTTCGCCGCTCTTCATCATCTCGGTGCCCGATCTTGTGATCGCGCAGTGCAAGGCGGGTGTGGTCGGATCGTTTCCGTCGCTGAACGCGCGGCCGCCGGAACTGCTCGACGAGTGGCTGGCGCGGATCACCGAAGAGCTCGCGGCCTATGACCGCGCCCATCCCGACAAGCCGTCGGCGCCGTTCGCGGTCAACCAGATCGTGCACAAATCGAACAACCGGCTCGATCACGACATGCAGCTCTGCGCCAAGTACAAGGTGCCGATGGTCATTTCGTCGCTCGGTGCTCGCGAAGAGCTCAATCAGGCCGTGCACGGCTGGGGCGGCATCGTCTTCCACGACGTGATCAACCAGAAATTCGCGCACAAGGCGATCGAGAAGGGCGCCGACGGCCTGATCCTGGTCGCGGCCGGCGCCGGCGGCCATGCCGGCACGATCTCGCCGTTGGCTTTCGTTGCCGAGACGCGAAAATGGTTCGACGGCCCGATCGCGCTGTCAGGCGCCATCGGCAACGGCAAGGCGATCCGCGCTGCGCGCATCCTGGGCGCCGACTTTGCCTATATCGGCTCGGCCTTCATTGCCACCAAGGAAGCCAATGCGGTCGAGACGTACAAGGAGATGATCGCGGGCGCGAACGCCGACGACATCGTCTATTCCAACCTCTTCACCGGCGTGCACGGCAACTATCTGAAGCCGTCGATTCTCGCCGCCGGCATGGATCCGGAAAACCTGCCGACCTCCGATCCCTCCAAGATGAACTTCGGCACCGACGCCTCCGGCGAGCGCGCCAAGCCAAAAGCCTGGAAGGAAATCTGGGGTTCGGGCCAGGGTGTCGGCAGCATCGACGGCATCGTGCCCGCCGCCGAAATGATCGCGCGATTCAAGAAGGAATACGACGAAGCGGTCGATCCGCCGTTGTGATCGCTGTGGTGTCCCGGACCCGCTGCGGCGTCATAAGCGCGTTCACGCGCGTCTTCGACGCGCTATGGTGCCGCGCCGCAGAGCCGGGACCCATCGCCACGACAACTGGACCCCGGATCAGCAGCGCACCGCAAGAGCGTTACGCTGCGTCCGGGGAACGCCACCCGAGATCGAGTACGACATGACCCCTATTTACCGCGTCGACGGCAACAGCGTCGTCACCAGCCCGGACGCCGCGGGCCCGTGGGACCGGCGTATGCAGCACGGTTCGGCGCCGGCCTCGCTGGTGACGTGGGCGGCTGAGCGCATTCCGACGCCTGTAACGATGGACATCGCGCGCGTCACCATCGATCTGATGCGCCCCGTGCCGGTGGCGCCGCTCACGATTGCGACCGAGATCTTGCGCGAGGGCCGCAAGATCCAGCTCTGCGGGGTCAAGCTGCTCGCCGACGGCGTGCAGGTCGTCGGCGCGACCGTGCTCAAGATCAAGCGCCAGGCGCTGGCGCTCCCCGACGACGTCAAGGCGCTGCCGGTCGAATTGCCGTCGCCCGAGGACTCGCTGGTCGAGGACGGTCATGCCGCCACCAGCCCGTTCGTACGTTCGGTCTCGATGCGCGCCGCGCGCGGCCGCTTCGGCCAGGCCGGCGCGGGCGCGATCTGGTTTCGGGTCGACCATCCCCTGATCGCAGGCGAAGCGCTCTCGCAGGCGATGCGCGCCGTGGTCGCCGCAGATTTCTCCAACGGCACCGCCTCGACGCTCGACTTCCGCGCCTGGACCTACATCAACGCCGACCTCACCGTCAGCTTTTCGCGCCAGCCGATCGGCGAATGGATCCTGCTCGACGGCGACTCCTGGATCGGTCCTGACGGCGCCGGGCTTGCGATGTCGCGGCTCGCCGACCGGCAGGGCTATTTCGGCCGCGCGGTGCAAAGCCTGGTGATCGAGAAGCGGTGAGCGTGACGGCGAGCGCCGCGATCGCTCCCTTGGCCGGTTGAACGGCAGGCTTCCGCCGCCGCGGAAGGGATGCCTGGTCGCGAGCCTTCTGTTCGAAGGTCTCTTGTTCGGCGCGGCATCCTGCCTGTTCACACGCCGTAGAAGATCTTGATCTCCCACAGCACCACGATGATAGCCGTGATCAACGTGACCGCGGCCAACGCACTTTCCAGGGAAGCGACTCTCATTTCACACTCCGCTTCCCAGCCCCGCTAGCGGTCTAGTTGATTCCCTGATTCGCCCGCAATTGCGTGCGCATCGCCGGCGCTCACTCCGTTGCGCGTTGTGGTGCCGGGGCCACAATGACACCGTAGAATTCCGGGGTGTCTATCCCACCATCCGGTCCCGCCCGCCCCAAAAGCTCGCGCGCAGTACTTTCTTGTCGACCTTGCCGACGCTGGTCATCGGCAGTTGCTTGACGAACTGGATCTGCTTCGGCGCATGCGCCGAGCCCTTTCGCGTCTTCACCAGATTGATCAACTCATCGGCATCAGGTTTTGCGCCCTCGCGCAGGACGACGACGGCGGTGACGGCTTCGCCCCATTTCTCGTCGGGGATGCCGACGACCGCGACCATCGCCACGTCCGCATGCTGCGACAGCACGTCCTCGACCTCGCGTGGAAAGATGTTGAAACCGCCAGAGACGATCATGTCCTTCTTGCGGTCGAGGATGAACATGTAGCCGCGATCGTCCTTGCGCGCGATGTCGCCGGTATGCACCCAGCCGTTCTTCAGCGTTTCGGCGGTGATGTCCGGCCGCTTCCAGTACTCCGCCATGACATGTGGAGCGCGCACGCAGATCTCGCCGGCTTCGCCCGTCTTCACCTCCTGGTCGTTGTCGTCGAGGATCTCGACCTCGCAAACCGCGATCGGGAAACCGCAGGACAGGAACAGCTCCGGCGTCTTGGGATTGTGATCTGCCTTGCGCAGCACCGAGACGGGATAGCATTCGGTCTGGCCGTAGAGCTGCGAAAACACCGGCCCGATGCGCTCGATCCCCTCGATCAGCCGGCTCGGCGACATCGCGGAGGCGCCATAGAGCACAAGCTCGAGCGAGGAGAGGTCGGTCTTGCCCAGCGCGGGATGATCGAGCAGCACGTAGATCATGGTGGGCACGAACAATGTGAAATTGATCCGCTCGCGCGCGATGGTGGCCAGTACCGCCTCGGGATCAAAACCCTTCAGCATGTGGACGGTGCCGCCGCGCATCAGGGTCGGCAGCACCTTTGTGCCCGCGACATGGCTGATCGGAGCGACCGTCAGATAGCGCGCCGCCTCTGGAATTTCGAAGTCGGCGAGGATCGCACCTGCCGCCCCGCTGTTCTCGCGATGATAGCGCAGCGCGCCCTTGGATTTTCCGGTCGTCCCGCCGGTGTAGTTCAGCGTCGCGAGATCGTCGGCGCCGGCGAGGCACAGCGCGGTGGCGTGGCCTTCGATCTCGATCGCCTGCAACAGGTCGACGCCATAGTCGGCCGGTCCCATGGTGAAGACCGCCTTGAGCTGCCCCGCCTGTGCGGCGAGCTCGCCACCGCGCTCGCGGAAGGAGGCCGCATCGACCACCAGCATCTCGGCCCCGGAATCCTCGAGCTGGAAGAGCTGGTCCCCTGGCGATCCCAGAGGGTGCAGCCAGGTGATGCAGAGTCTGGACAATTGCGCGGCGACACCGGCGCACCAGGTGTCGGCGCGATTGGCGGTGAGGAGAGCGACACGCGCGCCGGGCTGCAATCCAAGGCGCATGAATACGCTCTGGATCCGTCCGATCAGGTCGATTGTGCCCTGATAGCTCAGCGATCCGCCGGGCCAGGCGAAAGCGGTGCGTCCAGGATAGCGCGACAGTGCCCGTAGCGTCTGCGCACAAGCCGGAGACGATGCGTGGAGCGGATCGGACATATGTTTCCTCATTGCTTTGTCATCGGCTTTTGACGTGCCAATGTTGCGCGGAAGGCTAGCACAGGGAATGCGGGATGGAACGACAAAGCCCGCGCAAGGAGGCAAGAGTGACAGGGAGGCTTGTGACGTCCGATCGACTGCAACGCTTTCGCGATCGTCTCAGTCTGCCTTTGATCGCGGCGCCGATGTTTCTGGTGTCGGGCGTCGAGCTCATGGTCGCGGCCTGCCGGCACGGTGTGATCGGCAGCTTCCCTACTGTGAACTGCCGTAGCGCGGAACAGCTTGAGGCGTGGCTCACCGAAATTGAGACGCGGCTGCGGCATCGCGAGGATCAAACCGGTCGCACGGCCGCGCCACTCTGCCCGAACCTGATCGTGCATCGCTCCAACGCTCGGCTGGAGCAGGATCTCACTGTGCTGCTGCGCCACAAGCCGGAGATCGTCATTACCTCCGTTGGATCGCCCGAGCCGGTGTTGAAGCCGCTGCATGAAGCTGGCGCGCTGGTGCTGGCGGACGTGGCCTCGATCCGCCACGCCCAGCGCGCGGCGGAGGCCGGCGCCGACGGGCTCGTACTGCTCACCGCGGGCGCCGGCGGGCAGACCGGCTGGCTCAACCCGTTTGCCTTCGTCCGCGCGGTGCGCGCATTCTACGATGGCATCGTCGTGCTCGCGGGCGGCATCAGCGACGGTCGCGCGCTGCATGCGGCCGAAGTGCTCGGCTGCGATCTTGGCTACATGGGCACAAAATTTATAGCGACGCGCGAGAGCATGGCGGACGAGCGTCACAAGCGAATGCTGGTCGACGGCAGCGCGGACGACATTCTGCTGACCACCGCGTTCACGGGCCTGCAGACCAGCATGCTCAAGCCGTCGATCGTGGCAGCCGGTCTCGACCCCGACGATCTGCCGGCGCGGGGCGCGATCGACATCGGCAAGGACATCGACGTCAACGCACGCGAGAGCCGCCCAAAGCGCTGGCGCGATATCTGGAGCGGCGGGCATTCGATATCGGGCGTGACCGACGTGATGGCGGTCGACGATCTCGTCGCGCGGACGGTCGCCGAGTATCGAGAGGCGGGGTGACCGCCTCTCCCCGTAAAACTGCGGTGGCCGGCAGGGGCCTTTTGTCCCCATCACAGTTAATCGAGCGCTCCTTCGAAGCCCCTCACTTAACGGCAGATTAACCAACGCCCGGCAAGAATCCCTCTCACGGCGCCAATCAGGACCGAGAGGGACAGGCGATGGACTTCGACTATCTCAACGCCAAGACGGCGGCTTCACTGGACGAAATTCGCGTTCGCGTAGCCCATGCGCTGGCCCGCCATCCGCTGTGCCGCAGTGTGCGCTTCGACATTGTCAGTGTCCCCCGCACCCGCCGGGGCGGCAATTGGACGGTGACGTTGCAATCGGTCGAGCCGCGCGGCGTCTGGGAGGCCTCGGAGATCGTGGCCGACATCCAGGACGCCTACGATCTGGCGCTAGCTGCCTGATCTTCTTGAGTTTTTCGGGCGATGTCGCCGCAGCCTGCGCGATTGCCGCCGCAATGGCTCGGTTAGGCCTTAATTATCGCCCAGTTTCCAAGCAGTGATCACGTGGACTTGAAGTCGGACGCGGAGAGACGTTTGTCGAAAGCCATCACCATCGTCGTGCTGACCTGCTTCCTCGTCCTCGGCGCCGCCACCACTGCCATTCTCGGCCGTGACAGCGTGCCAAGCGTCAGCGCTGAGATGATCTCGCAGACGCCGCCTAAGCCGCTTGCAACCAACCGGGCTGCCAAGGCCGACCGTCTGGTTCCGACGCTGGCGCTGGCTTCGGCCGCAATCGACCCGGTTCAGGTTCCAGCCGACAAGCTCTCGCAAACGCCCGTGCTGGCCGAGCCGCTGCGCCAGGCGTTCGCTGCCGCCACGCCGTCCGATTTCCCGACATCCAAGGCGAACGTGAACGAGGCTCCGGCCGCTTCAGAGGTTCCGGCCGTCGAAGTCCCGGCCAAGCCGAAGGTCGTGGCCAAGCCGCAGCCGCAGAAATCCTATTCGCTGCTTTCCGACGTGCAGATCTCGGGCATCCGGGACCGTCTGAAATTGTCATCGTCGCAGGAATATTACTGGCCTTCGGTCGAGACAGCGCTGCGCAACGTTGTCCGCAAGATCTCGGCAAACAAGCTGTCCAATCCGAACGTGCAGGGCGTGCCGATCGATCCCAATTGCGACGAGGTCCAGCAGTTGAAGTCGGCCGCGATGCCGCTGCTGTTCCAGCTGCGTGACGACCAGAAAGAGGAAGTGCGCAAGCTTGCCCGCATCATCGGGCTCGAGAAGGTCGCGCAGCAAATCTGACGCATAGGTTAGGGAACCGCGCGCTCGCTTCTGGAACATCGGGCAATCCCAAGACGTTACCCGCTCCAAAGAGGGAGTGGATCGATGCGCGCCTCGATAGCTTATTTCGTCGGTGCCGGAACGATCGTCGCCGCCATGGCGATTGGTCTCGGCGGCGGCATCGTCGCCGGCAATATCATGCACCCAATCGCGCCCAAGCAGGGGCCTGATACCGGCAAGATGGCGCAGCGTGCTGAACCAGTCGCCGCACCGACAACAACGAGTGCGCCCTCGGAGCGCGTCCAATATCTCACCGGCTCAAAAACGTTCGGCGCGATAGTCGTCGTGCCTGCGCAGGCGCAGGACGAAGCAAAGCCTGAGCCCAAATCCGAGACGCAGACTACCCAGGCAAACGCTGAATCGCCCGCGCCGCATCCCTCGCAAGCAGCCGCAGTCGAGCCGCCCAAGGAGCAATTCAAGCCGGCAGCCGCTTCGCCTCCGCTAGTCGTAAAACCCGCCGAGCAGCAGGCTTCGACGGTGCCGTCCTCTTCATCTGACAATGCCAAGGACAATGCCAGTGCCAAGGCCAGGGATTCTGACGTGAAGCGTGCCACGTCCGAACGGCGCCGGATGGATCGCCGCGAACGTTGGGCCGAGCGCCGTCGTTACGACCCCCGCGAGCAACGCGGCATGCGCGATCAGACCGATTGGGACGACGTCGCGCGCAACGTTCGTGAAGATTCCAGCACTCGGGACGTCGTGATCCGTCCGGGCAGTGGCTTCCCGCAGATCAGGATGTTCGGTGCCGACGACGATTAGCGCCTGACACCACCTGTTCGCCGCCGCGCACGCGATCGTGAGCGGCGGTTCGTTCTGGGGAGGCGCTTGCCTCCACTTTCAACTTCCAGACGATCTCCGTTCAATGCATGATTGACGTAGCCAGCCAGAGGCCGCGTCATGGTTTCCATGTCAGTGCATCTGTTGTGGACGTCCGCCGATAGCCTCATCGTGGCCTTCGCGCTCGCATTCATCGTTCCGCGATGGCATGTGCTGCCTCTGATTCTGATGTTCGGCGTTTGTGACGCACTAGGCTCTGCGCTCGGTGTCGGTGTGCCGGCCGAAGGCGGTCTTGCCGCGGTCGCGCTGATCTCGTGTGGCGCGTTGTTGGTCCTGCGTCTTCCGGTCGCACATCGCCTGACACAGGCGGCGGGCTGGGTCTACGTCCTGCCGCCGCTGCTTGCGATCGACAATGTCGTGTCGCACGCGCCGGACCATGTCGGTCTTGTGGCGCTGTCGAGCGCCGCGATGGCTGGCCTCGGATTTTCGTGCGGAGCCGTGGCGTCCGGTTGGTGCAACGCGAGTCTCGAAAGCGGACGGTCGTTCGCCGGGACCTGTCTGCTTGTCGCTGGAAGCGTTTTGGCATTCGGGGGCTAACCATGCCCACTTCCGTCACGACCCGCAGCTACGACCACGCCCGTACCGGTGCGAACAATTTGGAAACGGTGCTGACGGCGACCGCCATCCGCACGAAGGGCATCGTCAAACTCTTCAGCCTTCGGATTCCCGACGATCCAAGGCTCGAGGCGCAGCCGCTGGCGGTCGGCGGCGTGCACATGGCCGATGGCAAGACCCGCGATTTGATCTTCCAGGCCAGCATGGGCAACTGGGTCTATGCATTCGACGCTGTGACCGGCCACCAGATCTGGGCGACGAATCTCGGACGCCCGATCGTCGGAACGAGGGCGATCGACGGCCACATGACCAACGTCCGTTGGGGCATTCTCTCGACGCCCGTGATCGATGAAGGCGCAGGTATTCTCTATGCCTGCGCCTGGATCAGCAACGACGGCAGCGTCGCCAAGGGGCAGCACTTTCTTGCAGCGCTGCGGATTCGCGACGGCTCGAAGGTGCACGGGCTCTTGAATCTCGAGGGCGCGGTCTACACGCCGCCGGGCGGTTTGCCGGTGCAGAAATTCGTCTCGGCGCAACGCAAGCAGCGCAGCGCCTTGACGCTGACGCGGAACCACGTGCTGATTCCCTTCGGCACGATCGCGGAGACGTCGAAGACGGCGCGTGGTTGGTTGATTGCGGTGGACGTCCATGCCTGGCGGCTCGCTGCCACATGGTGCTCCACCGTCACCGGCTCCGGCGGCGGATTGTGGCAGAGCGGGGCGGGACCTGCCGTTGCTCCCGACGGTTCGATCTATGTCATCACCGGCAACGGGGCGTTCTCGCCGCAACATGGCGACTTCGGCGAGAGCATCGTGCGGCTCGCCTTGCGCACGGGAAACCACGCGCATTTCGAGGTCACGTCGTGGTGGGCGCCATGGACCGACGCTAACCGGGTCGGCGCCGCCGCGGTCGCAGCGGCCGCGGACGACGATGACGAGGCGGCCTTGCCGTCCAACGTATCCCTGCCTTCCGTGATTGCGCATGCCAGGCGCATGGGAATGCCGCTCAAGCCTCGTCATGCGCGCGAGATGCCGCATGTCGCGGTCACGTCAGGTCGCAGTGCAACCGATGCGCAGATCGCGCCGATCGTGGCGCATCACATGGAGGCGATGAACGAGTCGATGTGGAGCGACCAGGATTTCGGTTCCGGCGGTCCGGTCTATGTCGCTTCCGCCCATGCCGTGCTGGCAGCGGGCAAGGATGGAGTCCTCTACACCGGCAATGCCAATGCGCTTGGCGACACGCAACCGGGCGATCTTGCGGCCGGCCATTTTGCGGCGAACTACGACAAGCTTCGCATGCCGCCGATCCTGTACACGTATTTCGATCCTGGCGTGCCGCCGGCGCCGGCGTCACCGATGGAGCTGAACCTGTTTCCGGGCGGCGCGACGCGTCACCTGCATGGCACGCCATTGTTGTTTCAGTCCGCCGTCCACGGCACGATGCATTTTGTCGGCGGCGAGAACAGCGCCTTGCGGGCGTGGTCGATCGCAGCCGACGGGACCACGGCCTATCTCGCCGGTGGCAATGAGATCGCCTCGCCGCAATCGCCGCGTCCGCCGGGCGGCATGCCCGGCTGGAGCATCACGCTTGCCGCCAACAACGGCGCTGATGGCATCATCGTGGCGATGGTGCCCTATCAGGACAGCAACATGTTGCTCAGTCCGGGCCGCTTCCTGATCTACGACGCGCAGAATTTCGCCACCAATCCCGACGGCTCCAAGCGGCTCCAGGTGATCTGGGACAGCGAGAACTGGGGACCCGAGCACGCCTTCACGCATCCCAAGTTCAATCGTCCGATCGTCTGGAAAGGCCGCATCTATCGCCCGACCTATGACGGGCGCATCGACGTCTACGGCCTGACCCAATAGCGCCGGCGAGATTTGTGCGGTGGACGCAAGTGCTCACCCGCCGTGGGAATCCACGACCTTGCGGCAGCCATCCGAAAGCTTCGACTTGTTCTCGCGCAGGCAGGCATTCATCTGCGGCGGCTTGCCGATGTGTTCGGCGCAGAATTTGCCGGCATCGCTGCGGCAGGCCATCTGCTCCTGCGGGGTCGGACCGGATTGCGCAGCGGCGGGCAGGGCGGTGGTGGCGAGCAGCAGCGCGGTAAGAATCGAAACTTTCATAAAACACCTCTTTGAGAAGGTCGTTGGCCTCGCCTGGGATCAAGCGAGCCGGACCATCTCGCGAAGGCCGGACGCAGGTCCATGCCATGTTCATGGCATCGGCCCGCCCGCTCCGCCGCCGTACCCCCATTTTCATGGCATATATCCGCGCGCCGTCATTTGTCATTCAGGCTGCACGTCGGCTGCGAGACCCGGTGATTGCATCGGGACGCCGAACGGGAAGCAGGAGAGCAAGATGTCGAAAAGAGCGGGAGCGCTGAGCGGCGGGCTGACGGTTTTGGCGCTGACAGGTGCGGCGATGGTGTCGCTGGGCACGAGCCCGGCGCAAGCTGTGGTCTATTGCAAGACGGTCGGCATACCCAAGGGCTGCGTGGTGCGGCCGACAGCAGCGGTGGTGGTTGCGCCGGCCGCCGCGGTCGTGGTGGCGACGCCGGGTGTCGGTGCGCCCGGTGTCGGCGTGCGCGCCGGCACGCCGATGAATCGCGGTGGTCCGGTCAATCGCGTCGGCGTGCGCTGAGAACGACGAAAGAGTTCGTGCGAAGGAGCCTTGCGGACGAACCCCCCGTCCTCCGCAGGCAAATTATCCGGCCCGTCCCTCTCTCCGCGCGTCCCACACGTACGGAGAGGGGGCATTTCAGCCGGCGGCGGCATCGCTGTCGGGAAAAATCTGCGGCAATTGCAGCCGCACGCGCGTGCCTGAGGAATCCGAACTGAGATTGAGTGTCGCCCCGCAGCGCGCGGCACGGCTCCTCATGTTGCGCAGGCCCCGCGCGGTCTGGCTCGCCTCCGCGGCCCCGTCGCCGGCATTGGCAATACCCTTGCCGTCATCCGCGACCCTGATCACACCGTATGGTCCCTGACCTTCGTCGACCGTCTCGATGGTGACCGCGATGTGGCGGGCCTCTGCGTGCTTGACTGCATTGGTTACGGCCTCGTCGAGGATGCGCACGATCTGGATGACGTGCCATGGCCTGAGTTCGGGATGCAGCGGCAGCCCCTGCGGCGTCGCAACCTGCCAGTCGAGCGCGATCTCGTGCGGGCGCAATTGCGCGGTCGCGCGCTCGCGCCAGGAGCCGAGTGCGAGCATCAGATCGCCGCCGATGTCGTCCATGGAATCGATGACGAGGCGCAGGTCCTTCAGCGCGGCGCGGGCGGCGTCGGTGATGGTGGGGCCCTCATGGCCGCGCTCGGAGAGTGCGACGATGCTGACGAGCTGGCCGCCGAGGCCGTCATGCAGGTCTCGCATCAGCCGCGTGCGCTCATTGGCAAGCGCCGCTGCCCGGGCGCGCTCCTCCTCGCGGGCAAAGCTTGCCTTCAGCCGCTCCTCGGCCTCGCGCACGCGCGTCACGAGCTGCCCGGCAAAGCTGTCGACCTGGTTCAGTGCGCGCGCGAACCGCCAGGTCAAGCCGGCGCCGATCGCGACCAGCATCGCCGAATAGGACAGCCGCGAGAGGAAGATGCGCTCGTTGGGCATGATCTCGAAGGCCGAAAGCATGTCGTGGGCCCAGCAGGTCAGCACGATGGTCACCGCGCAACCGAGCGTGAAGCTTGCCGCGTCCTGCCGCCGCACCACCGCGGCAGCGGTCACGCAGGCCATCAGGAACAGGCAGAGCCCGACGGTGGGGATGCCGAGCACGAGAAACAGAATGCGCGGCAGCGGCGGACCTGCGATCAGCCCGACACCGAACACGACGAGCCCCGGCGCGAACAGCAGCATACCGTAGCGCGGCCAGCGCCAACCGAAGAACAGCACGCCGAAGACGACGACCAGGCCGCTCTCGATCGGTGCGGACGCAAGCAGCACCGCGGCGAGCCGGAATGTGTTGACGGGGGGGGCACCGGTGGCGGCGCGAAGGCCTGCACCACGCCGAGGACCATCGCCACGGCCAGCACGCCGTAAACCGGCTCGCGGCGGCGCATCAGCCACATGATCGCGAGGATGACGGCGAGGATCGCCTGCCAGGCGGAGAACACCACGGGTAACGTGACGAACAGCAGCGTGCGTGTCTCGTAGGCGGGCCGCAATTCGGTATCCGGCCCGACATAGACGGTGTCGAGAAAGCCCTTGAGCGGTCCCCAAACAAGCAGCCGCACTGTGATTTCGTTCGCGCCCTCGCGCAGCAGCGAGGAGGGAATCGACCCGATCTGCGGCGTGTTGCGGTCGGGCCGGTTGGCATTGGCATCGCGTCGAGAATCCAGGATGACGACGCCGTTGACGGCGACTTCCACCGCGTTGCTGAAGCGCGGCAGGAATACCGACCATCCCGACGCCATATCGCCGCGGTTGAGCGCGAAGGCGCCGGTGTAGAGCGGCGGGTCGGTCAGGGAATAGCGTGACGACGTGAAATGCGGCAGTGTCACGGGACGCGCCATGCCGTCCTCGCGCAGCGCGAATTCGCTCAGCGCGAAGTCGTCGGGGTCGCTGGGCTGGAGCAGCCGCAGCCCGAGGATGGTGACGACCAATATCAGCGCCTGGAGCAGCAGATAGGGCACGAGACGCGAGACCAGCAGCCGGCGCCGCGCGGGTTTGACCGGTGCCTTCGCCGCGATCTCGCTCACAGCTTGATCAGGCCCTGCTGTACCGCCTCGAACACCGCTTCGCCGCGGGTGTGCACCTCGAGCTTGCGATAGATGTTCTTGATGTGGCCGGGCACGGTCTGCCTGGACAGGCCGAGATGGCTTGCGATCTCCGCGTAGCTGAAGCCTTTCGCTATGCCCCAGAGGATGTCGATCTCGCGTGGGGTAAGCCTTGCGGTGTTGAGCGCCGGACCCGGCGGAGGCTCGGCTGCATTCTGCGCGGTCCCTTGCGTTCTGCGCACGATGAAGCGGGCGATCGAGGCCGAGATCGGCGAATGGCCCGCGACCAGATCGCGCACGGTGGTGGCGATATCCGTGGGGAACGCATCCTTCAGGAGATAGCCGGTGGCGCCGACCGTGATCGCGGAGATCACACTCTCTTCGTCGCCGAGCGCCGAGATCACCATGATCTCAGTGTCGGGAAAGCGCCGTCTCGTTTCGCGGATCAGCTCGACGCCATGGCCGTCGGGCAGCCGCAGATCGGTGAGCAGCACGCGCGGCGCACGCTCGCCGAGCCCCGAGCGGGCCTCTGCGAGCGTGCCGGCGCTGCGCACCTCGTAGCCGGCCTTCACCAGCGCGTCCTGGAGCCGCCAGCAAGTCGGCGCGTCGTCCTCGACGAGGAGGATGGTGATGGCTTCACCCGTCTCGCCCCGTTCGGTCATGATCATCGTCCCGCACCGCGTGTCCCCCGCGGCGCAAGGTCAAGCTTAGCCGCGGCGCGGACACCGCGACACCCATAATCATGGGGGCGCATTGTCACTCTTCCGCTCCCTCGTGGACGGCGCCTAATTCTTTGCCGCGGCCGATGGCGTCGACGGCGCAGGCAGACGCTGTACCGTGATCCGCGCGGTGCCGCTGTTGTTCTTGTAGTATTGTTCGTCCGGCCCGAAATAGTCGGCGTCTTTCGCCGGAACCAGCCATCTCAGGAAGCCCGGGTAGATCTGTACGGCGTCGTTGACGTAGAAGAACAGCTCGCCGGAATCGGGTGCGATGAATTCGGCCACCATCCGGTCTGCAAGTTTCTGCGTGTCCCAAAGCTTGCGCGCCGTCTCGTCTGGCGGAAGCGCATCGAACGTGCCGATCGTCGCGATATCAGCCTTGAGTTTCGTCAGCTTCGTCGCATCGACCGTGCCTGATTCCTCGGTGTTTTCGATGCGGACGGGATATCTGTTCTTCGGCTCATCCCGAGCGTTTTCCTCGGGAAGCGTCGGGTCAATGCGGCGCGGCAGCTCATCTGCCGACATCGCGTTCACGGCCAGCAGCGGCTGATCGTTCAGGCCCTTCTCGCCGACGCGCACAACCGGTTGGAACCAATCCGCACCGGGCAGTCGCCGGGTCGGCAGAGCGAGGTAGTGGTGATTTTCGTAGGTCTGGAATCCGTTGACGCCGGTCATGATCGTGCGGTCGAACCAGCGTTGGTCGATATCGATCCAGACCCGGTATTTGCGGCCCTTCTCCACGGTGAGCCTGCTTGCCCAGCAGAACTGGTTGACATTGAACAGCTCGGTCGCGGGAAGCGCGCTGTCGCCCACCGGCTTGGCCGGCGGAATGTCCGTCGAGATGTTCGCGCCCTTTTTCTTCGCCTCTGCGGCCTTTGTTTCCGGGGTCTCGCAAACCTGTCCGGTCGCGACGCGCCAGGTGAAGAAGCTGCTCGAAGCCAACAGGACGACCGCGGCGTAGATGGCAGCGATAGAGGCGATGGGAAAGATGATTTTGGTGAACGGAAAGCTCATCCACCACGCCTGTCTCTGCATGAAGCCGCCGAATTTGAACAACAGGCTCATCCGGCTGAGATTTTTTGCGCTCGCCTTGCGCTCCGGCCGGTACCAGGCGAGCCGCGCGCGCTCCTGGATGCCGTCACGAAGCGAGGAGTTGATGTGCCAGACCCACCACGTGGCGAGCACGACGAGCGAGGTCGCGACAGGATAGTACAGTGCGATATTGAGCCATGGCGCTGCATAGGAGGACAACAAGCTCTTGAGCAGATTCGCAAAGGTGCCGAGCACGGCGCTGAAGCCCCAGTCGATGTTGCTGACATACGCGCGCAGGCTCTTGCCGGATGTATCTATGATCTTGTGGGCGATCCACGGCCAGGCGGCAATGATCCCCGTCATGATCAGCAGCGAGAAATAGGCCACGCGTCGCCACCACACGGCACCGCGCGCGAGATTCGCCATGTTCGCGTCTGGCGCATTCATCCCAGTGAAGGCGTCGGATTCCTCCTTGCTTATCGGGCCCTTCGCTTTTTTCACATAGGCGTCGTGCATGGCCTGGTGCGCGCTGCCATTGGTGAGTTCCCTGATGCTGCCGTCGGGCATCAGCACCCGCGCGTTTGCTGGCAGCATGATCGGCGCATAATCGTCGCATCCGAACAGCATTCGCTCGACCACGGCGAAGTGAACCACCGGTTTGCCGCCGTTCGCATCGCCTTCGAGGATCGGCCGCGGACCGTAGCGGTAAAGCACGGCGGCGCCGCTGCGTGAATCGTGCTTTGGCCCGATCGCCGATTGGTACTCGCGGAAACGCTCGATCGTGTCCTTCTGGAAGCGCAATTGGCCACCGAGCTGCTCGGCCATCCAGACCAGCGGAACGAAGGAGAGGGTGGAGTCCGGATAGCCGCCGCCAATGTCGGAATGGACTCCCGCAAACCAGACCTCCTTGACCGTCTGTCCCTCCGCTAACGCGCTCTGGTCGATCCGTAGTGGGTGGAAAGTGGTGCGCTCGTCGTCGAGCGCGAGCGCGTGACAGATGTGCTTCGCCTTGCGCGAAGGCCGGTGATTGCGGAACGAGATCGGCCAGATCGACCAGTCGATCGCGACACGCAGTTCCTCGATCGGCACGCCGAAAGCCTCGACGCTGTCGAACAGCCCGAGGAATTCGATCTTGACGTTCTTCCGGCCGGCCATGGCCTTGCGGACCGTGCGGTAGAAGCGGTGGAAAAACAGGCGGTGATAGACAAAGAGCAGAACGTCACGGATTATTCGGGCGATCCAGATCGTCGGCAGGGTCTTGTAGAACGGTACGCTCGATCTGCGGTACTTCCGCCAAGCCGTCATGGCGTTGCGGGCCATCTCGGCATGCGAGACCGGCTCGCCCTTGATTTCCGCCGGCACCAGGCCCTGGCTCGCGATCAGCGATGCCAGGGTGCGCGCGGTGAAGGCGCCGCGGCTGAAGCCGAAGATGTAGATCTCGTCGCCCTCTCGCCAATTCCAGCACAGGAAGCGGTACAGCTTGCGGACGTTGCCGGGCACGCCGATGCCCGTGGCGCCGTCGAGCGCGGCGAGCGGCGCCCAGCCGGCGGTGCCGACGCCCTTGATGTAGTAGGCAATCTGGTCCGGCTGGGTGTGGTCGAGCGCTTCGTAGAGACGCCAGACGCTGGATTCCTGGGTGGTGAACGCATTGCCGGTGCCGTCGGCGAACAGCACCAGCTTGCGCTTTGGCGGGATGGCAGTGGTGGTCCCGCCGGCATGCGTCTCGATATGCGCGTGTTCCGGTCCGGCAGAATCGGCGTTCGGCGCACCATCCTGGTGTGGCATGAGCCCCTCCGGCAATTCGACGGGGACGCGCTTCAGGCCCGAGCCGGGCAGCACTCCCCGGAGTCAATTAACGGATGCAATAATTGCGTCGTGAAAATGCAAGTGCATTCTGCACACGATCCCGCTGAGGTAGCAAGCAGGAACGCGCCGTCGCGGCAGGGGCCCCGGCGAACGGGGAGAGGCGGAGTGTTCAGCCTTTACCGGCCATTGCCACGGCACGCGCCGCCGGGGCCGATATGGTAGCCGCGCGGGCAAGCATGCGCGGCCGGGTTGGCATAGTTCCTGAGGCAGCCGCCATTGGGACCGCGGTGCCAGCCGGCGCCGCAGCCGCCGGCGACTGCGATGACGTCGCCATTCGCGCCCGCACCGAGCGGGGCGAGCGGCATGGCCTGAGCAGAGCCTGTGATCGCGCCGAGCGCCAGAGCTGCGGCAAACATTGTTCGCATCATGTCTTGTCCTCCCGAATGACGCTGCTTCAATGGCCGGCGGCGAACGCACTGCCGGCACGCACTTCGGCGATGGCCTGGTCGATCAGCCCGATCGCCTTCTCGCGATGGCCGCCCTTGTTCGGCTCGGCCTTGCCGAGCTCGACGCGCGCCGATTGCAGGATCGCGATGGCTTCGTCCATGTGCGGCTGCGCGCCCAGCGCGTAACCGATGCAGAGGCTGGTCGCGATGGCGCCGCCGAGCACGAGGCTGCGGGGTAGAGAGGTTCGCATGTCGTCGTCTCCTCCAGCGGGCGTCAGGCTGGGCCGCCCGTTTGCCCGGATGCGGACCCTTATGTGCCGGGAAGTCGCACCCGCCGCCTGAATAGGGCCCGCTTGTGCGAGCCGTCTTGGACTGTCCGGCGCCGACGGCGGCGCGGCTTGGACTGACCGGCGCAGCTTGATTCACGTTGGCGTGCTGATAGCCTGCGCTTGCCGGTGTTTGGCAGGCGTTCATTTTAGACCTGCCAGGCTTCGGCACGCTTCCGTGCATGAGCTTTTCCCAAACGTCCTTTTGGAAGGTCTTTCGATGTCCGTCATCCGGAAGACGCTTTCGACCGACATGTTGCCACGGGACCTGTCCGACCGGCAGCGCTTCATCCGCTTCGCCGAGTTGTTCGAGCATTTCTCCAACACCGGCGAGCTCGATCCGGCGTCCGACGTGCCGTTTCGCGCCACGATGAACTCGATCCATATCGGCACCACCATGCTCGGACGCTGCGACGGCAGCTTCGTCACGGTCCGGCGCGAAAAGCGCCAGGTGCTTGAGACCGGCGACGACCGCTTTTGCCTCGCCCGCAACACCGGCGATCGTCCTTCGCGGGTGGTCCATCGCGGCCGCGAATTCACCATGCGGCCGGGATCGATGGTGCTGCTCAAGCTGGACGAGCCGTTCTTCGCCGCCGACGGCGCGAGCCACAAGCGCTTCACCAACGTGCATCTGCCGGTCGACACGCTGCGCGCGATGGTCGCCAACGTGGACAATCTCGTCGGCTGTGAACTCGAACCCGGCGGCGCGCTGACGCTGGCGATGGACTACAGCGATCTGCTGCTTCGCTATCCCGGAGCCGTCGACGAAGCCGACATGGCGATCGCCGCCCATCTGCTCGATCTCGCCGCGATCGGTCTCGGCGCCCGCAGCGATGTCGCCGTCGCCGCGCGACGCAGGGGCCTCCGCGCCGTGCGGCTGAAAGCCGTGTTGTCGATCCTCGAGGCGCGCTTCCACGAGCCAAACTTTTCCGCGCAAAGACTCGCCGCCGCTGCCGGCCTCTCCGAACGCTACGTCAACGAGTTGCTGTTCGAGGCCGGCGCCAGCTTCACCACGCGCCTCAACGAGCTGCGCCTGCGCAAGGCCGCCGATCTTCTCGCCCATCGCGAAGACCGCATCAGCGACATCGCCTTCGCCTGTGGCTTCAACGACCTGTCTTATTTCAACCGCTGCTTCCGCCGGAGGTTCGGCCTGACGCCGACGGCGGCACGGGGGAATTGAGGTAGGCCACAGATGGGTTGACTTACGGGAGGACACCCTCGAAATCTCTCCTGAGCGTATCCCGAAAGGCATCTCTACGAAGCCTCTCCCCGCGGCGCCGGATATCGCCGGGCCAGCGCCGACAACGGCAAGTGTCGCTCGCCCTCCGGCAGCTCCAGATACGCCAGCACCAGCGGCCGCTTCCAGTCGCGGACGCCGAAATCCATCGCCATCCATTTTTGCGGCTCGGGGCCTTCGAGGCCCCGGACCCAGACGAAGAAGCGGGGGAGGTCGTCGGCGTCCGCTTCCGTCGTGCGTCTCCTGGCCATTGAAGCTGCTCGCTGCATCACCATCCGTTGCGGTAGGATATAGGTATCGGCTCGCTGAAGTCGAACTCCCGGCCGCGGGTCCTGTGAGGCTGGACCGGTTGGCTAATGCGCAGGTCTGAAGATATGAACGAAGCCGGGTTCGATGGCTGGGGCGGCGCCTCGAACGTCACGAAAAAGCTGATCGGCTCGTGGTCCCTCGACCGGGTCATCGAAGGCCAGGCCACGATGCAGAGCATCGCGGTCTTCACGCCACTGGACAGCGGGTGGTTGGCCTATCGCGAGCAGGGGTATCTGAAGCTTGCGAACGGCACCATTGTGCAGGCCGAACGCGAATACGTCTTTCGCAGCAGCGACGGGGGATTCAGCGTCTTCTTCAGGGAAGATCCACCGCGGCTGTTTCACGAGATTTCGCTGTCCGCATCTTGCCGAGGAGAGCTGAGCGGACGTGCGCGCCATCTTTGCAAGCGCGACAACTATCAGTCGGCCTACATGTTCCTGCCGGACGGAACGTTCGTTGTCCGTCATGTCGTGTCGGGTCCAAGCAAGGACTACACGATGAATACGACCTACACGCGTCCGTCGTGATCAGGCCGGCGCGATTGCGACGGCCGTCCGCCTTTCACCGCCAGAGCTCACTCTCCGCAACGCGGTTGATGTCGGCGAGCCGGCGATTTGCGTCGGCGTTTGGATCGTTGCTCGCAACCAGCGTCAGCAGGCGCTGATAGGCGCCGTCGGCGATTTCGACCGGCAGCGGGGCCTCGTCAAAGGCCTCGACATAGCTGCCGACGAGGCCGCTCAACAGGCGGCACAGGCCGCGCTGAGCGGGATCGTCCCGGCCGAGCGTCTCGAGCTTCTGCTGGAATGTCCGGAAGGTGCGCAGGCCGTGGTGCTGTTGCGAAAGCCACGTATGCAGGTCGGTCTTCAAGAGGCTGTTGTAGGATTCAACAACTCGGTCGTTGGTTCGATCCATCAGGACCGCCACGAGATTCGGTTGGTGCTTAATGATCTCGGCAAGGCAGCCCAGGAAGCCGCATTGCGCGAATTTATCGACGCCATTCTCGATCTCGCGGGCGAGACACGCACCTGAAGGGCAGTCGTTCAAGCGGAAGATAGTTATTGGAGGCGCGAGCTTCTTGTCGCGTAAGCCTCCTTGGACTTCATTGCCGTCAACGAAAGAGGAAGCGCCGAGCTAGGCAGTTCTGTTGAACTATACTGTCAGCCCGTTCACTGTAGAGTACGGCGTTTCACGGCAAACTCTGCGTCTTCAATCAAAGCGGCGGCTTGGTCTTTCTGCTCGATGCCAGTGGCATCGAGCAGGCTTATATGTCTTCGATGTCCGAACTGAGCAATTCCGTTGGCAACAAGCACGAGCGAGGCCATATTTTGGTTTGCCAGCAACCATTTTCCAAGTAGTTGCATAAGCACTTCAAGACTGGTGCCCCCCTTAAGATTGCGGTCTATCCAAACATCCAGTGCATAAACGCGGTCTTTCTCGATCATGTCGTCGAGAGCTTTGAAGGCACGTTCTTCACCGAAGAGCCTTGAGTAGCGCGAATTCTTGAACAATGGATCGAGATGGGTTCGCCGAAAATCCAGCCAGCCTTGTGCGCTGCAAACGTCCCAAAAGTGCATCACGGCCAACTCCGACAACAAGTGCAGATACGGGAGGAGTGACTCCACTTGAGCGATCCGCGTAACGCCTTCCCGGCCTTGGCGTCCGATGCCGTAGTGATAGTCGATATGTTCCATGGCCTTCTTCTGGTCCGGGCATGCGTCCATGGCATCAGCGACGCGAGAAACGAGTGTAGGAGTTGCCGTATAGAGCGCAGCGTGAAGGAAGTTGTGGCTGAAGCGCAAGTGATCCCAATGCTTCAGAAGAAGTCCTTCGGCAATCTGGGAGGGAAGCCGGTTCATCATTTCTGCGGTAATCCAATCGGCATCGACACCCTTCTGCTCCCAATTGCGCTCAACAAGATCGGCGCGCCGCCCAAGCGACTCGTCCAGCGCGACAGTAAGTCGATCCGACCATAGGTAGCGGCCAGCTTGCCACCAATAGGCGTCGTTCTTGCCGCGAAGCTTGTCTTCGAGTGCAGGAATTGCTGTGTGGTCACCGCGTTCAAGTCGTGCAAAGAGTGCCCGATCGAAGAGAAGCTCGGTGGGGCCAATCAACTTCAGGGCTTCAAGATCACCATCCGTCCGCGCTGCTGCCCAGAGCCGGAATGCTTGCTGTCGCAAATGCTCTTCATTTGACGGATTATTCCAAAGCGAAAGAAGTCGATCCTTCGACCGCGGCGACATTGGGTTTGCGTCACGGTTCTCGTACCGTGACCATCGATCAGGGGCCGAGCTGACGAAGGGCGAAAAGCTGTCCGATTGTTCTACCCGAGTCTGGATCGCCGCAAGCTCCCGGGCTGTGAACTCGATGGCATCTGGATTGTCGACCTCATGCAGAAGGTAGGTGATCGGCCATCGCAGGTCGTCGTTCGCCGCACGCTTGATCAGATACTCGATCGCGAACAAGGGTGGTTGCGATCGAAAGGCAAACCGCACGCCGTTGGCTGCGAGATCATCACGTTCGGATGGTAGGCCCTTTTCTTTCGGATCGGACGGTAGTGAGGCCCAGGCATCGCATATCGGTCCAAGGAAACGAGCAGGATCGGCCTCACAGCAGTAGGCTGCGGCTATCAAGTAATCATCAAGATGATTCAACCGGTCCGCGTCGTTGGCCCAGCTTGTTTCAATGGCCTCAGCTAGTATGGGATCGGCAATACTGGACGAGATGCGTATCGCTGCAAGCCGTGCCACCTCAGACAGATTTTCCTTGCGCAACAGGTCCACGATAGCAGCCGTTAGCTTTTTGCCGAATCGAAGCTTTACGTGTTCCATGAGACGGTCGCGCCATGGATCAGTCGACCCAAGGTCTAATCGTGCGCAAAGCTCAAGCCCGGCATTCACGTCGCCGTTTCGAAAGCGTGCTCCCCAACTATACCAACCTTGCTCTTGAAATAGAGCGATGATGCCATTAGTGCTGGGTGAGTCGAACTGCGATAAGATATACTCGGCGTACCATCGAAGACGTTGCTTCGCTTGGCTCCTCCCTTCCGCACTCGTCAAGAAGCGGGAAGTTGCTGCTACGAGTTTAGCGTGTACCGGGTTTTCCGGTTGAGATACGTTTGCTAAGGCATAGAACAATGCCAACGGGTTCGTCCGCTCAAGCATGGTGATCAGGGCATCTGATGATTCGCTATCAACCGGTATGCTACCGAGAATCTCGGCGAAGAAGGGATCACGCAAGAGTTCATCGTCGGGCTGACTGTCCTTGATACGGGCTGCAAGAGCCGATGCCAAAAGCACATCACGCACGCGGTCGTGGCGAAAGGCAATTCGATTGTTGCCCGTGCCAACAGGGAGCCTAATGATTTCGCCCTGCGCGGTTAGGTGGCGCAGAATCGATGTGATCGCATTGGATGCGCCGAACCACGACAGAATGTCACCCCAACTGGGGGTTAGGGTGCGGCGATCGAGCATCTCCTGCGCAAGCGACCGCAAAGCATCTTGATAGTCTGCGACCGTAAATTCGGCGCGCCCGACGGTTCGTTCTATGGACGACTCGATGAAGCGCGCAATGACACTGTGCGCATCCGGCGTTTGCCCGAATTCATGCAACGCAATCAACAGCGGATCATGTCCTAGCGCGACTGCAACAGCATCGGCATCCATGGCACTCACCGTGCGACCTTGTAGCGAGGCGCGTTGGCGCACAGCGGCACGGCTCTCGTCTGGTGTCATCGGCGGGCACAAGATGATCAGTTCATCATATTCCTTTCGCTGCTGGTCTTTGAGTGGAAACAGTGCCTGAGGCCAGGCCGGGCAAATAGCGCGACAGCGCGCGGGGGATGCCCCTTTCTTGTCGCTCCGCCGCCAGCTTGCAATGCGCGCCAGCAACTCGGATGACTTGCCGGACCGGTTGATGTCTTCCACCAGTATCAGGAATGGGAGCGCCGGTTCACATAAGGCCAGAGCCTCTGCTCCCGCGTCTGGCGCAAGATGCGGATGAAGTTGGCGCAACGCTTGATCGATCGCCTGGACCACCGAAAGACTTCCGTCGACCGACTCATGCGGTAGGACGAGACCGAACCCTCCCCGATCGACGTGTCGTTGCAGGAGCTTGTAGCCTGCCACTGATTTACCGAGACCGGCATCGGCGATTAACAGAACGATCTCGCGGCGCGCCGCGGCGAGGGTCCGATCGATGGAACGCTCGATCCACGCCTCGGGCTTGTCACCCGGGGGCTGAAAGATCGCGAGGCTGTCTCTCGATAGTTTGGCGAGCAGTTCCTTGGAGGGGCGTGTTTGTGGGATACCGAGGTATGATTGGCGAATCCATTGGCCGCGCGGGCTATCGAGAAAGTGGGCCAAGCGCGAGCGCGACCAGATATCGGCTTCCATTCCGAGTTGGCGCGCAGCCGCATCGACATCTCGCACCACCTCTTCAGAAGGTTCTTGATTCGTGGTCAGTACCAGTGTCGCAATGACGCTAGGATCGCGCTCACGTTCCTTTCGGACGATTTCGCCGGTCTTTATGAGATCCCCGGCGGGGGCGGTCGGCTTCGCCTTCTTGGTCTTGACCTTGCCTGGGTCGTGAAGCCACTTTCCTGCAAGACCCGCTGCTACCGTCGTCGTGTGTTGTGCGGCGACAAGGTGCCGAGGCGTAGCGCCTTGAACAAAGGCAATCCCGTCAACGGCAGCCTTGATGGTCTTGCCGTCCGCATTTACGCCGAGATGGGCGAGAGCCGTATAGCGCGGGTCCGCCTCGCGCAATACCGCGGTGGCGAGGCGCTCGAAGGCGCCGTCGTCCGTCATCTCCGATAGTTGTTTGGCCGTATGGGCGTCCATATTGGGCGTGCTATTCCTTTGTAAATGCAATGAAAAAATGCGCCTTCTAGTTGCCGCGCGCAAGTAGGATTCCGATGACGGTGTACTCAATATGGTTGCGATATAGCTGCTCGCCGTGGTGCCCGAGCGGAAGCGGCGAATATTCAGAATGTCTTGCAATCCTTCTTTGCTCGTGTGGCGAAACACCGCCGGTCGTGCAGCCAATACCAAGAATCCTCTCAGAAAAGATTCCGATTGACCGAAATTCGGAAATATCGTATCTTGCCGCTCATCCCGGCCCAAGGATAAGGGGCGTTTCGCGATCGTCACGATACGCGGGCGGGGTGGCGGTGGACGTGGAGGCATCGGCGCGCAAGCAATCGCAGGGCGGGTTTCCCGTGAGCGGTTGAGCGGCGCGCGAACGACCGGTGCGGTCCGCGTACGGCAAAAGCGTGTCGTCCTGGCGCCCGGGGTCTGTGCGCCAAGTCTTGCGGTGATGTGGCGGCCCGACCGGGTCCGCGCGTCAGCCATCCGCAAGGTGACGGGGGCAATAGTGCAACGCTCCCCGGGGAGAGCACGTCATAAGCCGTCAAACCACTGCGCAGGGGAGGCCGGGATGTCCAGGCTGCCCTGTATGCCGCTGTGCATTTGTCTTCGCAATTTGCGCACAGCGGACCGTGGGTGCCAGCCGGCACCCGTCCTTCCCTGCGCCCTTTCCAAGGAGGGGGCGTCAAGAGAAGCGCAAGACTCGGGCGCCATGCGTCGCGAGGCTGTACAGACGCGTCTTGCGGTTATTTGAAAATTGAAGTGTGCACGCACTCGTCCTGTCAGTCACCGCTGCAGCTCGCAGGCCGCCACGCGGTTGATGTCCGCGAGCCGGCGGTCGGCATTGCCCTGAAGGTCGATGCCCTCAACCAGTGTGAGGAGGCGGTGATACGCGCCATCGGCGATTTCGACCGGCAGCGGGGCCTCGTCGAAGGCCTCGACATAATTGCCGACGAGACCGTTCAACAGGCGGCACAGGCCGCGCTGGGAGGGATCGTCCCGGCCGAGCGTCTCGAGCTTTTGCTGAAAGATACGGAAGGTCCGCAGGCCGTGGTGCTGTTCGGAAAGCCACGCGTGCAGGACGTTCATATGCGCTCCTTCGAATTGCGGAAGAAGCTGCCGGTTTATACAGGAGGGAGGTGACGGTTGCTAGGGAGGGAATATCGGACTGTTGACCCAGTCCGCCTCCGCCAAGGCTTCGGCGGGACAGCCCTCGCTGCTTCGCATGGATAGGATTTAGCCTGGCTTGCCAAGCCGTAGCTGCGAAGCAGCGAAGGCTGGTGCCCCTGGCCGGAATCGAACCAGCACTCCTTGCGGAACTCGATTTTGAGTCGAGCGCGTCTACCAGTTCCGCCACAGGGGCCCTCGGTCAGCCCCAAACAGGGCGTCGCGAAGCCGGCGGACTATAGCCATGGACCGGACGGGGTCAACCCGCGCCAAAGTGATCCCAGCGTTCTCGACAGCCGCATGGGGCGGAGCTAGAGGCTTAGGTCTGGGTCCATCCGAAAGAGGCTGCCGTGACGAGCCACAGTGCCGCAATACCTGCGTTCAAACCGGCGGCCACGAACCCAGCGCTGACCGCTTCGCTCGCGGTGACGCTGATTGCAGCCGCGACCATCGCGGGCGCCTGGTTCTTCCAACTGGTGCTCGGGATCGTGCCCTGTCCGCTCTGCCTGGAGCAGCGCTACGCCTATTACCTCGCGATCCCGCTCGGCCTGCTCATCGCTCTCGCGGCGCGGGGCGGTGCGCCGCGGCCGCTGCTGCTCGCGGGCCTTGCGATCCTTGCGCTGGCGAGTCTCGCCAATGCCGGGCTCGGCAGCTATCACGCCGGCGTCGAATGGGGCTTTTGGAAGGGACCGACGGACTGCTCCGGTCCCGTCGGCAATCTCGGCAGCGCCACCGACCTGCTGTCGCGGCTCGACAGCGTGAAGGTGGTCCGCTGCGACGAGGTGCAGTGGCGCTTCCTCGGCCTCTCGCTTGCGGGCTACAATTTGCTGATCTCGCTCTTGATGGCCGCGATCGCCGCGTGGGGATTTGTGGCGGCGGCGAAGCGCTAAGGCTCAATCATCCACGTCGTCCTGCGTGCGGCCGAACAGGTGCACAATGCCAGGCGTCGCGATCGTCACGAAGACGAAACGCGAGAGGTGATGTGCGCCGACGAAGATCGGGTCGATGTGCAGCGTCAGGGCCAGCGCCAGCATGGCGTCCATCGCGCCTGGTGCGTAGGCGACCACGACGTCGGAGAACTTCACCTGTGTGGTGAGCGCCACGATGCCGACGAAGATCGCGGAGACGGCGATGGCGACAGTAAACGAGCCCAGCGCAGCATTGATGTGACCGGCGAGCGTCTTGATCCGCATCCGCGCGAAGCGGCTGCCGATCAAGGCGCCGATGCCGACCAGCGCCACGCCGCGCACCCAGTCCGGCAGGCCGCCCTCGACCCAGCCTGCGCCATGCAGCACGCTCGAGCCGATCATCGCACCGAACATCCAGCTCGCCGGAAACTTGATCAGCCGCAGGAGGAGCGCCGCGGCCAGCGAGGCCGCGACCAACTCGACGAGGTCGAGCGGCGAGGCGATCGTCGTCGTCAGCGACGGTGCGACGGAGGCCGCGACGCCGGAGAACGCCAGCACCATCGGCAGCGCCGCGGTGAGGATGATCACGCGCATGGTCTGCACCACCGCGATGCCCGGCAGGTCGGCGCCGCGCTCGACCGCCAAAATCGTGATCTGCGACAGCGCGCCGGGACTGCCGGCGAGGAAGGCCGAGGTGCGGTCCCAGCCGTGGACGCGCTGAAGATAATAGCTCGAGCCGAAGGTCGAGCAGAAAGTCGCGAGCGCAAGCAGCCCGATGGTGAGCGGATAGGCGCCGACCTGTTGAAGCAGATGGCGCGAGACGACGGACCCTAACGAAATGCCGAGCAGCACCAGCACGGTCTGGGTCAGGATCGGCGGCAGCGTCAATTGGCGTCCGGCGATCGCAGCGATCCCGACCGCGATCATCGAGCCCGAGATCAATCCGCCGGGAAGGCCCGCGAGCAGAAACGCGAGGCCTCCCGCGGTGCCGATGACGAGCGTTTCCACTGTGCTCAAGATCTTGGCACGGCTTGGCAACTCGAACGGCAGGGAGGCGGTGATTTGCTTCACACCGCCTTATCGCAAATCAGCAAGAGGCGCACAATTGCGGCCACGTCATGCCGCAATGCGCGCGCCTCTCGCCGAGAGCCGGCAAAGACCGTGATGGGTTTACTTCTTGTCAGCGGGGGCGGCGGTCGTGCCGGCCTTGGCTTCCTTCATGCATTCGCGGCGGAATTTCTTGCGCTCCTTGCCCTTCAATGCCTTGGCATCCGCCTGCTTCGAGCATTCGAGTGACTCGGCCGAGTGCTCCTTCGGCGCCTTTTTATCGGCGGGCGCGGCAGTGGTCTTGGTGTCGGCTTTGGCCGCCGGCGCGGCAGTCTGCGCGAAGGCGGTGCCGGTGGCGAGCAGGGAGGCGAGGGCGACGACAGCGAGGCGAGATGTGAAGGTCATGGTGCTGCACTCTTCTTGCGGGAATTGCGAAGGGCGCGAAAGTCGGCTCGCCTTGCTGAACGCGACATGAATAATTCGAACGGGCGGGACCACTATATTTTAGCGGCAGGAGCCATCGCTTCCTTGTCGCGAGCCGGCAGCACGCTAGGATAGCAATCCTCGGTCAACTTCCCTCGGGGGAAGATCAAGGAGGAGATCAAGGATGACCATTCAATCAAAGTTGCTGTGTGCAGTTGCGCTGTCGGGCTTTGCCGCTTTGGTGGCGAGTGCGCCGGCGCAGGCGCTGACCTCGCAGGAGTGCAGCGCGAAATATCAGGCAGCCAAGAAGGACGGCTCGCTCGGCACCACGAAGTGGAATGACTTCCGCAAGGCCCAGTGCGGTGCGGACGCAACACCCGCGGCTGCGCCCAGCGCGGCCGCTCCTGCTGCGCCCGCCGCTCCCGCCGAGCCGAAGCAGGCGAAGAAGGAAGCCGCCCCCGCTGCCGCTCCGGCACCGACCCTGCCGGCCGGCCCCGCGATCTATCCGAACGCGGTCGATCCGAAATACGCCAAGGAGACCCCCGGCAAAGGTCGCCTGCACACCTGCGTCGACCAGTACAACGCCAACAAGGCCACCAACGGCAATGGCGGCATGAAGTGGATCGAGAAGGGCGGCGGCTATTACAGCGAATGCAACAAGAAGCTGAAGGGCGCCGCCTGACGCTTCGCGTCGATGCAGAGGCCGGGGCCAAGCTCCGGCCTCTTGCGTTAATCCAGTAGTTTCTCGGCCGATTTCGCCACGAGCTGC
The DNA here is from genome assembly GCF_023073375.1 of Bradyrhizobium sp. 197. Classification (NCBI taxonomy): domain Bacteria; kingdom Pseudomonadati; phylum Pseudomonadota; class Alphaproteobacteria; order Hyphomicrobiales; family Nitrobacteraceae; genus Bradyrhizobium; species Bradyrhizobium sp. 197. The sequence goes on along the minus strand of NZ_JADPJJ010000092.1, from coordinate 181,603 downwards.
GATCGCTTGCGCGGGCCGCGCTCGACGAACAGCAGGCTCTGGCCGAAGATGAAGCAGTAGAACAGGAAGGCCTGCGCTTCAGCCGCCTCGGCTTCCAGGCCAGTCGCGCGGTAGAGCTCGGCGACGTGCTTCAGCCGCGCTGCGTCCACGCTTGCCACCGCTGCCGCGGCGCCCTCGTCCGAACGGGCCCATTGCCGGATCGCAAGCTCGATGGCCATCCCGTCCGGATTGAGCCGCTCGGAATAGAGCTGGATCACAGCCCTCAGCCGCTCACGGGGCTCTTCGCCATCGAGGCTGGTCTGCTGCGCGATCGCCATTGAGCGCCCCTCGCGCCAGCGTTCCAGCATGGCACCGAGCAGTGCGGCACGGTCGGCGAAGCGGCGGTAGAAGCCGCCCTTGGTGACGCCCAGGTTCTTGGCGAGCACCTCGACCCGCACCCCCTCGACCCCCGATCGGGCGAGCTCGGTGAACCCCGCCTCGACCCAGACATCGCCCTTGCCGTCGCTCATGAAGGAAGCCTCACCGGTGCTTGATACGGTGCCGTATTGCTAGCGCGGGAGGAGGCTGATACGCTACCGTATCAGCAATCAAAGGCCGGAAAAGGGCAGGGAGAAATTGCGATGGAGCAGGAGGCGACCTATCGCGGCACGGTCTATCCGTGGCAGTGCGATCACGTCGGCCACATGAACATCATGTGGTATGTCGGCAAATTCGACGAGGCCAACTGGAATCTGTTCGCCCGTCTCGGGCTGACGCCGAGCTATCTGCGCGGCTCCGGCCGCGGCATGGCCGCCGTGCAGCAGAACGTCACCTACAAGCGCGAGCGGCTCGCCGGCGACATCGTCGGGATCCGCAGTCATCTGCTCGAGATCCGGGACAAATCGATCCGCTTCCGGCACGACATGACCAATGCCGAGACCGACGCATTCTGCGAGATCACGGTCGCGCGCATGGACCGTAGCCAGCGCAAATCGGTGCCGTTCACGGATGCCATCCGCGAGACCGCCATGAGGCATCTCGCCGAGCCGGCGGAGGCCTGAGCCATGGCCGCATACGAGCCGAAGAACCCGGGTTATCGCGCGGCTGCCGTCGCCACGTTCGACGGCCAGCCGGCGATGCACACGCTCGGCATCGTGATCGTCCGCCTGGCACCGGGCGAGGTTGAGCTGGCCATGCTGCACTCGCCGGCCCTCACGCAGCAGAACGGTTTTATCCACGCCGGCATTATTACAGCTGGGCTCGATAATGCCTGCGGCGTCGCCGCCTTCACCCTGATGCCGCGCGAGGCGGACATCCTCACCGTCGAGTTTAAGACGACGCTGCTCGCACCGGCCCGGGGCGAGCGTTTCGTCTTCAAGGCAGAGGTGGTCAAGCCCGGCCGCACGCTGACCTTTTGCGAGGCCAAGGCGTTTGCCGAGCAGGACGGCAAGAGCAAGTTGATCGCCACGATGACCGGAACGCTGATGGCGATGCTGCCCCGCGTTACGGCTTCGCAAGCTCCGGCCGCGATCCCCGCATAGCGCGGCGATGACATCGCGCCCGCAACGCATTATATGACGCGTAACAATTCCCGGCCCCGAGCCGTATTTGCGGCGATGGGACCGAAACGGGGCGAGATATGGCCGGAATCAGGAATAAGAGCCTTTTGCCGACGCGGCGCGCGGCATTGACGCTGATCGGAGCCGGCGCGCTCGCGACAGGCGCGATCGCCTCGGCGTTGGCGGCCACCGACAATGACGAGGTGCTGACCGAATCCAAGGTGCTGCGCGACCCCGACGTTCCCGTCGCCGGTAATCCCGACGGCAACATCAGCATTATCGAATGGTCGGACTACAATTGCCCCTATTGCCGCAAGCTCGAGCCGGAGCTGCGTCAGGTCGTCCAGGACGACGGCAAGGTCAGGCTGGTGATGAAGGACTGGCCGATTCTCGGGCCCGTTTCGGTCACGGCCGCCCGGATCGCTCTCGCGGCAAAATACCAGGACAAATACCATCCGGCCCACGACGCCATGATGGGTGTCAGCTCGCGCCTGACCGAGTCGCGCATTGACGAGCTGCTCGCGGCCGCCGGCGTCGACATGAACCGCCTGAAGCGCGATCTCACCGACCATGGCAAGGACATCGATGCCGTGCTCAAGCGCAATAACGAACAGGCTGAGGCCTTCGGCTTCCGCGGCACGCCGTCCTTTATCGTCGGCAAGTACCGCGTGCCTGGCGTGCTCAGCATCAACGACTTCGAGCGGATCATCGCCGACGCCCGCAAGGCCAAGATGAACTGACGCGAGCGATCTTCACTGCGCAACAGAAAGGCGCCGCTGCGGACCCGCGACGGCGCCTCATTCTCGATACGGTGTTGTTACTTCGAGGAGATGCGGACCCAGTCCTTGTGCGCGCGATCGCGCAGCGCGTCCCAGTCGGCCTTGGCGATATCCCAGTTCACGATGGTGCGATTGGTCGTCGCGACCTCGCCATTGGCGACCGACGACGTCTGCATGGAGTCATAGACGTACACGCCGCAGCCGAGCAGCAGCGCGCCCAAGATCATTCCGAAAAAAGTCTGCATGGCGAACCTCCGGTGACGGGCGATAACGTCGGCCCGGAGCAATGGTTCCGCGGCAGTGCGGCGCGGATAAGGTCGGCTTGTTCATCAGCCGTTCAGCCACCCCAGCAGCTCCGCGTTGATCTCGCGCGGATAGGTGTGGCTGAGGTCGTCGATCTCGCGATAGGTGATGACGGCGCCGGCGGCGGAGAGCGTGGCCTGGATCTGCCGCGCGGTCTGCACCGGAAACATCCAGTCGAGCTTGCCGTGGGTGATGAAGATCGGCAGACGCTGCAGGCGCTTGGCGTCGGCCATCTCCGCCATCAGCGGATGAAAGGTCGCCGACACCGGCGCGAGATGTGTGAAGGGCGAGGCGGCCTCTAGCCCGGTGACGTAGCAGAAGGTGCCGCCGTCGCTCATGCCGGTGAGCAGCATGCGCGAGGCGTCGATGGTCCAGCGGTTGCGCACGGTTTCGAGAATGCGCATGAGGTTGGGCGTGTCGGAGTCGTCACCCATCAGCGCCCAGGTCGGGCCCGTCGCGGTCGGCGCCACCAGGATCGCACCAAGACTGCGGGCGTCGCGCAGCCAGCTCCATAGAAAGCCGCGGCCGTTGCCGCTGCCGCCGTGCAGCGCCATCACCAGCGGCATGGCGCGGTCGGGCGTGTAATATTCGGGCACGTAGACCGAAAAGCCGCCGCGGCTGCCGGGCTCGTTGTGGTCGTGGATGATGCCGGTGTGCTCGCCCGCGCCGGCTTCCAGCCGCGACAACAGGTCCACATTCTCGCGATTGGCGGCGTTGAGGAAGAAGCCGCTCACCGGCGGAAACTGCGCCGTCAGCGGATAAAGTGCCTCCTGCGCGCGCGGCACATGGCGTAGCGCGCGGAAGACCGCGACGAAATCGCCATTGCCGCGCTCGACCTCGCGTATTCCGGCAAAGGCGGCGAGCGTCTCGTCGCAGGCACGATCGAGCCGCTCGCACAGTCCTGTGAACTGTTCCGGCCAGGCGTTGATCGCCGCGCGGGCTGATTGCAGCGCCTCATCCGGCGCGCCGATCGCATTCATCACGGTGGCAAAGGCCGGCGGGTGCAAATGTCGCTGGAAGAAGCCGAGTGCTTCCAGCGCGTTGAGCAGCGGCGGCAACACGGCCACGATGTCGTCAACGACGGCCTCGGTCATCGTCGCTTCCTTGCTTGAGTTCGGTTTGTCAGTGCAGCTTCGGCGCCTTCAAGAGCTTGAAGCGATCGGTCGAGGTCACCGTAACGTCGAAGGTGACGCCTTCATGATGGACAGTCAGCGGCACGTCGACGCCGGCTGCGCCCAGCCCCCACATCTTGTTGTAGAAGCCGGTCTGGCTCGTGACCTTCTCGCCGTCCACGGCAAGGATGACGTCGCCGGTCTTGAGCTCGGCACGGGCGGCCGGGCCGTTGGCGGAGATCCCGATCACCACCACGCGGTTGTCGATCTCTGTCGAATAGAGCCCGAGCCATGGCCGTGGCGGCTTGTTGACGCGGCCGAACTTGCGCAAATCGTCCACGATCGGTTTCAACAGGTCGATCGGCACGATCATGTTGACGTGCTCGGCTTTGCCGTCGCGCTCGCGTTCGAGCTGGAGCGAGCCGATGCCGATCAGCTCGCCGCGCTCGTTGAGAAGCGCCGTGCCGCCCCAGTTCGGGTGTGCGGGAAGGGTGAAGATGGCCTCGTCCAGCAGATATTCCCAATAGCCGGCGAACTCCTGCTTGGCCACGATCTGGCTCGCAACCGAACGCGTGCGTCCACCGGCGCCGCCGACCACGACGCGGTCGCCGAGCCGGGTCTCGGCCGAGATACCCAGCGGCAAGGGTTCGACGTCGAGTTGGCCGAGCGCCTGCACCAGGCCAAAGCCAGTGACAGCATCGAAGCCGAGCACATGTCCCTCCACCACGCGCCCGTCTCCGACATGCAGCCACACGGACTCTGCTTCGGTGATCAGATAACCGATGGTGAGCACCAGCCCGTCGTCGATCACGACGCCGTTGCCGGCGCGTTCGGTGCCCAGTGTCTCGGCGCTGAAGGCGTCCGGCGGGATGATGGCATGCAGGCCGACCACGGACGCGAGCGCGCGGTCGAGATCGAAACCATAATCGCTCGCACGCGGCTGATTGGCCAGCGGTACTCTCCATTCGGTCAGGGCGGGCATCGAGTTCTCCTGGCTGAGAGCATTGCTCCGCCGTGGCTAGCGGAACGGCGCGCGAAGCACGCATAATTTAGGCTGGAGGAGGCCGTCTTGAAAGCCTCGTTCCCCAACAATTCCGGAGAACGCCGTGTGAAATCTTTGAACGGCAATGGAACGGTTCATGCTCGGTCGGCAGGGCGGCCTCCGGCATTGGCCGCATGGCTGCTGTTCGGCGAGGTGCTAGGCGCGGTACAATGAAGCTGCTAACCATTGCCGCTTCGTTTGACGCAGGGATCACGGACCGAAGCATGGACAACCGCAGCGACATCTGGCGTGGCATCGACACGATCAAGGCGCGTTTCATCGACCTCAGCGACAAAGTCTGGGGCATGCCCGAGGTGTGCTACACCGAGGCGCGGTCAGCCGCAGAGCATCTCGCCGAGTTGCGTCATCAGGGCTTTCGCATCACCGAGAACGTCGCGGACATTCCGACCGCGGTGTTGGGCGAGTGGGGTGAGGGCGGACCGGTCATTGCCTTCATGGGGGAATATGACGCGCTGCCGGGCCTGAGCCAGGAGGCGGGCGTCGCGGAACATCGGCCAATTGAGACCGGTGGCCATGGCCATGGCTGCGGTCATAATCTGCTCGGCTCGGCGGCGCTGCTGGCCGCGACCGCGGTGAAGGACTGGCTCGCCGAGAACAAGTTGCCAGGCCGCGTGCGTTATTACGGCTGCCCGGCGGAAGAAGGCGGCGCAGCAAAAGCATTCATGGTCCGCTCCGGCGCGTTCGAGGACGCTGATGTCGCCATCACCTGGCACCCGAGCAGCTTATGGGAGGTGGCGGTGACGCCGTCCCTCGCTAACACGCGCGCCGATTTCATCTTCACCGGCCGTACCTCGCATGCGGCAGCCTCGCCGCATCTCGGCCGCTCCGCGCTCGACGCGGTGGAGCTGATGAATGTCGGCGTGAACTATATGCGCGAGCACATGCCGAGCGATGCTCGCGTCCACTACGCGGTGCTCGATACCGGCGGGATCGCGCCGAACGTGGTGCAGGCCCACGCGCGTGTGCGCTATTCGATCCGCGCCCGCGACCTGTCCGGCATGAACGAGCTGGTCGGGCGCGTGAACAAGATCGCGCAGGGCGCAGCCCTGATGACAGAGACCAAGATGGAGATGAAGGTCATTTCCGCGGTCTCCAACATCCTGCCCAATGCTCCCTTGGAGCAGGCGCTGCACCGGGTCATGGAAGAGCTCGGCCCGCCGCATTTCGACGACGCCGACAAGACCTTCGCGACCCAAATCCGCGCGACGCTGAGCGACAAGGACATCGCCGCGGTCTATTATGCGATCGGCATGGAGCCGACCGATCGGCCGCTGGCCGACTTCCTGGTGCCGCTCGATGCCAAGCGTAACCCGCAGGTCGGCTCGACCGATGTGGGTGATGTGAGCTGGGTGGTGCCGACCGTGCAGGTCCATTCACCCACGGTTGCAATCGGCACGCCTTTCCATACCTGGCAGGTGGTTGCGCAGGGCAAGAGCGCGCATGCGCACAAGGCCATGGTGCAGGCCGCCAAGGCGATGGCCGGCATCGGCATCAAGGCGTTGACGGAGCCGGAGCTGATCAAGGCCGCCAAGGCTGACCTCGAGAAGCGGACGGCCAAGACGCCTTACGTCTGTCCGCTGCCGGACCACATCGCGCCACCGCTCGACATGTCCGTGGCGTAGAATTTCGCCTCGATACTTCGTCTGATCCGGCGAACAAATTTTCTGCAGTGCAGCGCGGAATCCAGCTTGTTTTGATGCTGGATTGCCGAACGGATGGGCTGCGGAATATGGTTTTGCCCAACAGACAGTCAGAAGACCGTTTGCATACACACGCTCGCTGTTGACGCGCACCCCATTCGGTGTGCCATCTACCGCCAGCCAAGCCCGGTGGTCGCCTCGCGCGACCGCCTGCATCCATACGGGAACCAGACGGGGGACAACCATGCTGGATAAAGAACTACGTTCGATGATCGGTGACGTGAAGGACGGGCGGATGGATCGCCGCGGCTTCATTCAGCGCCTGGCTGCCGTGGGTCTCACCGCGCCTCTGGCCAACCAGATTCTCGCGCTTGGCGGTGTCGCGATGGCTGAGGGCGTCTCGACCTACAAGCCGACCAAGCGCGGCGGCGGTGGTGCGCTCAAGCTGCTGTGGTGGCAGGGGCCGACCCTGCTCAATCCGCATTTTGCCACCGGCACCAAGGACCAGGACGGCGCGCGCCTGTTCTACGAGCCGCTCGCCTGTTGGGATCCCGACGGCAACATGAAGCTGGTTCTGGCCGCCGAAATTCCCTCGATCCAGAACGGCGGCCTCGCCGCCGACGGCAAGTCGGTGACCTGGAAGCTCAAACCCGGCGTCAAATGGCATGACGGCACGCCGTTCACAGCCGACGACGTCGTGTTCAACTGGGAATATGGCAAGGATCCGGCGACCTCCGCGCTGACGATCGGGACGCTCCGCGACATCACGGTCGAGAAGGTGGACGACCTCACGGTCCGCATCGTCTTCAACAAGCCGACGCCGTTCTGGGCCGACGCCTTTGTCGGGGCTCCCAATACCCTCATCCCGAAACATCTGTTCAAGGACTATATGGGGTCCAAATCGCGGGAGGCGCCGAGCAACCTCTCGCCGGTCGGCACCGGCCCCTACAAGTTCGTCGAGTTCAAGCCGGGCGATGTTGTCCGCGGCGTGATCAATCCCGATTATCACATGGCGAACCGCCCCTATTTCGATTCGATCGAGATGAAGGGCGGCGGCGATGCCGTCTCTGCCGCGCGCGCGGTGATCCAGACCGGCGAGTATGATTTCGGCTGGAACATTCAGGTCGAGGACGACGTGCTGCTGCGCCTGGAGAAGGGCGGCAAGGGAAAGACCGTCTACGCAGTCGGCGGCGACACTGAATTCATCGCACTGAACTTCACCGATCCCAACACCGAGGTCGATGGCGAACGCTCTTCGATGAAGACCAAGCACCCGCTGTTTTCCGATCCGGCGGTGCGCAAGGCGCTCTCGTTGCTGATCGATCGCGAGTCGGTCAAGAAGGCGATCTACGGCCGCGCCGGCCGCACCTCCGCCAACTTCCTCAACGGGCCGGAAAAATTCGTCTCCAAGAACACCTCATGGGAGTTCAGCGTGGAGAAGGCCTCGAAGATCCTCGACGATGCCGGCTGGAAGCCGGGCGCCGACGGCATCCGCGAGAAGGACGGCAAGAAGCTGAAGCTCGTCTACCAGACCTCGATCAACGGCCCGCGCCAGAAGACCCAGGCGATCGTCAAGCAGGCCTGCCAGAAGGCGGGCATCGAAGTCGAGCTGAAATCGGTCGTCGCCTCCGTGTTCTTCTCCTCCGACGTCGGCAATCCCGATACCTACTCCAAGTTCTACGCCGACATGGAGATGTTCCAGATCCCGCTGAGCCAGCCCGATCCGTCGCAACACATGCGTCGCTACCTTTCGAACCTTGTCGCCACCAAGGAGAACAAGTGGCAGGGCACCAACTTCCCGCGCTGGGTCAACAAGGACTACGACGCGACCATCCAGGCCGCCGACGGCGAGATGGATCCGGTCAAGCGCGCGGCGCTCTACATCAAGGCCAATGACCTCATGTACCAGGACACCGTGTTCATCCCGGTGCAGCACCGCCTGAAGGTCGAGGCGGCCGCCACCAATCTGCGCCCGGTCATTTCCGGCTGGGCCAACGAGACCGACAATTTGTTCGACTGGTATCGCGAGGAATGATCACGCGCGCCTAGAGCGGGTCCTTCTCTCATGAGTCAGTATGTCCTGCGTCGCCTCCTGATCGCGATTCCGAGCCTGCTCGGAATTTCGCTCGTGCTCTTCGTCGTGCTCGCACTAGCGCCGGGCGATCCGTTCTCGGAACTGGCGACCAATCCGAACGTGCCGCCCGAAGTGCAAGCCGCGCTTCGGGCGAGGTTCGGCCTCGACGATCCGATCTACCTTCGTTACCTGCACTGGCTCAACGCCATGCTGCACGGCGACTGGGGTTTCTCCTTCGTCAGCCGGATGAACGTCGACACGCTCATTCTCCAGCGACTGCCTACGACGCTTTACGTAATCGGCTCGGCGCAGATTCTGGCGCTCCTGATCGCGATCCCGGTCGGGGTCTATGCCGCGACGAAACCTTATTCGCTGTTCGACCAGGTCGCCAACACGCTCGCCTTTGTCGGCTTCTCGCTGCCGACCTTCTTCACCGGCATCCTGTTCATCCTGATCTTCTCGGTCACGCTGGACTGGCTGCCTTTCGTCTACACGACCGATATCAAGGGTACGGGGATTCACTGGGTGCTGGAGATGATCCGTCAGGCGATCATGCCGGTAGCGGTGCTCGGCCTGTTCCAGGCTGCGTCGATGACGCGCTTCGTGCGCTCGGCGATGCTCGACGTGATCCGGCTGGATTACGTCACCACCGCGCGCGCCAAGGGCATCGGCCAGCGACGGGTGATCGTCAAGCACGTGATGCGCAACGCGATGATCCCGGTCGTCACGCTCATCGCGTTACAAATCCCGGCGGTGTTCGGCGGCGCCATCGTCACCGAGCAGATTTTCCGCATCCCCGGCATCGGCTCGCTGCTGATCTCCTCCATCCTTTCAAACGACACGCCGGTGGTGATGGCCGTCACCTTCGTCTTTGCGTGCCTCGTCGTGCTGTTCAATCTCATCGCGGACGTTCTTTATGGCTGGCTTGACCCTCGCATCTCCCTCCGCTGAGCGGCGGGTCTACTCGCCCTGGCGCGAGACGTGGCGGCGCTATAGCCGCCACAAGCTTGCCGTGGTCAGTGCGTTCCTGCTCCTCATTCTGATCCTGGCGGTGGTGGCCGGCCCCTTTGTCTGGCGGGTCAAGATCGACGACATCGATATCGTGGCGGGCATGCAGGGGCCGTCGCTGGTCCATCCCTTCGGCACCGACGATCTCGGACAGGACATCCTCGCCCGCATGATCTATGGCGGGCGCATCTCGCTCGCGGTCGGCCTCGCCGCGATGCTGGTCTCGGTCTTTGTCGGTGTGCTGATCGGCTCGCTTGCCGGCATGTCGCGCGGTGCGCTCGGCCATGGGCTGATGTGGCTCACCGATCTCTTTTTGTCACTGCCGCAATTGCCCCTGCTGTTGTTGCTGATCTATCTGTTCCGCGACGGGCTAAAGGCCGCGTTCGGCCCGGAGGGCGGCATTTTCATCCTGATCGTGCTCGTGATCGGTGGCTTGCGCTGGATGCCGGTCGCCCGGCTCGTTCGCGCGCAGTTCCTGTCGATCCGTGAGAAGGAATTCGTCGAAGCCGCGCGCGCGCTCGGGGCGAGCCCGGTGCGGCAAGTGGTCCGCCACATCCTGCCCAATGCGCTCGGTCCGGTGATCATCGCCGGCACCATCGACGTCGCCGCCGCCATCATCGCGGAATCGACACTGTCCTTCCTCGGCCTCGGCTTCCCTCCGGATACACCGACCTGGGGTCGGCTGCTCTATGACGCCAAGGATTTCCTCGACATCGGGCCGCACTGGGCTCTGTTTCCGGGCGGCGCGATCTTCATCGCGGTGGTCGCCATCAACTTCATCGGCGATGGCCTGCGTGATGCGCTCGATGCGCGGCGGGTGATCTGATGGCGCCGCTGCTCGAGATCAAGGGACTGAAGACCCACTTCTCGACCGACGACGGCATCCTCCAGGCCGTCGACGGCGTCGACATCTCCATCAACAGGGGCGAGACGCTTTGTGTCGTCGGCGAATCCGGCTGCGGCAAGACCGTCACCGCGATGTCGATCCTGAAGCTGATCGCGATGCCGCCGGGCCGCATCGCTGCGGGCGAGATCATCTTCGAGGGCCGCGATCTGGTGCCGCTGACGAGCCGCCAGCTCGACGAGATCCGCGCCAAGGAAATCGGCTTCATCTTCCAGGAGCCGATGACTTCGCTCAATCCGGTGCTCACCATCGGCGAGCAGATCGCCGAGAGCCTGCGCCGCCACGAAGCGGTGACCAGGAAGCAGGCGCTCGAGCGCACCATCGAGATGTTGAAGCTGGTGCAGATTCCCAACGCCGAAGGCCGCGTGCACAACTATCCGCACCAGTTCTCCGGCGGCATGCGCCAGCGCGTGATGATCGCGATGGCGCTCGCCTGCAAGCCGAAGCTGATCATCGCCGACGAGCCCACCACGGCCCTCGACGTCACCATCCAGGCGCAGATCCTCGACCTGCTCCAGGATATGAAGGAACGCTTCGGCATGGCGGTGATGCTGATCACCCATGCGATGGGCGTCGTCGCCGAGACCGCGCAGCGGGTCGTCGTGATGTATGCCGGCAAGGTGGTGGAGGAGGCGCCTGTCGACGACCTCTTCAGCAATCCCGGCCATCCCTATACGCAAGGACTCATCCGCTCGATCCCGCGCATCGATCTCGACAGCGAGCACAAGACGCGCCTGGAGGCGATTGGCGGCTCGGTGCCGATCCTGATCAATCCGCCGGTCGGCTGCCGCTTCGCCCCGCGCTGCCGCCACGCCATGAACGTCTGCACCGAGAAGGAGCCGCTGCTGCGCCAGATCGCGCCCGGCCACCGCATGGCCTGTCATCTCGGCGATACGCAGTTGGAAGGTGCGGCATGAGCGAACCCCTGCTGCGCGTCAGCGGCCTGAAGAAATATTTCCCCGTACACGGCGGGCTGTTGTCGCGCCAGGTCGGCAGCGTCTACGCGGTCGACGGCGTCTCGTTCTCGGTCAATCGCGGCGAGACGCTCGGCCTCGTCGGCGAATCCGGCTGCGGCAAGTCGACGACGGGACGCTGCGTGCTGCGCCTGATCGAGCCGACCGACGGCGAGGTGGTGTTCGACGGCCAGGACGTCCGCCAGCTCGGCGGCACCAATTTGCGCGCGATGCGGCGGAACATGCAGCTCGTGTTCCAGGATCCCTTCGCCTCACTCAACCCGCGCATGACGATCGGCGCGATCCTCGGCGAGGCGCTGATCATCCATAAGCTTGGCTCATCGGCCAAGGAGCGTGAGGATCGCGTCGCGAGCCTGCTGGTGAAGGTCGGGCTCAAAGCCGAGCATATGCGCCGCTATCCGCACGAATTCTCCGGCGGCCAGCGCCAGCGCATCGTGATCGCGCGTGCGCTCGCGGTCGAGCCGAAGCTGATCGTCTGCGACGAACCGGTGTCGGCGCTCGACGTGTCGATTCAGGCCCAGGTCATCAACCTGCTGGAAGATCTTCAGGCCGAGTTGAACCTCACCTATCTCTTCGTCGCGCATGATTTGTCGGTGGTCGAGCACATCTCCGACCGCGTCGCGGTGATGTATCTCGGCCGCATCGTCGAGCTTGCCAAGGCCAGCGACCTCTATCGTAACCCGCAGCATCCCTACACCAGGGCGCTGTTGTCCGCGGTGCCAGTGCCCGATCCCAGGCTCAAGCGCGAGCGCATCCGTCTCAAGGGCGACGTCCCGAGTCCGATGAAGCCGCCGTCAGGCTGCCACTTCCACACCCGCTGTCCGATCGCCCAGCCGCGCTGTTCGGAGAGCGCCCCTGAGCTGAGGGAAGGCGCAGGCGGGCATTTTGTGGCGTGCCATCTGGCGTGAGGCCGGGGGGTACGGCGCTGATAATCGCTTGAGGCGGCGTTCATTCGCTACGCCGCCGGGGCGTGACGGCTTCGCCCGTTGCCGTATCATCCATCCAGCGTGAAGCCGACGCGTAGTGTGACCTGGTAGTGGCGCACGGCACCGTTCTCGATGTGGCCGCGCGTCTGCACCACCTCGAACCATTTCATCTCGCGAAGAGTCTTGGCGGCACGGCTGATCGCGTTCTTGATCGCATCCTCGATCGAGGTCTCCGACGATCCGACCAGTTCCAGGATTTTGTAGACGTGATCCGTCTCGCTTGTAGGCATAACCATTCTCCCCTTTTGCTGTGGCGAAGCCGCCTATGTCTGTCGCGGACAGTCGGCGCTCGCAAGACATCCAGCCTCGACTCTGAACGGATGCCGGCGCTTCGGGTTCCGTCCCCCGGCGCTCGCCCCGCTAGACCCTGTCCATGGCCGTGGCTTCTTTTTTTAAGCGCACGGAAATGTGGGTCGCGCCTGCGCACTGCGCTCCCGAATTGGTGCACGGTCGCGGGGCTGCTCTTGCCCGTTCCGATGTACCGGGTCGATTTCGAAACGCAGGCGGGCGTGCCCAAACTCAGTGCGGCGTTCTATCGCGACGTGGTGGCAAGGAATGCGATCGGGGTGTGAGGCGCTGCCTCTGAACCCTACGGATCCAGCTCCGTGTCCCAGTAGAGATAATCCAGCCAGCTATCATGCAGATAGTTTGGCGGAAACAGCCGGCCGTTGCGGTGGAGCTGGTGCACGGTCGGCGCGAAGGCGTGCTGGCGCGGAAACATTTTTGCCTGGACCGGCGTGAGATTGCCCTTGCGCAAATTACAAGGCGAGCAGGCCGCGACCACGTTCTCCCAAGTGGTCTGGCCGCCTTTGCTGCGCGGGATGATGTGGTCGAAGGTGAGGTCTTCGGGCGAGCCGCAATATTGGCAGTTGAAGCGATCGCGCAGGAAGACGTTGAACCGGGTGAAGGCGGGGTGGGTGGTCGGCTTGACGAAGGATTTGAGTGAGACGACGCTCGGCAGCTGCATTTGCAGCGTGGGACTATGCACCGCCTGATCGTAATGCGCGACGATGTTGACGCGGTCGAGGAACACCGCCTTGATCGCGTCCTGCCACGACCACAAAGACAGTGGATAGTAACTCAGCGGCCGGAAGTCCGCATTCAGCACCAACACCGGCCAATGACCTTGCGAGACATGTGCGTTCAAGTAACGCTCCTGGCCTCCAATGTACGCTGCGAAGCAGCATGTACTGACATACTACATGCAGCGTGACGGGATTGTGAAGCCCGTTGAGCGAGTTATTCCGGCGCAAAGCAATGCGGCCGGGAAGTGGCAAAGCGCTCAAAAACGCCGTGATTTGCGGGAATGAGGACGACGTCGGGGGAGCCGGCGTCTTCCTGACAGCGCGTCGCGGCGTTGCTGGGGCAGCTACTCCCGCACCCGCTCCAGCTTCTGCAAACATCGCGTCCCGCGCACCGCCGCCGGCATCTCCTCGTCCGGAAAGCTGGTCTTCCAGTCGGTGACGCCGACCTCGCCGACATAGATGTCGCCTCTAGAATCCAGCGCGATGCCGTGCGGGGCCAAGAACTTTCCGCTCGCAACGCCGGGGCCTTCCTCGCCGCCGAGCCGCGCGATGCGGTTGCCCTTCGCATCCACGATTGACAGCCGCGGGCCGAGATTGGGCACCTTGCGGTTGACGGCGAGGCCGGGGCCGAGTTCCCCGATGACGAAGGTCGGGGTTTTGCCGCCGCCGCAACAGCACAGCGCGCAGGGGCGGTGCAGATTGTTCCACTGCGTCTCGTACCTGCCGTTGCCGTCGAACACCTGCACGCGGTGGTTCTCACGGTCGGCGACATAGACAAAACCGTCGGAGTCGGTGGCGATGTTGTGCACGATATTGAACTGGCCGGGATCGGTGCCGGGCTCACCCCAGCTCTTCATCAGCTTGCCATCGGGCGTGAACTTGTGCACGCGCGCATTGCCATAGCCGTCGGAGACATAGATTTCGCCCTTCGGCGACAGCGCGGTGTGGGTGCAGCGGTGGAAGGGATCGCCGCTCATGAACGGTGATGGTTTTTCGGGAATGCCGATCGTCAGGAGCACCTTGCCGTCGGTGGTGCATTTGCGCACGGTGTGGTCGCCGTCGTCGGTGCAATAGAGATTGTCGTCGGCATCGATGTGCAGGCCATGGGCGCGCGAGAACAGACCTTCGCCCCAACTGCCGAGAAAACTGCCCTCGCGGTCCAGTACGACCATCGGATGGGCCCCGCGATTGAAGACGTAGACGCGGTCCTTGCTGTCGACCGCGACCGAAGCGACGTCGGTGAGCTGCCATCCGTCGGGAAGTTTCGCGAAATTTTCGACGACGCGGTAGCGGTGTTCGCCGGTGCCGAGAATGGCTGGCATGGGTGGTCCCTTCCTATAGCTATTTCTGTCGTGCTCGTTTGCATCCGCAATGACGGAGAGGCTCAAGTTGCGCCCGCCTCACGCGCCAAAATCCCTTCCTCGATCGCCTTGATCTGGAGTGCGAGATATTTCGAGTTGATCCGGCATTGTGCGAGGCTGCCGGCGATGAACCAGAGGCCGGGCTGCCTGGTGCGCGCATACATGTTGCGCAGCTCGAGGCCGTCGCCAAAGCCCCAGATCGGGCCGACCCGGTCGGCGACGTCGTCGCCGAACAGTTTCCGCACCAGATATTCCTGCGTCTTGTAACCGGTCGAGAGCACGATCAGGTCGGCCGGAAGGGTCGTGCCATCCTTCATTCGCGCGCCCTCGGTGACGAAACCCTCGATATCGGAAAACTGCCTGAGCTTGATCGCGCCTTCGGCGATCAGGTTGGAGCATCCGACGTTGAAGTAATAGCCGCCGCCGCGGGTGAGGTATTTGAACTGCCAGCCGGTGCCGGCCTCGCCGAAATCGAGCCTGAAGCCGACGCGGGAGAGTCCGTCGAGCAGCTCCTTGTCGAGCTCCTTCGACTGCTCCGTCAGCATCACATGGGTCTTCTTCGCGAGCGGCGTCGGCATCGAGGTCGCGATCAGATCATTGTCCTCGAGCGTGCCTTCGTTGTAGGTGGCATAAGCAAGTTGGGCCGACGGCTCGATATTGGTGACGAGCGTGGGTGAACGCTGCACCAGCGTTACTTCCGCGCCACTGGAATGAAGATCCTGCGCGATGTCGTGGCCGCTATTGCCGGTGCCGATGACGATGGCGCGCCTGCCTGTCCAGTTCTCGCCGTCCTCGTAGCGGCTCGAATGCAGCAGCGTGCCCTTGAAGTTATCGAGGGTCGGAATAACAGGCACATTTGCGATGCCGCTGACGCCGGTCGCCATCACCACATGGCGCGGATGCATGATGCGCTTGCTGCCGTTGGCGTGCCGCAGTGTGACCGTCCAGTGGCCTTTTGCATCGTCGTAGGCGCCGCCCTCGAATTCGGTGCCGGTCCAGAAGTTCAGCTCCATCGCATCGACGTAAGCTTCGAACCAGTTGGCGAGTTTGTCCTTGGGGATATAGGTCGGCCAGCTCGGCGGAAACGGCATGTAGGGCAAATGATTGACCTGCACCTGGTTATGCAGGGTCAGCGCGTGATAGCGCTTGCGCCAATTGTCCCCGATCCGCGCCTCGCGATCGACGATCAGGGTGTCGACCCCCAACTGCTTCAACCTTGCCGCAATCGCAAGGCCGGCCTGGCCGCCGCCGACCACCAGCACGATGGGATCGCGATTAGTGTAGTCACACGAGGCGTTGCGCAGGTCGAGCCAGTTCGGCCCGCGGAAGTCGCGCGAATAGGCCTGGCCGCGCGGCCGCGAGGTGCCGAGCTGTTCCTCGAACCCTTTGAGCTCGTCGAGCGCGGTGAGCAGCGTCCACGCTTTCAACCGGTCGCCGTCGGCAGCGTCGGGCATAAGCCTGACGATGCCGCTGCCGCGTCCCAGTACGGTTTCGAAATTGAAGATTGCTTCGATATTGCTGGTGCCGGCGCGCGTCACCCAGCGCGGCGGCGCACGGTTCGGTGCGATCTTGAAGCTGCCCGGCGCGACCTTTGCCGCAAGCGTTGTCAGCTCCCGCTTGATCGAGTCGCGGCCGGCGATAGTTTGCAGGTTCCAGCTCAGTGCCAGCACGTCGCGCCAATAGCTTTCGACCAGGAACAGCCCATCCAGCGTGCCGGCCTCACCCAGCGTGCGCTCGAACTGATCAAGCCAGGCTTGCGCAGATGCATAAATATCCTTGGTCTTGTCGAGCATGCGCGACCTCTTGCCGTCTTCGCGGCGTTTCCTCTGAGGTCGACGCTATACTGGATAAGCCTACGCCAAAAGCGCTTTACCCGAGCAGCGAGAGCATGTGGCCCTGCTCAGGCGGAATACGGCCCTTCAGCGTGTCGAGGTAGATTTGTCGCACCGCCTCGGGGCCGTGGCTATCGACCACGGTCAGGCTTCTCTCCAGGAGCGACGCAAAGCCGGACCATGCCGTACCAAAACGTTGCTCGATGCCGCCCGGGCCCCATTCCTTGGCGCGCTTGCGGATCTGGTCGGGCGCGAAGAACCAGCGCGGTTTGGCACCGGGTAATTCGCCTTCGTCGGCGTCAGTGGCGCGATGCGTCAATCCGACGCGCACCGAGCATTTCATCCGCTCACCGAAATGTCGGTGCAGTCCGGCGCGCAACGCACTGTTGCCGGCCATGTCGACAAAGGCGACGGGAACGTCCGGCGGCAGCGACGTCACGCGGTCATAGGTGACGATCTGGTCATAGCGGCCGAGCGACGTGACAAAGTCCGTGTTCCCGGCCGAGGTCAGTCCGATCACCCTACGGCCGCGCGTGTGCAGGAGATGTGCGAGCCCGAACGCGGTCTTGCTTGAAGCGCTCGACAGCAGCACGGTCCGCGCGCCGAAATCGTCGTTCTCGGCGAGAAAATCGTCGACCAGGAACGACAGCATGAATAGCGGCCGCAGCAGCGCCTGAAGGTCGCCCTGATGGCCGGCAAAGGCAGGATCGCCCGTAACGCGGGAATAGAGATTGTAGACCGGCGACACCTGCTTGCGATGCTCGGCGCCGTCACGAAGAGCGCGCTTGTTGACGTCCGCGGCCTCAATGACGAGATGCGTCGCCATCGGGAAATAGCCGAACAGCCGCTCGCCCACGGCGACGTTCGGATGCCTGGAGGCAATCACCTCGCCAAAGCCCCACACCGGAATGTTGCCAAAACCGTTCGGCGCGGGAAAGAGCTGCCAGTATTTCAACTCGTCGCCCATCACCGCATAAGTAATGTTGTTGGCGGTGAAGGCGAAGCGCTCGACCTTCACGAGCAGGGCGTCAGGCGGCAGCGCATCCGCGCCGGGAAGCTCGGTCGCGATCACCTTGCACTGGTCGAGGTCATCTTTCGCAACGACGAAGTCGATCGATGTCATGGCTTTGATCCCGGCTCTGTTCGTCGGCATCTCATCATTCACCGATGATGCTTTTGCAACAGCAACATAGTTTAAAACGCCGTTCGGCTGCTCAGGCCGTCAGCACGCCCTCGCGCTTTTTCACCGCACGGTAGTAGCTCCACCACAGATGCGCGGCGGCGCCGCGCAGGGGACGCCAGGGTTCGGCGAGCGGCACCATCTGCTTCTCCGTCGGCCGCGCCGGCAAACCCAGCCCGATGCGGATGCCTTCCTGCACGGCGAGGTCGCCGGCCGGCCAGGCGTCGCCATGGCCGAGGCAGAACAGCAGATAGACGTCTGCGGTCCAGGGGCCGATGCCGGGCAGCGAAATCAGCGTGTGATGCGCGGCGTCGGCATCTTCCTCCGCCAGCACGTCGAGGTTCACGCGCTCCGCGATGATCTCGCGCGCAAGATGTTTCAGCGTCTTGATCTTGGCGGCGGACAGACCGAGCCGCCCTAGCCGGTCGGTGCGGGCGCGGCGCACCGCCTCATGATCGAACGGATCAAACGCTGTGGACAGCCGCCCCCAGATCGCCGCGGCGCTCGCGGTCGAGAGCTGCTGCCCGCAGATGATATGCGCGATCCCGGCAAAACCCGGCTCGCGCCGCCGCAATGCCGGCATGCCGGCCGTCGCGAGCACCGGCTTGAGCCGCGGATCGCGCTTGATCAGAGCGTGGACGGCCTCTTCGAGATCGGACTGGGTTTCGAGGTGGATGGTCATTGCTTGCTCAACTCGTCATGCGCGGGCTTGACCCGCGCATCCATCTCCTATCGTAACAGAGTCTTGGAAGATGGATGATCGGGTAAGCCCGGCCATGACGAGATCTGTGCATATGTCGCCACCCGTTTTCCGATTTGCCCCCAGTCCGAACGGCTACCTGCACCTCGGCCACGCCTATTCGGCGCTGTTGAATTCCGACCGCGCGCGCGACGCCGGCGGGCGGCTGTTGCTGCGGATCGAGGATATCGATGCGACGCGCTGCCGGCCGGAGTTCGAGACGGCGATCTACGAGGACCTCGCCTGGCTCGACATCGCCTGGGAGACGCCGGTGCGGCGGCAGTCGGAGCATCTCGGCGAGTATCGCGCGGCGCTGGACAGGCTCTCGGCGCTCGGCGTGGTCTATCCCGCCTTCGAAAGCCGCGCCGAGATCGCAAGGCGGGTTGCGGCCCGCGAAGCGGATGGGCCATGGCCGCGCGATCCCGACGGCGCGCCGCTCTATCCCGGCGACGGAAAATCGCTGTCCGCCGGCGAGCGCGAGCGGCTCATCGACATCGGTGCGCCTTATGCGCTTCGGCTCGACATGGCGGCCGCCTGCCGCCGCGCCGCCGGCCTGACCTGGAACGAGCTGGGCGTGGGGCCCGATGGTGAGCGCGGCATCGTCCCGGCGCGGCCAGAAGCCTGGGGCGACGTCATTCTGGCCCGCAAGGAGACCCCGACCAGCTACCATCTGTCGGTGGTCGTCGACGACGCGCTCCAGGGCGTCAGCGAGATCGTACGGGGCCAGGACCTGTTTCACTCCACCTCGGTGCACCGCCTGCTTCAGATACTGCTCAGCCTGCCGGAGCCCGCCTACCACCATCACCGGCTGATTTGCGACGAGATGGGGCGGAAGCTGTCGAAATCGACCCGGGCGACCGGTCTGCGCGAGTTGCGCGCGGCAGACGTCACGCCGGCCGGTATCCGCCGGTTGGTGGGATTAGGTTAAGTTTCTCTGGGGGTTAGCCAAACGCCGCCGTGACTCCGGGCGTGCCGCCATGCCATGCTCGCGCGACGGCCCGGGGTTCGAAGGGGATACTTCGAAGGGGAGTTATGGCGGCGAAAACGCGCGCAGCGCGCACTACGCGGACGTCCAAGCGAGTGGCTCGGAAGCGGTCAGGGCCGGCCGCCCGGCTGCCTAAGCGCAGCACCAAGGCGGCCAAGCCGGACGTAGTCCAGGCCGCGCTTGCCGCCTTTGCCCATGAAGTCCGCACCCCCCTGACCGGTATTCTCGCGATCAGCGACCTGCTCGCGACCTCCGATCTCGGCGAGCGGGAACGGCGCTGGGCCGACACGATCAAGGCCGGTGCCGAGCATCTGGCCAGCCTTGCCACTCTGTTCGTGGATGCGGCCAGATCCAGCAAGGGGGCCGGCAAGGGGGTCGGGGGTGGAAGCACGCTGCGGCAGGATTTGTTCGACCTGCGGACGCTGGCCCGCAACGCCGGCGATTCGCTGGCCGGTCGCGCTGCGGCCAAGGGCCTCCAGGCCGAGGTCGACATCTCCGAGAAGCTGCCGGGGCTGGTGGTCGGTGATCCCGTCCGCCTTCGGGCAGCACTCGAGAATCTGATCGACAATGCCGTGAAATTCACCGAGCACGGCGGCGTGGCGCTCGCGGTCGCGCCTTGGCGTTCCGCCAAGAGCAAGGACAAGAGCAAGGGCAAAACAAAGGGCAAAGGCAGGGTCGGTGTCGCCTTCGCGGTGTCCGACAGCGGCATCGGCCTCACCATGGCCGAGATCAAGCGGCTGTTCCGCCCGTTCACCCAGGCCAATGTCACCATCGCCTCGCGCTTCGGCGGCGCGGGCTTGGGCCTGTCCTCGGTGAAGCAACTGGCGCGCGCGATGGGCGGCGACATCACCGTCGCCCCACGTCGTGGTGGCGGCGCCACCTTCACGCTGACGATGTCACTGGACGCGACGGGATCGGGCAAGCCCCGCAAATCGAAGGGCGAAGCCGAGGCGGATGCGGTCGCGGCGCTGCGCGTGCTCAGCGTCGAGGATAATCCGTTCGGCCGCGTCGTGCTCAACACCATTTTGACAGAGCTCGGCCATCATGCCGAATTCATCGGGCGCGGCGAAGACGCGGTGAACCGGCTCGCGCAGGGTGCGTTCGACGCGGTGCTGATGGATATGGTGTTGCCTGGCATCAATGGCGTCGAGGCGATCAGACGGATCCGCACCATGGCAACGCCGCTGGCTCAGATCCCCATCATCGGGGTGTCCGGTCGCGGCGAGGACGAAGTCGCCTCACGCGAGGCCGGCGCCGACGCTTTTCTGGTCAAGCCTGTGTCTCCGCGGGCTTTAGCGACTGCGCTGCTTGAAGCGACACGCCGTGAGGAAGCCGCGACTTGATGATCGCGGCGTTGAGCTCGCCGCCGAAAACGAAGATCGCGGCGATGAAGTACAGGAACACCAGCGCGATGATCACCGAGGCGAGCCCCGCATACATCGTCACGTAATTGTTGGCGAAGCGCGCCAGATATTGCCCGAACACGATGCCTGATATCAGCGACGCCACGATGGTGAACACGATGCCGGGCAGGATCTGGAGGAAGCCGCGCCGCCCCGCCGGCAGCCAGGCGTGCAGGATGAGCAGCGCCACCACCAGCGCGCCCACGGTGATGCCGTAGCGCAGCCAGGTGAGGATGCTCTCGTTGGACTCGACGAACAGCGGAATGTGGCGCCGCGCCGCCTCGATGAGGAGCGGGCCGAGCACGATCAGGAACGCCATGGCAAGTGCTGTGAAGGCGGCGACCAGCGTGTAGCCGATCGACTCCAGACGTAGCCAGTACCAGCGCCGCATCTCGACCACCGCATAGGCGCGGTTCAACGCGACCCTGAGTGCCTCGACGCCGTTCGACGCGAAGTAGACCGACAGCACTGCGCCGACGGTCAGTACGCCGGAGCGGGTCGTGGTGAGAACGTCGTGCACCTCGCCCGAGATCGAATCGGAGACTTGCTTGGGCCAGACCTGAAGCATCAGGCTTGCGGCCTGGTCCGCGAGTTCCTTGGAGCCGAAGAAGCCGGCCAGCGAGGTCAGCACGATCAGGAACGGGAACAGCGCCATCAGCGTCGACAGTGCGATGTGGCTCGCGATCGCCCAGCCATCGTCGGCCAGGAACGTGTAGAACGCGTCCATCACGACGACGTAGATGGTGCGGATCGCCTTCACGCGCCACCTACACTGCTGTTGCCACTTCTTCTTGCCGCGCGCGGGGAGCGCATTCCGGCCTCGCCCCGCAAGCGGGGATCGGCGAGGAGGATGGGCAATTCGCGCAAATCCAGATTCATCCAGCTAGCTTCTGATATTATTGGCTTAAAAGCCAGATCGGGAACGCCATGGCGGACCGGCGCGCAGGGTGTTATCTACCCTCGGATGGCATCCCTCCTGAGTACTTTCATCCTGCCGATCGCGGTCGGCGCCGTGGCGTTGGTGCTGCTGCTCGGTCTCATCAACATGATGCGCGGCGGCTCGCCCAACACCTCGCAGAAGCTGATGCGCTGGCGCGTGCTGCTTCAGTTCGTGGCGATCGTCATCGCGATGCTCGCCGTGTGGGCGATGGGGCGTTAACATGGTCGTGCTCAACCGCATCTATACGAAAACCGGTGACGACGGCACGACAGCGCTCGGCTCGGGCGAGCGCCGGCCGAAATACGATCTGCGCATCGAGGCCTATGGCACGGTCGACGAGACCAATGCTGCGATCGGCGTCGTTCGTCTGTACACAAAGGACGCGTCCGAGCTCGACGCGATGCTCGGGCGGATCCAGAACGATTTGTTCGATCTCGGCGCCGACCTTGCGGTCCCGGAGCGTGAAGGCAAAGCCGAGCGGCTGCGGGTGGTGGCGAGCCAGGTTGAGCGGCTGGAGCGCGACATCGACGCGCTCAACGACAAGCTGATGCCGCTGACTTCCTTCGTGCTGCCGGGCGGGACGCCGGTCGCCGCCTACCTACACGTCGCCCGTACGATTTGCCGCAGGGCGGAACGCGTGATGGTGGAACTGGCAGCCCGGCCCGGCGAGCCCGTCGGCGCGGCTGGCATCCAGTATATGAACCGTTTGTCCGACTTTCTGTTCGTGGCCAGCCGTGCTGCCAACCATGACGGCGCCGGCGACGTGCTCTGGGTTCCCGGGCAGAATCGCTGACCCATTGAGGGGCATACTTCTGGGGGCAAAATTAGCCCCCTTCGCGCGTTGACCGGGCCTGATCAGGCCTTTAGGTTCCGCGCCAGTTGATAACCCCCTCCTGAATTGAGTGAAAGAGGATCGATGAAGGTCTTGGTGCCGGTAAAGCGGGTGGTCGATTACAACGTCAAGGTTCGCGTCAAGAGCGATGGATCGGGCGTTGAACTCGCCAACGTCAAAATGTCGATGAACCCGTTCGACGAAATCGCAGTCGAGGAAGCGCTGCGCCTGAAGGAAGCCGGCAAGGCGACCGAAGTCGTGGTGGTCTCCATCGGACCGGCGCAGGCGTCGGAAACGATCCGCACCGGTCTCGCCATGGGCGCCGATCGCGGCATCCTGGTGAAGGCCGACGGCGCGGTCGAGCCGCTCGCGGTCGCCAAGATACTGAAGAAGATCGCAGACGAAGAGCAGCCGGGCCTGATCATTCTCGGCAAGCAGGCGATCGACGACGACAGCAACCAGACCGGCCAGATGCTGGCCGCGCTGCTCGGCTGGTCACAGGCGACCTTTGCATCGAAGCTCGAGGTCGATGGTTCTGACTTCAAGGTCACCCGCGAAGTCGACGGCGGCTTGCAGACAGTGAAGCTGAAGGGACCGGCGATCGTCACCACCGATCTCCGTCTCAACGAGCCGCGCTACGCCTCGCTGCCCAACATTATGAAGGCCAAGAAGAAGCCGATCGCGGACAAGAGCGTTGCCGACTACGGCGTCGACGTCACCGCACGCCTCGAAGTTCTCAAGACGACGGAGCCCGCGGGCCGCAAGGCCGGCGTCAAGGTCAAGGACGTCGCCGAGCTGGTGTCGAAGCTCAAGAACGAAGCCGGGGTGCTCTGATGACGACGTTGCTGATTGCCGAAAACGAACAGGAGGTCCTCAAGGACTCCACCAACAAGGCGCTGACCGCAGCTTCCCAGCTCGGCGGTGACGTCCACGTGCTGGTTGCCGGCGGCGGGCAGGGCACCAAGGCTGCGGCGGATACTGCCGCGAAGCTTGCCGGAGTCGCCAAGGTGCTCGTCGCCGAGGGCGACCTCTACGCGCACGATCTTGCCGAGCCGCTGGCCGCCCTGATCGTCTCGCTGGCCCCGTCCTATGACGCGTTCGTCGCTCCCGCGACTTCGCGCTTCAAGAACGTGATGCCGCGCGTCGCCGCGCTGCTCGACGTCATGCAGGTCTCGGAGATCACCAAGGTGGTCGCCCCCGACACCTATGAGCGCCCGATCTATGCCGGCAACGCCATCCAGACGGTGAAGTCGAAGGACGCCAAGAAGGTCATCACGGTGCGCACCTCCACCTTCGCTGCGGCGGGTGAAGGCGGCAACGCGTCGGTCGAAAGCGTCGCAGCGGCCGCCGATCCGGGCCTGTCGTCCTTCGTCGGCGAGGAAGTCGCCAAGAGCGACCGTCCGGAGCTGACCTCGGCCAAGATCATCGTTTCCGGTGGTCGTGCCATGCAGAGCCGTGAGAACTTCGCAAAGTACATCGAGCCGCTCGCCGACAAGCTCGGCGCCGGCGTCGGCGCTTCGCGGGCGGCGGTGGATGCCGGCTATGCGCCCAACGACTGGCAGGTCGGCCAGACCGGCAAGGTCGTGGCCCCCGAGCTTTATGTCGCGATCGGCATTTCAGGCGCGATCCAGCATCTGGCCGGTATGAAAGACTCCAAGGTGATCGTCGCGATCAACAAGGACGAGGACGCGCCAATCTTCCAGGTTGCCGATTACGGCCTGGTCGCTGACCTCTACCAGGCGGTTCCGGAGCTGACGGCCGAACTCGGCAAGCTCGGCAAGTAAAACGCGTAAAAACACCGGCCGGAGGTATAAACTCCGGCCGGTGTTGCTTTTTGAGGCGTTTTCTTTGGCGTGGGGCACGCCTTCGAAGCGATCCAATCTAGGTTTCGAGGCAGGATTCTGATCTAATCGAGTTTCTGATTAAATCAGACTTCCCGGCTCAGGGGATAGGCAGGCGCGGTTAGCAGCGCGCCGTTCCGGTGGATGATATTATGGCGGCAGTAATCAAGAAGGTCGGCGTGATCGGCGCTGGGCAGATGGGCAGTGGCATCGCGCATGTCGCTGCGCTGGCCGGTTTCGACGTCGTGCTCAACGACATTTCGGCCGACCGCCTCAAGTCAGGCATGGCCACGATCAACGGCAATTTGGCGCGCCAGGTCTCCAAGAAGGCCGTCAGCGAGGACGACAAAGCCACGGCGATGGCGCGTATCGTGGCCGGCGAGAAGCTGGACGATCTCGCGGACTGCGATCTCGTGATCGAGACCGCGGTCGAGAAGGAAGAGGTCAAGCGCAAGATTTTCCACGAGCTCTGTGCGGTGTTGAAGCCGGAGGCGATCGTCGCCTCCGATACCTCCTCGATCTCGATCACGCGGCTTGCCGCCGCCACCGACCGGCCCGAGCGCTTCATCGGCATTCACTTCATGAATCCGGTGCCGCTGATGGAGCTGGTGGAGCTGATCCGCGGCATCGCCACCGACGACCACACCTTCGAGGCGTCCAAGGAATTCGTCGCCAAGCTCGGCAAGCAGGTCGCGGTCTCCGAGGATTTCCCGGCCTTCATCGTCAACCGCATCCTGCTGCCGATGATCAACGAGGCGATTTACACGCTGTACGAAGGCGTGGGTAACGTCGAGGCGATCGACGCGGCGATGAAGCTCGGGGCGCATCATCCGATGGGCCCGCTGGAGCTCGCCGATTTCATCGGCCTCGATACCTGTCTGTCCATCATGCAGGTGCTGCACGAGGGTCTCGCCGACTCCAAATATCGTCCGTGCCCGCTGCTGGTGAAATACGTCGAGGCGGGCTGGCTCGGCCGCAAGACCCAGCGCGGCTTCTACGACTACCGCGGCGCTAAGCCGGTTCCGACAAGGTAGAGGGGTCTTGTGCCCCGGACGCAGCACGAACCGCTGCAGGCCGGGAGCCCAGAGGCCGCGTGCAGGCTGAAGCATGGATCCCGGCTCTGCGTCGCGTCATAGCATGCCGCGCCGCGTCCGGGACGCGGGCACCGCCCATCCTGCCTGCATCCGCTTCGTGACAATTCATGTCGCGTTAACCGCTCGCCTCTAGGTTACGCCCAGTACGAGGGTTCGCGTAATGGACATGATGGCGATGGTCAGCAGCATGCTGGCCGCTCAGCAAGGCGCGCTGCAGTCGAATATCTCGGCGACGCTGATGAAGCAGAGCGCGGATGCGGAGAAATCCACCGTCCTGACGCTGCTCGGCGCCGGACAACCTTCGCTCGCCAATGTCGGTGCCGGCGTCGGCGGCAATCTCAATATTTCCGCCTAGAACGCCGCGGCGGCTTTGCCTGTCGCAGCCCGGATCAGCTTGAGCGCGTCCTCGCTTGCCCATTCCGCAGGTCCCGCGATCGTCGCGATCTCGCAACCTTGCGGGTCGACCAACACCGAGGTGGGCATGCCCAGCGCCCGGCCTATCGCCTTAAGATCCTGAAAAACCTTGGCTTTCTGATCGTTGAAATAGCCGAGCCGGGTCAGGCTGGCCTCTTTCAGGAAGGTCTTGGGCTTCTCGGAGTCGCGGGTGTCGATATTGATCGCCACCACCTCGAAATTGGGGCCTGAAAGCTTGCCCTGAAGCTCGTCCAGCGCCCGCATCTCCTTGCGGCAGGGCACACACCAGGTGGCCCAGAGATTTACCAGAAGCGTCTTGCCGCGGAAGTCGGACAGCTTCTTCGGCTTGCCGTCGGCGTCCTCGAAGGCGAGGTCCGGCAGCTTCAACGGCGCGCTCGCCATGGTCAGGGCCGCCAGCTCGCCATGGGCGAGGGGGGCGATCCTCGAGGCCGTCGCCACGGCCGCCCGGCAGGCCGGATCGCCGGATGGAGCCCGGCTCAGGCCCAGCCCGTACAGCGCAGCAAAGCCTGCCAGGCCCCCGACCACCACGGTGGCGATGACGACGGGGATCCGGCGCGTGGCTAACCGCGCTTTCCTTGGGTCGAGCATGTCGTTGGGGTCGAGCATATCGTTTGTCATCCGGTCGCAGATATGGCTATCAGAGGCCTCTTAATACGGCTGGCAGCCGTCAGCAAACGTGCGGCGGCGACAGGCAAGGCGTGAGCAGGCGATCATGAGCAACAAGATGTGGGGCGGCCGGTTCTCGGAACGTCCCGATGAGATCATGGAAGAGATCAACGTTTCCATCGACGTCGATCGTCACCTCTTTGCCCAGGACATTGCCGCGTCCAAGGCCCACGCCGCGATGCTTGCCGCACAGGGCATCATCACGGCCTCTGATGCGAAAAATATCGGCAAGGGTCTAGACACGATTTTGTCAGAGATCGGCAAGGGCAGCTTCGAATTCAAGCGTGCGCTCGAGGACATTCACATGAATGTCGAGAGCCGCCTGTCCGAGCTGATTGGCCCGGCCGCCGGCCGTCTCCACACCGCGCGCTCGCGCAACGATCAGGTCGCGACCGATTTCCGTCTCTATGTCCGCGATGTTCTCGATGCGACCGACGCCGCGCTCGCCGCGTTCCAACAGGCGCTGGTGGAGCGCGCGCTGGAGCATGCCGGAACGGTCATGCCCGGCTTCACTCATCTGCAGACCGCGCAGCCCGTGACCTTCGGTCATCATCTGCTCGCTTATGTCGAGATGGCCGCGCGCGATCGCGGCCGTTTCCAGGATGCGCGCAAGCGGCTGAACGAATCTCCGCTCGGAGCTGCCGCGCTCGCCGGCACCTCATTCCCGATCGATCGGCACGCCACGGCGAAGGCGCTCGGTTTTGATCGTCCGATGGCGAACTCGCTCGATGCGGTTTCCGATCGCGACTTCGTGCTGGAGACGCTGTCGGCGGCCTCGATCTGCGCCGTGCACATGTCGCGCTTTGCCGAGGAGATCGTGATCTGGACCTCGCCGCTGGTGGGCATGATCCGCCTCAGCGACAAGTTCACCACCGGATCTTCGATCATGCCGCAGAAGCGGAATCCTGACGCCGCCGAGCTGGTGCGTGCCAAGACCGGCCGCGTCATCGGCGCGCTCAACGGCCTGCTGATCGTGATGAAGGGTCTGCCGCTCGCCTATCAAAAGGATATGCAGGAGGACAAGCAGGGCGCCATGGAAGGCTTCGCCGCGCTGTCGCTCGCGATCCGCGCCATGACCGGCATGGTCCGCGATCTCGTCCCCGATGAAGCGAAGATGAAGCTTGCTGCAGGCGAAGGCTACGCCACCGCGACCGACCTTGCCGACTGGCTGGTGCGGACGCTGAAGATGCCGTTCCGCGAGGCCCACCACGTCACCGGCCACATCGTCGCGAAAGCCGCCGAGGGCGGCGTGGCACTGCACGAGCTGCCGCTGAGGGAGATGCAGGCGATCGAACCTGACATCACAAAGGACGTGCTCGGCGTGCTCTCGGTCGAATCGTCGGTGAAGAGCCGGACCAGCTTTGGCGGCACCGCGCCGAAGAACGTGGCATCGCAGGCCAAGGCCTGGCTGAGGCGGTTGGAAAAAGAGCGAAAATTGGGCTGAGGGGCAAAATTTCGCTTATGTTTCATGGTCATCCGGCTCTCGCCAGAGCGCGCCAATCTCTGTATGGTGCGCCGCATAGTGGGGATTTCGTCGTGACGTCAAAGTTTCGCCCGGCCGGCTCGGGGTGGGCCATCATTGTCTTGAGCCTGATGGCGCTCGCGCTTGCCGGCTGTGGCCGCAAGGGCCCGCTGGATCTGCCGCCGACCGCCTCCAGCGCGTCCACGGCCAACGTCGCGCCGCCGACCGACACCGAGACCGAAGCCCAGAAGACGCCGAGCGTGTTCAATCCCACCTACGGCGCGGACGCCGCACCGGCGGCGACCAAGGGCAAAAAGAGACCGTTCATCCTCGACCCGCTCCTGGACGAAAGACCCAGCCGATAGGCTGGGGCAACCGAGCCAACACCATGAACCATTTCGACTATCGCAACGGCGTGCTGCACGCCGAGGCGGTTAACCTGTCCGAGCTGGCTGCAACCGTCGGCACGCCGTTCTATTGCTATTCGACCGCAACGCTTGAGCGGCACTATCGCGTTTTCACCGACGCCTTCGCCGGCGAGAAGGTGCTGGTCTGTTACGCCATGAAGGCGAACTCCAACCAGTCGGTGCTGCGCACGCTGGCCAAGCTGGGGGCCGGCGCGGACGTGGTCTCCGGCGGCGAATTGAAGCGCGCGCTGGCCGCCGGCATCCCGGCAAGCAAGATCCTGTTCTCCGGCGTCGGCAAGACGGAAGACGAGCTGCGAGCGGCGCTGGCCGCCAACATCCTCTGCCTCAACGTCGAATCCGAGCCCGAGCTCGAGCTGCTGTCGCGGCTCGCGACCGAGGCGGGCAAGACCGCGCGCATCTCGATCCGCGTCAATCCTGATGTCGATGCCGGCACGCACGCAAAGATTTCGACCGGCAAGTCCGAGAACAAGTTCGGCATCCCCATCGCCTATGCCCGCGAGGTCTATGCGCGCGCCGCGAAGCTGCCGGGCATCGAGGTCACAGGCACCGACGTGCATATCGGCAGCCAGATCACCGACCTCTCCAAGATGGAGATCGCGTTCCGCATCCTCTCCGAATTCGTGCAGACGCTGCGCGCAGACGGCCACAACATCTCGCATGTCGATTTCGGCGGCGGTCTCGGCATTCCTTATTACATGGATCGCGAGGCGCCGCCGGCGCCGGACGTCTATGCCGCCATGGTCAAGCGCGTCAGCCACAATCTCGGCTGCACGCTGATGTTCGAGCCGGGCCGGATGATCGTCGGCAATGCCGGCATCCTCGTCGCCAAGGTCATTTATGTGAAGCACGGTGACGGCAAGAACTTCGTCATCATCGACGCCGCCATGAACGATTTGATCCGTCCGACACTGTATGAAGCCCATCACGACATTTTGCCGGTGACACAGCCGGCGAAGGGCGCGGCCACGATCGCGGCTGACGTCGTCGGCCCGGTCTGTGAGACCGGCGACTACATCGCCCTCGATCGCACTTTGCCGACGCCGAAGCCTGGCGATCTCCTCGCCATCATGACCGCAGG
The DNA here is from genome assembly GCF_023073375.1 of Bradyrhizobium sp. 197. NCBI lineage: Bacteria > Pseudomonadati > Pseudomonadota > Alphaproteobacteria > Hyphomicrobiales > Nitrobacteraceae > Bradyrhizobium > Bradyrhizobium sp. 197. The sequence continues at coordinate 151,921 of NZ_JADPJJ010000092.1, read as the reverse complement.
CGCCTACGGCGCGGTGCAGGCCGGCACCTACAACACGCGGCCGCTGGTGCCCGAGGTGCTGGTGAAGGGCGACCAGTATGCGGTCGTGCGTCCGCGCATCGAGGTCGAGCAGCTGATCGCGATGGATACGCCGGCGCCGTGGCTGTGAGCATCACGTCGGCGCCTTGCGCCCGATGAGCGCAGACACCGTCCGCGCTCATCCAGCCGGTCGGGTGTCCGGCCTACTTCTTGAACTTGTCCCTGATCGAGGCGAGGCCGGAATCGTAGACGCCGCTCAAAGCGTCGATCGCGTCCTTCTCCTTGCCGGGAACGGGCGTGTAGATTCCGGTCCAGGTCACCACCGATACCGCCTCGCCCCTCGCGGTGACTTTGATGGTCGACTTGTACTGGCTCACCGGCAACGGGCTGGTTAGGAACGCGTAGGAATAGCTGTAGCTTCTGTCGTCGCGCCCGGTCTGCGCCTCGACGAACGCGGCCTTTCCGTCCTTGGTCACGAGCGTTCGGGTCGGCGGCGATTTGCCGTCCTCGATGCACATGCCGACCGGCGGCAGCCAGTCCTTGATCGCGCAGAATGGACCGATGACAGACCACACCTCGGCCGCTGCGCCGCTGACCTCAATGCTGCGCGTCAGGTTGGCTGCGGAAGCCGGCATCACGCCGGCGCCGAGGCCGATCACGCAAATCGCCGCCTTGTTTAGCGAGGCAAGGGGTCTGAACGCCGCTGAAACGTGCTTCTTCATATCAATCTCCGTTGTCTGATGGACCGCGACGGCGGCCGGTCTGGCTTGCAATGCCGGTCGGATAGACGATGTCCGCCGCCCGCGGCCAGTTCAGCAAATGAACCGAGCGCAATACAGAATCTGAACTAGGAAGCCGCGCGCATCGGCCCTAAGGTTCCGCTCTCGCTTGTCACGGAGGCCCGCATGACCATCGGCAGCTACAGGCAGTTCTGTCCGGTCGCGATGGCGGCCGAGATATTATGCACGCGCTGGACCGTCGTGCTGCTACGTGAGCTCGTCGCCGGCTCGACCCGGTTCAACGAGTTGCGCCGCGGCGTTCCGCGCATGTCGCCTGCGCTGCTTTCGCAGCGCCTGAAGGAGCTCGAAGCCGCAGGCATCGTCATCCGCCAGCCGTCGGCTTCCGAGCGCGGCGTGATCGAGTATCAGCTGACCGCCGCCGGACGCGAACTCGGTCCCATCGTCGAGGCGTTCGGCATCTGGGGGCAGCGCCGCATCGAATCGGATCTGTCGCTTCAGCATCTCGATGTCCAGCTGTTGATGTGGGACATGCGGCGGAATCTGAACACGACTCCGATGCCGAGCCACCGCAGCGTGCTGCAGTTCGCCTATCCGGAATTGCCTTCAACGCAGCGATTGTGGTGGCTGATTGTCGATCCCGACGACAGCGTCGACCTCTGCTCGATTGATCCCGGTTTCGACGTCGATCTTTACGTGTCGGTTGATCTGCGCACCATGACGGCGATCTGGATGGGGCTCGATACCGTGCGCGCGGCCATCGCCAGCCGGCGGATGCTGCTTACCGGCGAAAGGCAGCTTGCCGCAGCCATGCAAAGCTGGCTGGGCCTCAGCCCGTTCGCCAAGGAACGCAAGCTGGCGAGCTGATGCAGGGCGGCTCGATTCAGTATTTGTATCGCCCCGCTACAGTTCCCGTACTGGCGAGCCGCCGCCGTGTTCTGGCACCCAAGTCATGCCCGCCCCTATCAAGGCGGAGCTGAACTCGAGCCAGGAGACACGACATGACAGCGTATCTGATCGCGGACATTAAAGTGACTGACGGAAAGTGGGTGCCGGATTACGCGGCGTCCGTCCACGAACTGGTGCACAAGCACGGCGGCAAATATCTTTCCCGCAGCGGCAACGTGAAAACCCTCGAAGGTGCTCCCCTCGACACCTCCCTGATTGCTATCATGTCGTTTCCCACGGCGAAGGCAGCGGAATCCTTCGTGACCGATCCGGCCTATGGCCGCTTCGCCGCGGCGCGCCGGGGCGGCAGCGAGAGCCGCTTCCAGCTGATCGACGACACCGATCTGGCCGGCACGATTCCCTACCTCGCCAAGGCTTGAACCGCATCTTCGTAAGATATCGGACCCGGGCGCAGGCGCACACTATGCCCGGCCCACACATAGGCTTCCTTCCACGCTCGATCGACCGAGCCAAGCAGCGCAGCGCAGTGCCAGTCACCAGCGCTGCGCTTGCGCCGGTGCTAGCTGCGGGCAATTGTCCCGCCAACCACAACACCCGCCTTCTTCTCGATCGGCTTGATCGCCGCGGTGAAATCGGACTCTGCGCCTTCGGCGCTGATCACGGTCTCCCACAACCGGCCGACCGCATCGGCGACCTCCATCGACAGGCCGAGCTGCTTCATCTCCTCCAGCGCCAGCCGCACGTCCTTCACCATCAGTCCGGTGGCGAAACCGAAGTCGAACGTTCGCGGTAGCACCGCGCGCGGAAATTTGTCGCGGCTCGCGGTGTTCATGCCGGACCCGGCATTGATGACGTCGATCATCACGGCGGGATCGAGCCCGGCTTTCACGCCCATCACGACGGCTTCCGACGTCGCCACCATCGCGGTTGCCGATAGGAAGTTGTTGGCGAGCTTCATGGTCTGCGCCGCGCCTGGCTTCTCGCCGATGAAGAACACCTTCCCGATGACGTCGAGCGCGGGCTTGAGCAGTTCGAAGTCTGCTTTCGGCCCCGAGACCATCACCGCCAGCGTGCCCTTCTCGGCACCACCGACGCCGCCGGAGACAGGGCAGTCGATCTGCACGATGTCATGCTTGGCGAGCAGGCCGTGAATCTTCGCCGCCATCTGCGAGCCGACGGTGGAGAGATCGATGAAGCGTTTTACGCGGCTTCCCTCGATCACGCCGTTCGGTCCCGTCGCAACCGCGAGCGAAGCCTGCAGCGAGGGCAGGCTGGCCATGACTGTCTCGACCTGGTCGGCCACGTCTTTCGGTGATGTCGCAGCGCTGGCGCCGCGCGCCACCAGCTTGTCGAGAACCTCTTGGCGCGTGTCGAACACGATCAGCTTGTGTCCCGCCTCGATCAGCCGCCGCGCCATCGAGAAACCCATGTTTCCGAGGCCGATGAATCCGATGTCCATGGTGTTTTCCTTCCCGTCGTCATTGCGAGGAGCGAAGCGACGAAGCTTCGCTTCGCTCGCAACGACGGAGCAATAGAGTTGAGAGCGGTTTAGTCTAGCTCACGCCTTCCCATCGATGTCCGCGAACACCTCGCGCGCGATGCGAAAGCTGTCGACTGCTGCCGGCATGCCGCCATAGATTGCGACCTGCATCAGAATTTCGCGGATCTCGTCGCGGGAGACGCCGTTGGTCAGTGCGCCCTTCAGATGGGCGCGGAATTCGTGCTGGCGGTTGAGGATCGCGATCATCGCGATGTTGAGCATGCTGCGGGTCTTGCGCGGCAGCTCCTCGCGGCCCCACACCGTGCCCCAGCAATATTCGTTGAGCATCTCCTGGAACGGACGGTTGAAATCATCGACGCTCTTCAGGGCGTTGTTGACATACGCCTCGCCCAGCACCGCTTTGCGGACTTCCAGGCCCTTGTCGTGCATCTTGTCCATGGCGTTTCCTTCGGTTCCTTGGATGGCGGCGCGGAAATTAGGGGGTTGCGGCGGGGCAGTCACGTCCTCGTGTTATGCGGGAAAAGGGGTGTCTCCCGCACAGGAACGGATGCCTCAGTGCTGCCGTTGTGGTAGCTTCTCTACCGGGCAACCTGGAGAGTTGATTGAACGGCGTCATCCCCGAGCCGTCAGACCCGATCCGCGATGGCGACGCTCTGTCGCGGCTGAAGCTGGCGCAGGCCCTGAAGCGGGCCACTTATGCCATCGCGTGGGAGCGTGGCTGGCCGAATCTGGCACGGCTTCTCACCGTCGTCGGCCTGTTCCTGGTGGTGTCCTGGGCCGGCCTCTGGCTGGTGCTGCCGTTCGTTGCCCGCGCTATCGGTCTCGTCGTTTTCGCCGGAATGGCGATTGCCGTCCTGTTCCCGGTGCGTCGCTTCCGCTGGCCGAGCCGCGAGGAGGCGCTTGCCCGGCTCGACCGCGGCTCCGGCATCCGTCATCGGCCGGCCACCACCCTCACGGACACGTTGAGCTCGCGGGATCCGGTTGCGCAGGCGTTGTGGCAGGCACAGCGCGAGCGCACGCTGGCTTCGATCAAGCGCATCCGCGCCGGTCTGCCGAACCCGCGGCTCGCTCTGCATGATCCCTGGGCGCTCCGCGCGCTGGTCATGGTGATGCTGGTAGCGACCTTCTTCGCCGCCGGCGACGAGCGTGCGATGCGGCTGGGCGCAGCCTTCGACTGGAACGGCGTGCTGGCGCCGACCAACGTTCGCGTTGACGCCTGGGTCACGCCGCCGCTCTACACCGGCAAGCCGCCGGTCATCCTGTCGGCCGCCAACAAGGAGGCCGCGGCGCTGCCCGCCAGCGGCCCGCTTGCCGTTCCCGCCGGCTCGACCCTGATCGTGCGCTCCTCCGGCGGCAGCCTCGATGTCGTGATCTCCGGCGGCCTCAAGGAGGTCGCCCCCGCTGAAGCCACGCCCAAGGGCACCAACGAGAAGCATTTTGCCATCACCGGTGACGGCACCGCGCATGTCCGCGCGCCCTCCGGGCAGCCGCAATGGGCGTTTGCGGCAACGCCGGACCGCGCGCCGACGATCGCCCTTGCGAAGGATCCCGAGCGTCAGGCCCGCGGTGGGCTCCAGCTCTCCTACAAGATCGAGGACGATTACGGCGTCACCGGCGCCGCCGCGCAAATCGGCCTGCGCCCCGCCGAAGCCAAAGACGGCAGCAAGGACGCCGACACCAAGGAAGCCGACACCAAGGTCGCCGCGCGGCCGCTATTCCAGCCGCCGCAATTCCCGCTCGTACTGCCGAATGCGCGCACCCGCAACGGCGTCGGCCAGACGGTGAAGGACCTCAGCGAGGACCCCTATGCCGGCGCCGACGTCACGCTGACCCTCACCGCCAAGGACGAGGCCGGCAACGAGGCCAAAAGCGAACCCTTCAACATGCGCCTGCCCGAGCGGCTGTTCACCAACTCGCTCGCGCGCGCGCTGATCGAGCAGCGCCGCATCCTCGCGCTCGACGCCAACAAGAACTCGGATGTCTATGCCGCGCTCGACGCGCTGATGATCGCGCCCGAATTGTTCACGCCGGATGCAGGCTGCTATCTCGGCCTGCGCAGCCTGGCGCTCCAGGTGGAAGCCGCCCGCACCGACGACGCGCTGCGCGAGGTGGTGGGAAGCATGTGGGCGTTTGCGGTCACCATCGAGGACGACGGTGTCGCCGGCAGCGTCAACGCCGCGCTGCGCTCCGCGCAGGATGCGCTCAAGCGGGCGCTGGAACGCGGCGCCAGCGAGGAGGAGATCAAGGCGCTGACGCAAAAGCTGCGCGAGGCGATGGCCGGCAAGGTGCGGGATCTCGCGCGGCGCGCCGAGCAGAATCCGCTTGGACCCCGGCAGCCGTTCCCCGCAGAGGTTCAGCTCATTCTCGACAAGTCGGTCGAGCTGCGACAAAAGACCCAGCATGCCACGCCCGAGCAGCTCGAAGAGCTGGCGCAGCAGCAGGACGTCTTGCGCCAGCAGCTGCAGGCCTATCGGAAGTCGGCGGGCAGCCGGGCGAAGGGGGGCGAGGACGGGGCCAATCAGTTTACGCGGGACCGGAAATGCGGAAGCTAGCGCGCGTGCCAGCCTTGAAGGCGATGTCGATCGCCTGTCTCGCCCTCCTCCTGGGAGGCTTTCCCGCTGCGGTCTCGGCGCAGCAGGATCAGGATCCCGACGCGCTGCTCGACAGCGCGGAAAAGGCGATGCAGGAGTCCGGCGACAGTCTCAGGCAAAAGGAGTCCGGACGCAGCCTGAACAACCAATCCGATGCGATTCAGAAGCTCGAGGACTACAAGCGCGCGACGGAAAAAAGCCAATCCTCCAATCGCGATCGTTCCGTCATCACGCAACGCGACCTGGACGAGCTCTTGAAACAGATCGAGAAGGCGGCGCGCGAAGGCAATCGCGAGGCGGCCCAGCGCATGCTCGAGCAGCTCGCGCAGATCATGGAAAATCTCCAGATGGCGCAGCCCGGGCAATCCGGCGACAGCGACATGGAGCAGGCGCTCAACGAGCTCAGCGACATGATCCGCAAGCAGCAGCAATTGCGCGACAAGACTTTCAAGCAGGGCCAGGACTCCCGGCGTGAGCGCTCGCGCGGCAAGCAGCAGGGCGACCAGTCGATGTCGGACCTCCAGCAGGATCAGCAGTCGCTGCGCGACCGCCTGAAGAAGCTGCAGGACGAGCTCGCCAAGCGCGGCCTCACGCAGAAGGGGCAGAAGGGTCAGAATCAGAAAGGCCAGAAGGGTCAGCAAGGTGAGCAGGGACAGCCGGGCCAGGATGGCGATCAGGACGGCGACCAGGGTGATGACGACGGCAGTCTGGACGCCGCCGACGGGGCCATGGGCGATGCCGGCTCGCAGCTCGGCGAGGGCAATTCCGACGGTGCCGTGGACGCGCAAGGGAAAGCTCTCGACGCCTTGCGCAAGGGCGCGCAGAAGATGGCCGAGGCGATGCAGCAGGGCGATGGCGACGGGCAGGGCGATGGTCCCGGCAATCGTGCCGGTCGCCAGCAGAGCGGCGGCAATCAGACCGATCCGCTCGGTCGCCCCCTTCACGGCCGCGATCTGAGCGACGACTACACGGTGAAGATTCCCGGCGAGATCGACGCCCAGCGCGTCCGCCGCATCCTCGAAGAGCTCCGCCGCCGCTTGGGGGATAGCTCGCGCCCGCAGATCGAGCTCGACTATATCGAGCGGCTGCTGAAGGATTTTTAGAGGCTGCCGCAGCTTTCGTCGCGCGGATGAGCGCAGCGATATCCGGGGCCGCCGGTCCCGCATGTCGCTGTGCTCATGCGGGCTACAATCCTGCCCGCCGCTATGCTTTCTTCGCCGCCAGCGCATCTGCCACCGCCGTGCGGATGTCGGCGACCGAGAACGGCTTGGTCACGACGTCATGCACCAGCGCGTTGAGGTTCGAGGCGCGTTCGCGCTGGTCGGCAAAGCCGGTCATCAGCAGAATGGTCAGGTCGGGGAAATCGCGTGCGACGGAAAGCGCCAACGCGATGCCGTCCATCACCGGCATCTGGATGTCGGTGAGCAGCAGGTCGAATGCGCCGTCCGCGCGGGTCAGGATTTCAAGCGCCTCGGCGCCGTCCTGCGCGGTGACGATCTCATGGCCGTCCATGGCGATGGCGCGCGCCACCAGCTGGCGCATCGAATCCTCGTCGTCGGCGATCAGGATTTTGGGCATGAGACCAACCTTGAGACCAACCTTGAGACCAACCTTGAGACCAACCTTGGGACCAACCTCGCGACCAGCTCTTCCTGCGAGACCTGCGAAATCGATTATACGCTGCCGCCGGTGATGTCGCGCCGGTTGAAGAAGCGAACGTCGATATTGCGGCCCTCCGGCGGCGGCGAGGCCAGGCGCGAGCGGAAGAAGGCGCGCTCACCGGGCTGTAGCACGGTCTGCTCCAGAACCGTGTTCCAAGCGTAGATCTCAGCGCCTTGCGCGTCGCGCACCGCGAAGCGCAGCCTGGGAATGTCGAGCGCCTTCTTGCCCTGGCCCACGATCACGCCCTCGATCACCAGCACCTGCTTACCGTCCACGGTCTCGCTGGAGAGCTTGACGTCCTTGAAGGCCAGGCCGCGCAGGTTAATCTCGAGGCCGACTATCTTGTAGAATGCGGCTGTCTGCGGCAGCAGCCGCACCATGTCGCCGCGCCAGATCACCAGCGCCAGCACCAGCGCGCCCATGGCGGCGCAGGCTGTCGGCACGCCGAAATGGGATTTTCGCGGCGCCGTGACGGCGACCGGACGGCTCACCCGCGCGCCGCGCCGGCGGCCGAACAGGCCGCGGAACCAGGATTGGTGCTGTTCGCCGACGACTTCCTCCTCGGCGGACCGGGCCGCCGCCGACCATTCGTCCTCAGTGTCCCTCGCCTCCTCGTCCGGCCAGCCACTGGCGATCGAGGGGCTGTCGACAACGGGCGCATCGGCGGCGCCGTCGTCCCGGGCATAGGAGTTCCACTGCTCGGCGAGATCGGACTGGTCGTCGGCCTGGCTGGCCGCGGCCATTGCCGGGATGGACGCCTCCTCGATGGCATCCTCGGCATGGGCAACCCAGGTCTCCTTGCAACGGGAGCAGCGGACCGTCCGTCCGTTCACCCCGAGGCTCGCAAGCTTGATGGCGTAGGATGTCGTACAATGAGGGCAGACGATATGCATGGACGAGCCTTGATGCATGGACGGGACTTGACGATGACACGGTCGCGCAGAACCGAGGGGCAGGAATGCTGCCAATTATGCTACAGGGCGACCGTTAACGAACCGGAAACCATAACGGTCGCAAAACCCGTTGATCGCGTGTGGCGGAGCACAGCCGCGCCGCCCGCGCCCTCTCTCGAACGGAGCTGAACTTGGTTCGGTTCGAAAATGTCGGACTGCGTTACGGCCTGGGGCCCGAGGTCCTGCGCGACCTCAGCTTCCATATCCCGGCGCATTCCTTTCAATTTCTCACCGGCCCGTCCGGCGCCGGCAAAACCTCGCTGCTGCGCCTGTTGTTCCTCTCGCATCGACCGACGCGCGGCCTCGTCAATCTGTTCGGCCACGACATCTCGCAACTCGGCAAGGACGAGGTCGCGGATCTGCGCAAGCGCATCGGCATCGTGCTCCAGGATTTCCGCTTGCTCGACCACATGACGACATATGAGAACGTCGCGCTGCCGTTCCGCGTCATGGGCCGCAGCGAATCGAGCTACCGCAAGGAGGTCATCGACCTCCTGAAATGGGTCGGGCTTGGCGAGCGCATGGACGCGCTGCCGCCGATCCTATCCGGCGGCGAGAAGCAGCGCGCGGCGATCGCGCGCGCCGTGATCTCGCGGCCGCAGCTGCTGCTGGCAGACGAGCCGACCGGCAGCGTCGATCCGACGCTCGGCCGCCGCCTGCTGCGGCTGTTCATCGAGCTCAACAAATCGGGCACCGCCGTCATCATCGCCACCCACGATATCGCCCTGATGGACCAGTACGAGGCGCGCCGCTTCGTGCTGCACCAGGGACGGCTGCACGTCTATGAGTAGGCCCGACGAGCGTGGCGTGCTGGTCGACCTCGGGCAGGAGCGTCCGCAGCTGCCGGCCAAGGCGCGCAACATGTCGCCGATCGTGCCGCGCGCCTCGATCCATGGCCGCGCGCTGGTCGCCGTCGTCGCCATCATGACCTTCCTGGCGTCGATGACGACCGGCACGGTGCTGCTGGTGAGCGCCTCCGCCGCCGAATGGCAGTCGGACGTTGCAAGCGAAATCACCATCCAGGTCCGGCCGCAGACGGGACGCGATCTTGAACGCGACACCGCGGCGGTGACCGAGGCCATGCGCGCGCAAGCCGGCATCGTCGAGGTCAAGCCGTTCACCAAGGACGAGAGCGGCAAGCTGCTCGAGCCCTGGCTCGGCACCGGCCTGTCGCTGGACGATCTGCCGGTGCCGCGCATGATCATCGCGCGCGTGCAACCCGGCACGCCGCTCGATCTCGGCGCCTTGCGCGCCCGCGTGACCCAGGTGGCGCCAAGCGCCAGCGTCGACGATCACCGCGCCTGGATCGAGCGCATGCGCTCGATGACCAACGCCACCGTGCTCGCCGGCCTCGGCATCCTCGCGCTCGTCATCATCGCCACCATCATCTCGGTGTCGTTCGCGACCCGCGGCGCCATGGCGGCGAATCGTCCGATCGTCGAGGTGCTGCATTTCGTCGGTGCCAGCGACCGTTATATCGCCAACCGCTTCCTGCGCCATTTCCTCAGGCTGGGCCTGGAGGGCGGCGTCATCGGCGGCGGCGCCGCCATGCTGGTGTTCGGCTTCTCCGAGTCGATTGCAGGCTGGTTTTCCGGCACCCCCGTCGGCGACCAGTTCGCCGCGCTGCTCGGCACCTTCTCGCTACGACCGTCGGGTTACATCGTGCTCGCGGTGCAGGCCGTGCTGATCGGCGCCATCACCGCAGTCGCCTCGCGCCAGACACTCTTCGCGACACTGAACGATGTCGATTGAGGCCGATAAACCGGACTCCACTTCGCCTCAAAACGTCCTAAAATCATTCGGGGAAGGGACCACCGACATCGCATGACCGCGCCGACCGACGATCGATCGCCGAAACTGCCGCGCGGTTGGCTGCGCGCGGCCGTGATGTCGACGATTGCGCTCGCCTTCGTCGGCGCGGCGGCGGGCTTCGTCGCGTTCCTGTCGCAATTGCGCGGCGCCGAGATCGCGCCGGACCGCAAGGCGGACGGGATCGTGGTGCTGACCGGCGGCTCCTCGCGGGTCTCGGATGCGATGGAGCTGCTCGCTGCCGGCTACGGCAGGAGGCTCCTGATCTCCGGCGTGCACCCGACCTCGACGGCGAGCGACATCTCCCGGACGTTGCCGGAGAGCCAGTCCTTCATGCGTTGCTGCGTCGATCTCGACCGCACCGCGGTCTCGACCCGCGGCAATGCCGCGGAAGCGCGGCGCTGGGCCGAGGGGCGCGGCTTCAAATCGCTGATCGTGGTCACCTCGAACTATCACATGCCCCGCGCGCTGGTGGAATTCTCGCATGCGATGCCGGAGACTACATTGATCCCGTTCGTGGTGGTCGGCGAAAAATGGCGCGAGGAGCCGTGGTGGACCTCGGCGTCCACCTTGCGGCTGCTGCTGTCCGAATATGTCAAGTACATCGCGGCCGAGCTCAGGGTGCGGCTGGAGGATTTCGGGATTGACCTTTCGCCCGAGATGTCGGAGCAGCCTCCCGGGCTGCAGCCGAAGCGTCCCGCCACCGCACAGGCCAATTGATCGGCAATTGATTGGATCTTCGATGTTCTTGATTTTCCTGCGATCGCTCGTGTTCAACGTGCTGTTCTACACCGTGCTGGTGTGCCTCGCGATCGTTGCGCTGCCGACCTTCGCATTGCCGCCGCGCGCCATGCTCACGGTCGCGCAATGGTGGGCGAAGGCGACGCTGTTCCTGATGCGGGCGGTCTGCAACATCAAGGTGGAATTCCGCGGCGTCGAGAAGATCCCGACGGGGCCATTGGTGATCGTGGCGAAGCACCAGTCGTTCTGGGAGACGTTCGTCTTGCCCGGCTTCTTCGATCGCCCGATCTTCATCCTCAAGCGTCAGCTCATGCAGATCCCGGTGTTCGGCCAGTTCCTGGTCAAGACCGGGATGATCGCGATCGACCGCAACGCCGGCGTCAAGGCGCTGCTGGACATGACGCGGCGGGCGCGCGAGGCGGTGCGCAGCGGCGCGCAGCTCGTGATCTTTCCCGAAGGCACGCGCCGCGCACCGGGCGCGCCACCGGACTACAAGACCGGCTTTGCGCAGATCTATTCGTCCTGCGGCGCGCAGTGCCTGCCGATCGCGCTCAATTCAGGCCTGTTCTGGCCGCGCCGCACCTTCATGCGCTATCCCGGCACGCTGGTGGTGGAGTTCCTCGATCCGCTGCCGCCGGGCCTGCGGAAGGACGAGTTTCTCTCCCGCGTGCAAACGGCGATCGAAGACGCGACCGGCCGCCTCGTCGAAGCGGGCCGCAAGGAGCAGGAGCAGTTGATGGGCAATTCGCCGAGCTATGCGCCGTCGGAGAATTAGCGGCTCTCTCGATCTTCTGTGGGAGCCGGCGCGTGCGGGGAATGCGCATCACCATGCAGCATGGTCGCGAGCTGGTGCAGCTGCGTGTCGCGAAAGCCTTCGGCCTCAATTGCTTTCACCGTCGCGGTCACGTAGTCGCGGTTGGCGCCGGACTGGCCGTGGCCCTGGAGCACGTGGCGATGCTGGTCGGTGAGCGACAGCCGACCGGCATATTGCACGTGGCCGCGGTCGACGACATAGGCGAGCGCGGAGACGCGCTGCCGCGCGTCGTTCTCCAGCCACACCGAGCGCATGACTTCGCGATAGACCGACGTCACCTGCTCGCGCGCGCGCAAATAGGCGACCACATCGACGCGGCTCTTCTCGGCAACACGGAAGGCGATGCCGCGGCAGGCGCCGCCGCGGTCGAGCCCAAGCACCAGACCCGGCTTTTCGGGCGTACCACGGTGCACGAATGAATAGACGCAGAGCGCGCGATGCTCGCCGACCAGCCGCGCCGGGACGCGTTCCTCGAATTCGAAGCCCGGCCGCCATATTAGCGAGCCGTAGCCGAACACCCAGAGGTCGCCTTTGGCTGCGGTGACGGAGGGAAGGGTGATTTCCGACATTTCGGGCACGGCTACCAGAACCGCGCTCGCAAGCGAAGCGAATTCTCCGTCTTTCGTCGTGGCTGTACCTCGCTTACATTTGACAAAATCAGGGGTCAAAGGGATCGCCGCATGTCCGATATGACCGTTGCCGCAGGCCGGCGCTCCCGTTGGGGCCTTTTCATTGCCCCCGTTATCCTCCTGATCCTCGCCGTCGCGTGGAGCGGCTTCTGGTTCTATGCCGCGTCGCAGGCCGAAATCGCCGCCGACGCCTGGCGCGCGCAGGAGGCCAAATCCGGCCGCATCTATGATTGCGCCAAGCGCTCGATCGCAGGCTTCCCGTTCCGCTTCGAGGTCCAATGTTCCGGCGCCAGCGTCGCTCTGGTATCGCAGAACGCCAGCAAGACGCCGTTCACGGCGAAGCTCGACAACATCCTGGTCGTCGCCCAGGTCTACGATCCCAAGCGCATCATCGCCGAGTTCTCTGCGCCGGCAACGCTCACCGACGGCGTCACGCAAAGCACTTTCGTGGTGAACTGGAGCAAGGGCCGCAGCAGCGTGGTCGGCCTGCCCGCCGTGCCCGAGCGCGCCTCCGTCGTGTTCGAGGATCCCACCGTCAACCGGCTCGACCGCACGGTGCAGGTGCCGCTCGCGCGCGCAAAACAGGTCGAGCTGCATGGACGCCTCGCGGACGGATCGCCGTCCGATCATCCCGTGATCGAGACCGTGTTTCAGATCGCGCAGGGCAGCATCCAGGGCGTTCATCCGCTGCTCGCCGAGCCGTTCGAGGCCGACACGCGCGCGAAGATCACCGGTCTGTCCGACCTCACGCCAAAGCCGTGGCCGCAGCGCTTCCGCGAGATCCAGGCCGCCGGCGGCCATATCGAGATCGTGCAGTCGCGGATCCAGCAGGGCGAGATGATCGCGGTCGCGGCCGGCACGCTCGGGCTCTCGGCCAATGGCCGACTCGACGGTGAATTGCAGATGACGGTGACGGGCCTCGAGCGCGTGATCCCCGCGCTCGGCATCGAGAAGATGCTGGAGGAGGGTGTGCCGCAGGCCACTCTCGATCGCGTCGCCCCCGGCGTGAAGTCGCAGGACCTCAACAATCTGTTCGGTGCACTCGACCGTGCCGTTCCCGGGCTCGGCAAGGTCATCAAGCAGAACGCCAATGCCGGCGTTGCCGTCGGCATCAATTCGATCGGCACCGAGAGCACGCTGGAAGGCAAGAAGGCCCGCAGCTTCCCGCTGAAATTCGTCGACGGCGCTGTGCTGCTCGGCCCGATCAAGGTCGGCCAGATCCCGCCGCTGTATTGATTCCTCCGTCGTTGCGAGCGAAGCGAAGCAATCCAGACTTTCTCCTCGGAAACAGTCTGGATTGCTTCGTCGCTGCGCTCCTCGCAATAAGGAGGTGAGAGCGTGGCTACGGCTTTTTCAGCGCCGCATGCGGCCGGCCGAAGTCGGGCGCGGCCGAATCCTGGCCGATTTCGACGATGCCGCGGCGGATGGCGCGGGTGCGGGTGAAATGGTCGAACAGCGCCTCGCCGTCGCCGCGGCGGATTGCACGCGTCAGCTTGGCGAGGTCCTCGGTGAAGGTGCCGAGCATCTCCAGCACGGCTTCCTTGTTGGCGAGGAACACGTCGCGCCACATCGTCGGATCGGACGCGGCGATGCGGGTGAAATCGCGAAAGCCGCCGGCGGAGAACTTGATGACCTCGGACTCCGTCACCTGCTGGAGCTCGTCGGCGGTGCCGACGATGGTGTAGGCGATCAGATGCGGCAGATGGCTGGTGATCGCAAGCACGAGATCATGATGATCCGGCGTCATGACCTCGACCTTGGCACCCATCGCCGTCCAGAACGCGCGCAGGCGATCGGTGGCAGCGGCATCAACGCCTTCCGGCGGCGTCAGGATGCACCAGCGATTGATGAAGAGCTCGGCGAAGCCTGAATCGGGGCCCGAATGCTCGGTGCCTGCGACGGGATGCGCCGGCACGAAATGGATGCCTTTCGGCAAATGCGGCGCCATGTCCCTGACGATGGCGCCCTTGACCGAGCCGACGTCGGAGATGATCGCGCCGGGCTTGAGGTGCGCGGCGATCTCCTGCGCCACCGGCCCGCAGGCGCCGACGGGAATGCAAAGGATGACCAGATCGGCGTCCTTCACCGCTTCCGCATTGGTCGCAACGACCTGGTCGACGATGCCGAGCTCCATCACGCGTGCACGCGTCTTCTCCGAGCGCGCGGTGGTGACGATTTCGCCGGCCAGGCCCTGGAGCTTCGCGGCGCGGGCGATCGAGCCGCCGATCAGGCCGAAGCCGATCAGCGCGACGCGCTGGAAGTGCGGGGTCGCGCTCATCTGCCGGCCATGAAGTCGCGCAGGCCCTCGACGACGAGACGATTGGCCTCCTCGGTGCCGATGGTCATGCGCAGCGAATGCGGCAGGCCGTAGTTTTTTAACCCGCGCAGCACCAGCCCGCGCTTGGTGAGGAAGGCGTCGGCCGCGTCCGAGGTCTTGCCCTGGGTCGAAAAGTGGATCAGCACGAAATTGGCGACGCTCGGCGTCACCTTCAGCCCGAGCTTGCCAATCTCCTCGGTTAGCCAGTTGCGCCAGGCCTCGGTGAATTGCTTCGACATGGCTTGGTGGCCGGTGTCCTCGATCGCGGCAACGGCAGCGTACATCGCCGGCGTCGACACGTTGAAGGGCCCGCGGATGCGGTTGACCGCGTCGATGATGTGCTCGGGGCCGAACATCCAGCCGATGCGCAGCGCCGCAAGACCATGGATCTTGGAGAAGGTGTGCGTCACGACCGTGTTCTCGGTGGTGGCGACGAGCTCGATCCCCATCTCGTAATCATTGCGCGAGACGTAGTCGCAATAGGCTGCGTCCAGCACCAGCAGCACGTGCGAGGGCAGGCCGGCGCGCAGGCGCTTGACCTCGTCGAACGGGAGATAGGTGCCGGTCGGGTTGTTGGGGTTGGCGAGCCAGACCAGTTTTGTCCGCGGCGTCACGGCCTTGAGAATGGCGTCGACGTCGGAGGTGAGGTTCTTCTCCGCTGCAACGACGTTCCTGGCGCCGACCGCCATGGTCGCGATCGGGTAGACCAGAAAGCCGTGCGTGGTGGAGATCGCCTCGTCGCCTTGGCTGAGATAGGTGTGGGCGAGCAGATTGAGGATCTCGTCCGAGCCGGCGCCGCAGATGATGCGATTGGGATCGAGCCCGAAGGTGCGCCCGATCGCTTCGCGCAGCACGCGCGAGGTTCCTTCAGGATAGTCTTCCAGATGATCCGCAACGTGCTTGAACGCCTCGATCGCCTTCGGCGACGGCCCGAACGGCGTCTCGTTGGCCGAGAGCTTGAAGACCTTGCGGCCCGGCTCTGCCACCGGGCTCTTGCCGGGCGTGTAGGGCGCAATATCGAGAATGCCGGGATTCGGCACGGGGCGGGACATCTTCAACTCCGGAGTGGCTTAGGCGGTTCGCGACTTACGATTTCGACCCGGTCGGGGGCACCGTATAGCGCGTTGCATGGCTGCCGACGAGGGCCGTGGAGCGCACCGAGGCCCCCGCCTCGATCAGGGCAGTCTTGATTTTGTCGAGGCTGCTCGTCGCGGTGACCGAGACCAGCAGCGCGGCGCCATCGAAGGCGGTATCGGGCACGGCCACGATCTCGGCGAGCGGCGACAGGGCGCGCGCGACCTCGGCGTTCCACCCCGACACGCGCACGCTGAAGGTCTCGACCTCCGTCACCAGGGCGCTGTCGGCGACGCGCGAGACCGCAAACACGGGCAACGCCGCCGGATGGTCCGCGCGTTCGACGAAGGGCAGCCGCGCGATGATCTTTGGCGCACCGGCTTCTTCCAGCGACAGCCACCATGGCGTGCGGCTCGAGGTCGCCGAGACCAGTGCCAGATCGCCCTTGGACTTCGCGACGGCCTCGACCGCCGCCTGCGCGCTGAAATGCGCGACGTAAGGCACGGTGAAGCCGAAATGGAATCGCGCGGAATCGCGCATGGCCGGCTCGCTTGCCGAGATGTCGGCGTGCACCGAGAACGGCGCCTGGACATAGGTGAAGGTCGCGATGATGACGCGCCAGATGCTCTCGACCGTGTCGAGCGGCAGGATGCCGCGATGACGCTGGACGAGGTCACGCATCATGGAAGCCTCGCGCGCCGGACGGAACGCCGAGCCGACCTCCTGGGTCTGCTTCACCTGGATCAGGCGATCGATGATGTCGCCGCGCTGCATCAACAGACGGTGCATGCCCTCGTCGATCGCGTCGATCTCCTTGCGCAATTCCTGGAGAGATGGTGGCGCGGGCGGACGTTGGGACATGTCTGACAGGCGTTGTTGAGGGCGTTCCAATGCGGATCAGTCGAGCCGACACCGCTGCTATCTGTCCTGATTAGGCAGTCAGGGCCGCGAAAGCAAAGAGAAATGCAAAGGGAAATGGGACCCGTTCCGCCGATGGCGCGACAGGCGAATTTGGTTGATCCGGGCCGCGACTTGACGAAAACCGTCCAAGACGGTAGCTTTTACGCGTTCCGTGGTCATTTGAGCCGGCCGGCTTGCAGCCACGTTAAAAAACTCGCTAAACAGGCCGGGGACCCTTTCGATCCCGGCCGAACCTATCGTTCAGGCCGGGTTTTTTATGGCCTGATGTCAATGCGGTCACCACTACGATCGCAAACAAGGTCGATGGTCAGATGGTTGGCGTCCAGTCAATTCCGAGTCCCGCGATCACTGCCGACGAGCGGTCGCACGAGGTGGATCATCCGAGCTCGCAGGTCGCGCAGTTCGGCACGGAGCAGCCGCTGCGGCTCGATTGCGGTGTCGATCTCAGCCCGTTCCAGATCGCCTATCAAACCTATGGCGTGCTCAACGCCGATCGCTCCAACGCTGTTCTGCTCTGCCATGCGCTGACCGGCGACCAGCATGTTGCCAACGTCCATCCCGTCACCGGCAAACCCGGCTGGTGGGACACCTTGGTCGGCCCCGGCCGACCGATCGATCCTCAACACTACTTCATCATCTGCTCCAACGTGATCGGCGGTTGCATGGGCTCGACCGGTCCGGCTTCGATCAATCCCGCGGCCGGCAAGGTCTGGGGCCTCGATTTTCCTGTCATCACCATCCCCGACATGGTGCGCGCGCAGGCCATGCTGATTGACCGGCTCGGCATCGACACGCTGTTCGCGGTGGTCGGCGGCTCGATGGGTGGCATGCAAGTGCTGCAATGGACCGCGGCGTATCCGAGCCGCGTGTTCTCCGCGCTGGCGATTGCCTGCTCGACGCGGCACTCGGCGCAGAACATCGCGTTCCACGAGCTTGGCCGGCAGGCCGTGATGGCCGATCCCGATTGGCACAGTGGCGGCTATGCCGAGCACGGCCTCCATCCGCATCGCGGCCTCGCTGTGGCGCGGATGGCGGCGCACATCACCTATCTCTCGGACGCCGCGCTGCATCGCAAATTCGGCAGGCGCATGCAGGACCGCGAACTGCCGACCTTCTCGTTCGATGCCGACTTCCAGGTCGAGTCCTATCTGCGTTACCAGGGCTCGTCCTTCGTCGAGCGCTTCGACGCCAATTCCTATCTTTATCTGACGCGGGCGATGGATTATTTCGACATCGCCGGCGACCATGGCGGCGTGCTGGCGAAGGCGTTCGCGGCAATCCAGACCCGCTTCTGCGTGGTTTCCTTCACCAGCGACTGGCTGTTCCCGACCTCGGAATCGCGCGCGCTGGTACATGCGCTGAACGCATCGAGCGCGCGGGTGTCGTTCGCCGAGATCGAGACCGATCGCGGCCACGACGCCTTCTTGCTCGACGTGCCCGAATTCCTTGATATCTCCCGCGCCTTCCTGCAATCGGCAGGCAAGGCCCGCGGACTCACCCTCAGGGACGGATAGCCATGTCTGTACAGGAAGCGTTGCCGCTGGGCGGTCTTGCCACCGGGCAATCCGGTCAGTTTCGCGCCGACCATCTGCTGGTCGCGGAGATGGTCAAGCCGGGTTCGAAGGTGCTCGACGTCGGCTGCGGCGAGGGTGACCTGCTGCAGCTGCTGGAGACCCGCGGCATCGACGGACGCGGCATCGAGCTGTCGCGCGAGGGCGTCAACCGCTGCGTCGCCAAGGGGCTCGCGGTGGTGCAGGGCGATGCCGACACCGACCTCATCAATTATCCCGACGACGCCTTCGACTACGTGATCCTGTCGCAGACGCTGCAGGCGACGCGGCAGCCCAAGGTCGTGCTGGAGAACCTCCTGCGCATCGGCCGCCGCGCCATCGTGTCGTTCCCGAATTTCGGCTTCTGGAAGATGCGGCTCCAGCTCCTGATTGGAGGCCACATGCCGCGCACGGAAAATCTGCCCGCAAGCTGGTATGACACCGCCAACATTCATTTCTGCACCATCAAGGATTTCGTCGAGCTCTGCGACGCGATCGACGTCAAGATGGAACGTGCCGAGGCGCTCGACCTCTACGGCCGCCCGCTGCGGCTGCGGATGCCGTGGTGGGTGTGGAATCTGTTCGGCGAGCAGGGCGTGTTTCTGCTGACGCGGGGCGGCAGGAAGTAGTTTTCGTCATTGCGAGCGTAGCGAAGCAATCCAGAGTCTTTCCGCGGAGGGATTCTGGATTGCTTCGCCTGCGCTCGCAATGACGGAGCGTGTGGTGACGCCCTTGCTCTAATGCGCCGCCAGCGACCTCGGATCGCGCGCCGGCCATCTTCCCGTTTCGACCAGCGTGACGAACCGTTCCACCGTTTCGTTGAACAGCGCCGGCTCTTCGAGATTGAGCACGTGGCCGGACTTCGGAAACATCGCGAGCCCTGCCGCAGGCAGATGCTTCTTCAGGAACAGGCTCGGCGCGATGCACGGATCGTCCTCGTCGCCGCAGATGATGAGTGCCGGCGTCGCGGCGCCTCTGATCGCGTCCGTCATCGCAAAGATCGAGGGGCGGCCGCCCTGGAAGCCGCGCATCGTGCGCGCCGATCCCTTGGCGTCGTGGCGTGCCAGTGCGGCGTAGAAATCGGCGTGGCCGCGCGGGTCCTTCATCAGGAAGGGAATCCGGCTTGGCGCTTCGCGCGTGACTTTCGCGACTTCCGCGGAGCCGAGCGTCTCGAATTGCTCCGCGTTGGCGCGGCACTGCTTGCGCCAGGCGTCGAGGTTCTCGACCTCCGAGCCGGAGCCGACGCCGGCGAGCGTCATCGATAGCGCGCGCTGCGGTGCGTTCAGCCCGATCTGGAGCGACGAATAGGCGCCCATCGACAGTCCTACGAGGTGCGCGCGTTCGATCTTGAGATGATCGAGCACCGCGAGCGCATCGGTGTAGAAATGCATGTAGCTGTAGACTTCGCCATCAGGCACGTCCGATGGCGTGTAGCCGCGCGCCGAATAGGTGATGCAGCGATGGCCGCGCGAGAAGTAGCGCATCTGCGGCTCCCAATTGGTGTAGTCGGCCGCGAATTCGTGCAGAAAAATAATCGGCGTGCCCGCGCCTGCTTCTTCGAAATAGAGACGGTGGTTGTCCTTCGTGAGGGCGTACGGCATCCGGTTTCTCCCTGAGGTGGTTGCGGCATTGGAATGCCGCTCTGCGGTCAGCGCATGCACCCTAACACTCGTTAATCATCGTCCAAAATCTTCGCGACCCCGTCTTGTTCTCGCCACATCGGGATACTGATACAGCCGGCGGATGTCGGCCACCGCACAGGCCGATTGGGAAGTGGGGGTGTCAAAAGGATGAAGAATGTTCGAGTTGTTTGCGTCTCGCCTGTCGCGTTGTGTCGTCGCGCTGGCTGTTTTCTTCGCGGCGGTCGCCGCGTTCTCCTCTCCGGCGTCAGCACGGTCTCATCGTCATAGCGCAGAGCGGCACGCTTACGCGCATCACGCCAGCAGACATCATCATTATCGGCATCATGCACGCAGTTCGCGCTTCGAGCGCGGCGCGGCGCAATTGCAGGCGAGCGGCTTCGGCAACGCCTTCGCCAGCTATGATCCGAACGCCAACAGCGGCGGCATTGCCATGAGCGGTGGCGGTGGAACGACCCCGCGCGTTAGCCGTCGGATGGCCATGAGCCGTAGCGGTGGAGTGGCCGCGAGCGGCGAAGGCGTGGCGATGAGCAGCGGCGGCGGCGGGTCGGGCCTCGTGTCCGAGGCACGCCGCTATGTCGGCGGCAATCCGACCGGCCGCGGCAGCCTGTGGTGCGCGCGTTTCATGAACATGGTGCTCGAGCATACTGGCCATCGCGGCACGGGCTCCGACATGGCGAGTTCGTTTGCGCGCTATGGCACGCGCGTCTCGGGCCCGCAGGTCGGCGCCATCGCGGTCATGTCGCGCGGTCGCGGCGGCGGCCATGTCGGCATCATCACCGGCGTCGATGCGCAGGGAAATCCGATCATGATCTCCGGCAACAACGGCAACCGCGTCCGCGAAGCGCCGATCTCGCGCGGCCGGATCTATGCCTATGTGATGCCGAACTGAGGTTCTGCCCCGTCATTGCGAGGAGCGAAGCGACGAAGCAATCCAGACTGCCTCAACAGATAGATATTTGGATTGCTTCGCTGCGCTCGCAATGACGGAGTACGTGGAGCCGGCGCCGCGTCACACCAGCTTCGGCTCTTCCACCGCGATCTGATCGCCGACGCCGATCTCGCCGTCGGCGATCACCTCGGCATAGATGCCGCAGTCCATGTGGCCGAGATTGCTTGAGAGCGTGGCCGGGATTTCGAGATCGCGCCTTGCGGTATCAGGGTCGACATTGGTGGCCGGGCAGCGCTTGATGCGCTTGACCACTTCCAGCCGGGCCCGCCCGATCGCGAGCGTCTGGCCGACGAGGTCGAGCTCGGACCAGGCCGGCCAGCCCTTCGCGTAGAGATTGGCGCGGAAACGCAGAGGGTGGACCGCGGCGCCGAGCATAGTCTCGAGCGCGCGGACGCTGTCGAGATTGATGATGGACACGACCTTGCGAGCGACGTCGGAAAAGCTGTGGTCGCGGCCGGACAGGACCTTGGGCGGGCCCTTCAACTCCGGTTGAAAGTTCTCGCTGAAATAGCCCTCGATGGCGGCGCGCCCGGCCGCGGTCTCGAGATCGCCGCTGGCGACGATTTGGCCGTCCTTGCGGATAGTCAGGCGGTTGGTCGCGTCCTCGAAACGGCTGTCGAGGGAAGCCAGCCGCTCATTGCGCGCCAGCATCAGGAACTGGATTTTCGGCTTCCATTGGGGCGCATCAGGGTCGAACCCGCTCGGGCCGTTCTCGATGGCGTAGCGGCGGTCGGCGGGCAGGGTCTGGCCGGATCGCAGTGAGATCCGGGGCAGGGACTCCGGCGTCAGGCCTTTAATTGGATAACGGTAGAGGCCGGTGATCTCGGCGATCTGGTTGGCTGTCATTGCGCTAGCTGTCATGCCGCTACTTAGGGGATTCGACCCACCGGTGCCAAGCTGGCAGATCCGCGCACGAAATTGTGAACTCGCCTCTTCCGGTCCAAGGGCACGCTTCCCACATCTGGGTCAGGCCGGCGCCAGCGCCGGCTGATAACGACCGTTACCGGTTGAGAAACGTCAATGCGGTCATCGGAAACCCAATGAAGATGCCGTTTGGAGTGCCTTAGAGGGCTCCTGGGGCAGGCCGAGGGAAAGAAGATAAATGAACATCGACAAATATACCGAACGCTCCAGGGGCTTCGTCCAGTCCGCGCAATCGCTTGCGGTGCGCGAAGGGCACCAGCAGTTTTCGACCCTGCACCTGCTGAAGGTGCTGCTGGACGACAATGAAGGCCTCGCTGCCGGCCTGATCGACCGTGCCGGCGGCAATTCCCGCGCAATTCTGAGGGCGACCGAGGACGCTCTTAACAAGGTGCCGAAGGTCTCTGGCGGCGGCGCCGGCCAGATCTATCTGGCGCCCGAGCTCGCCCGCACCTTCGACGCCGCCGAAAAGGCCGGCGAGAAGGCCGGCGACAGCTTTGTCACCGTCGAGCGGCTGCTGCTTGGCCTCGCGCTGGAGAAGACCAGCGAGGCCGGCGCGATCCTCGCCAAGGGCGGCGTCACTCCGCAAAACCTCAATGCGGCGATCGAGGCGCTGCGCAAGGGCCGGACCGCGGATTCCGCGACCGCCGAGAACGCCTATGACGCGCTGAAGAAATATGCGCGCGACCTGACCCAGGCGGCGCGCGACGGCAAGCTCGATCCGGTCATCGGCCGCGACGAGGAGATCCGCCGTACGATCCAGGTGCTGTCGCGCCGGACCAAGAACAATCCTGTCCTGATCGGCGAGCCCGGCGTCGGCAAAACCGCCATCGCCGAGGGCCTGGCGCTGCGCATTGTCAATGGCGACGTGCCGGAGAGCCTGAAGGACAAGAAGCTGCTGTCGCTGGACCTCGGTTCGCTGATCGCCGGCGCGAAATATCGCGGCGAGTTCGAGGAGCGGTTGAAGGCCGTGCTTCAGGAGGTGACCGCGAGCGACGGCAATTTCGTCCTGTTCATTGACGAGATGCACACGCTGATTGGCGCGGGCAAGGGCGATGGCGCGATGGACGCATCGAACCTGCTCAAGCCCGCGCTTGCGCGCGGCGAGCTGCATTGCATCGGCGCGACCACGCTTGACGAGTATCGCAAGCATGTCGAGAAGGATGCGGCACTGGCGCGGCGCTTCCAGCCGATCTTCGTCAGTGAGCCCACGGTCGAGGATACGATCTCGATCCTGCGCGGGCTGAAGGACAAATACGAGCAGCACCATGGTGTGCGGATCGCCGATTCCGCACTCGTGGCGGCGACGACGCTGTCCAACCGCTACATCACCGACCGCTTCCTCCCGGACAAGGCTATCGATCTCATGGACGAGGCGGCCGCGCGGCTGAAGATGCAGGTCGATTCCAAGCCGGAAGAGCTGGATTCGCTCGACCGCGAGATCATCCGGCTCAAGATCGAGCAGGAAGCGCTCAAGAAGGAAAGCGACCTCGGCTCCAAGTCCCGTCTTGAAGCGCTGCAGAAGGAGCTGGCCGAGCTTGAGGAGAAGTCTGCGGCGCTGACAGCGCGCTGGAGCGCGGAGAAGAACAAGCTCTCCAACGCCCAGAAGCTGAAGGCTGAACTCGACAGCTTGCGTGTCGATCTCGCCGACGCCCAGCGGCGCGGCGAATTCCAGCGCGCAGGTGAGCTGGCCTATGGCCGAATTCCGGAGCTCGAGAGGCAGCTTGCGGATATCGAGGCCAAGGAAAATACAACGCAGAGCTCCGGCGAGATGATGGAGGAGGCGGTTACCGCCAATCATATCGCGCAGGTGGTCTCGCGCTGGACCGGCGTGCCCGTCGACAAGATGCTGGAAGGCGAGAAGGAGAAGCTCCTGAGGATGGAGGCGCAGCTCGGACAACGCGTCGTCGGGCAGGCTGAGGCCGTGCGTGCGGTCGCGACCGCCGTGCGCCGCTCGCGCGCAGGCCTTCAGGATCCGAACCGGCCGATGGGCTCGTTCATGTTCTTGGGTCCGACCGGCGTCGGCAAGACCGAGCTGACCAAGGCGCTCGCGGAGTATCTCTTCAACGACGAGACCGCGATGGTCCGCCTCGACATGTCCGAATACATGGAGAAGCATTCGGTGTCGCGGCTGATCGGCGCGCCCCCGGGCTATGTCGGCTACGACGAGGGCGGCGCACTCACCGAAGCGGTGCGGCGCCGGCCTTACCAGGTGGTGCTGTTCGACGAAGTCGAGAAGGCGCATCCGGACGTGTTCAACGTCCTGTTGCAGGTGCTCGACGACGGCCGCCTGACTGACGGCCAGGGCCGTACCGTCGATTTCCGCAACACGCTGATCGTCATGACCTCGAACCTCGGTTCGGAGTTTCTGGTGAATCAACCGGAGGGCGAGGATACCTCCGCCGTGCGTGAGCACGTGATGGCGACGGTGCGCGGACATTTCCGCCCCGAATTCCTCAACCGCGTCGACGAAATCATCCTGTTCCATCGTTTGCAGAAGAGCGAGATGGGCCGGATCGTCGAGATCCAGTTCGCGCGGCTCCAGAACCTGTTGACCGATCGCAAGATCGTGTTGACGCTGGATGGCAAGGCGCGCGATTGGCTCGCGGAAAAGGGCTGGGATCCCGCCTATGGCGCCAGGCCGCTGAAGCGGGTGATCCAGCGCTACGTCCAGGATCCGCTCGCCGAGATGATCCTCGGCGGCGACGTCAGGGACGGCGATGCGGTTGCGATTTCATCGGCAGGCAACGTGCTGACCTTCAACGGCAAGGCGGCGCAGACTGCGGAAATCGCCCAGTTCGACGTGCCCGTGTCGAAGCGCAAGCTCAACTGAACCTGGCGCTCACCGCAAAATGAAAAACGTCCCGGAAGGCGATGCCTCTCCGGGGCGAAATGTTTGGTCAACTCGGTCGGCTTGCTAACTGACTGCGGGCGCAGAGCCGGGATCGGCCGGACCTTCCTCGTCGCCTTCTTGTTCAAGCTCCGAAAGGATATCCACGAGCTCGCGCACCCGGCCCTGCGCCAGCGGACGGAGGTCGTTGATCATGGGCTCGTCGTTGGCGAGCCATGCCTGGGCCTCGGCAAGCTCCTCGACTGTCGCGCCGGTTCCGATGATCTGTGCAATCGTGACGTCGTCAGCTCCGCTGACGGCCTTGATCACGTCGTCACGTGAGAGGCGCTGCATGGATTGTCCTCCTCTTGACTGAACAGGCAGGAAACCGCCACCAAAACCAATCGTGGTGACCATTGGTTGGTTCCGCTAACAGAAGCATCTCGCCCGCTCTGGCTCGAGTTGGGAATATTTAATGAAACTGCTGCGACCGGGCCAGGTTGCCCCCACATGGATCCGTCGGTTGGACGCACCAATCCGGCGTCGGAGCTGACCGACGTCGCGTCTGATAGTTCTTGTCGGCTGCTAAGGCACTTGCCATGGGTTCCCGGCGAATCCCGCAAATGTGGGGTATCGCCATGAACAAGGATCTTGTCTCCCGCAACCGACCGGCCTTCGACGAGCTTCATCCAAAGATCTATGGTGCCGCGGTCGTCCTTGTCGCCTGGTTCGCGCTGATGGCTTGGGTACTGTTCGATCGCAGCAGCGATGTCAGCCTGTTGCTTGCGTTTGTCAGCCTGTTGTTCCTGGTCGCGGCGGGCATTCCGTGGATATTGTCGCGGGTCTGGAGGCACCACGTGTCCGATAAGCCGCATCCACAGCAGCCCTCATTGCATGATTGGGAAGCCGGCGACTTCAAGGTTTGGGGTGCAACGCTTCACGGCACCGATGCCGCGATCGATGTCCTGCTGCCGCTCATGGCCGTCTCGTTTGGTCTTACGGCGATAGGGATCGTCTTCGTGATCGTGCGCGCAGCTGCGTTGCCGTAGCGCCGCTCCA
Organism: Bradyrhizobium sp. 197; assembly: GCF_023073375.1. Taxonomy (NCBI): domain Bacteria; kingdom Pseudomonadati; phylum Pseudomonadota; class Alphaproteobacteria; order Hyphomicrobiales; family Nitrobacteraceae; genus Bradyrhizobium; species Bradyrhizobium sp. 197. The sequence goes on along the minus strand of NZ_JADPJJ010000092.1, from coordinate 126,293 downwards.
ATCGTGGCCCCGCCCGTGCGTGGGGCGGGGCAGTCTACTAGCGGCCTGCGGTCAGCCGCGGCGGGTTCTGTGACATGATCCAGAGCTCGATGGCGGCAAGCACGGCGACTGCGATGCCGACCACGACGTGGATCGTCATCGCCGTCTTGGCCCCCTCGAATCCGAGGACCCAAGGCGCAATGAGAGTCCACAGGCCGACGATCAGGTTCAGCCATTCTTCCCATACTGCGAAGGCGGCAAGCGCCGCGATGGCCAAAATTGCGATCACGATGCCCGCGATATGTGCGTTCTGGGAGGGCCTTCCGGCGTCGAAGCCGAAGATCCACGGCGAGAAGAACAGGAATGCGCCGAGGATCAGGTTGGCGACGTCGCACAGCTTTGCGTTCGTCCAATTGTCCATAACATCCTCCATTCAGCCCCTGCCTAGTGGGAAACCAACCGGTTCGCGCCCCAGCCGGTTCCAACCAAACCGGATGCAGAACGCAAATCGACTCCAGAACGGAAGGTTCTGGAGCCGACGCCCGGCGGGCGCCGGTCGGTTCTCTGACGATTGGCGACGACCGTGGGCTACCGGTTGGTGACCTGCAACGGCCCGCCCGTCGCATCCGACATCCTCGCGATGGCGCCGGCGCGGCCGCTCATCATGCCGTCGAGCCGGTCGCGCTCCTTCTCGAAGCCGGCCAGCATCGGGCCTTCCAGGGAACGGCCGCGCGGCAACTTTACGCGCAGCGGATCGACGAAGCGGCCGTTGACGAGGATTTCGTAGTGGACGTGAGGGCCTGTCGACGCGCCGGTCGAACCGACGAAGCCGATCACCTGGCCCTGCCGCACCTTCTTGCCGGGCTCCATGCCCTTGGCGAAGGCCGACATGTGGCCGTAGGCGGTCTCGTAGCCGTTGTTATGCTTGATGCGGATGTACTTGCCGTAACCGCCCTCGGGGCCGGCCTTCTCGATCACGCCGTTGCCGGAGGCGAAGATCGGGGTTCCGTAAGAGGTGGCCCAGTCGACGCCGGTGTGCATCTTCACATAGCCGAGGATCGGGTGGCGGCGGCCGCCGAAGCCGGAGCGCATGATGGCGTTGTTGACGGGCTTGCGCACCAGGAATTTCTTCGCGCTCTTGCCGGTCTCGTCGTAGTAGTCGACGACGCCGTCGTCAGGGCTCTGGTAGCGGTAGTATTTCTTGGTCTCGCCGCCGAGCGTGAGCGAAGCGAACAGCACGTCGTTCTTTTCGCTCGCGGTCACGCCCTCGTCTTCGCCGGCGTAGAACACGTCGAATGAATCGCCCGGCGCCACCTTGCGCTGGAAATCGACGTCGTAGGAGTAGATCTTGATCATGTCGTCGATGACGGGCATCGGCACTTTGTTGCGCATCGCGGTCTCGTAGATGCTCTGGTAGAGCCGCACGCCAGTGCCGTCATCGTCGTCATCGTCGTCGCTGTTGGCGTTGGCTCCAGCGTCGGCGACGGTGTTCATGCTGGAGACGTCGACCGCGACGTACTTGCCGAGATCGGACAGCGCCGCGATCGCCTCAACCATGGTCTCGTTGGCGACGACGACGCGGTAGGGTTGCAGACGGGCGCCAGGGCTTGCAGGCGCCATCAGGATGCGCAGCTTCTCGCCTTCCTTCAGGCCGCCGTCGCGGCCGCGGGGCCCGAGCGTCGCGGCAATCGCCTTGATCTCGTCGGCCGTGGCGCCGAGATCGCGCAGCACGCCAGCGACGCTGTCGCCCTTCTTGACCATGTGGACGCGTTCGCCGTTGGGATTGCCCCCGGTGATCTGCTCCTTGGTCTTCGGCAGCAGCGTGACGTTTTCCGGCACCACGCGCGTCTCGAAGCCGGCATAGGGATCGGACGGCGACACTTCGGTGGCGTAGGCGCTTCTGATGTCGGACGGGCCGGTCGCGCCGGAGACGTCGGTGGCGGCATTGGCGAGCGTGGCGTAGCGCACCCCGCCATTGCCGCGCCAGTTGGCGGCATCGCGCACCCGCATCAGGATGTCGTCGAGCGCCACCACTGCGGAAATCTTGGCCTTCGGCAGCACCGGCGACAGGTCCTTGGTGACGAAGGAGACCTCGGCGTCGGGTTCGACCGCTTCCGGATTGTTGGGATCGTCGGATGCGGTCTTCGGATCGGAGCCGACATCGGTGAGAAGGCGCTGGGCGTTGAACGGCGGGATCTTCGCCGACAGGTCGCTCGTCGTCATCGACAGATTGCCGGCAATCCGGATGAAGGGGCGCACCCGCATCACGTCGCGGCTACCGACGCGGGCGACGGTCGAGACGCGCACGATGTTGCGCGAGGCCGTGGATTCGTTGGGCGGTGGCAGGCGGTCGCTCTTGTGCAGCGTGGCGGCGCGGTCAGCCGCACCGAATGCGCCGCGCAGCGCGCCTTCGACCCGCTCCGGCACCTTGGCGAAGGTCATTTCGCCGTCGAGCGATGCGAAAACGGCGCCGCCGATCAGGGCTGCGCCGCAGAGTCCGGTCAAGATCGTCCCGCTGAACCATTGCACCGAGACACGGCGGCGATCGATGACCGCGGCTTCCGAACCATCAACGGACAGCGGCGGCTCGTGGCCGAGATCGATGATCCCGGTCTCACGCCCGTAAGCGCCGCGTGACGTCCTTTGGTTCAACCCAAATCCCCCAATCAACGATCCAAGAGCCGGTTTCGAGCCCCTTCTTACGCCGCCCTCTTCAGGGGCACCGCTCGAAAAGGGCAAGCCGCATAGGCGTCCGCGGTCAGAAGGCCCTGATGACGAGCCGGCCGAAACTACGAACAGCTAAGCGGAAAAGATCTCTCGATGTCTCGCGAACGTCTGAAGAAGGCCGCTTCATCCTATGATCGCCTTCCTCTGACCCCAAGCAAACCGCCGGCAGCCCCCACTGGCATTCCTGCGATTCAAGCTCTGCCTGTACCAGAACGCCGCGGGAATGTGGCTCAAGTACGGCGCCTAATATGGAAAAGTTTCCTGAACGGCCCGGCGCGAGGGACGTGCCTGGAGAGGCGCTGCAGGCGGCCTCCGGACCCCCTCGGGCCCAAACTTTTTTGGGTTTTTTCACCGCGCCGATCCAACCCGTTCGCCCCACGCCCCTGTAACCCAATGGAATCACGCGATTTTTTTGAACAATCCACCGTGCGACGATTTTCTGACAATGGTCGTTGACAACTCCGATGGGTGGGGCCTATAACCCGACCACTGAGCGCGGCGCCGCCGGGTCACTGACCAAGGCGAGCGAACGCGCCACTGATGCTCCTCACCTTGTTGAGTGACACAACAGTCGACGTAAGTCGATTGGAGTTCATTCATCGTCGGTAAGGGTGTCGGAACCCTTCCTCTGCGGAAGGTTGGGGCCTCCTGGGTCCTGGGCTGTTTGACAAGTGAAGATGAAGAAAGAGAAACGTGGACGGCGGAGTCCTTGCGGGTCTCGCATTTAAAGAGCTTCGGCTTTTTGGATCGGGACCGGACGAAAGACTTCGGCGGTACACGTTTTAAGGTTACACCATCGTTGCCAGCGATGTGAATCGCGGGCAGCTCATCGACTTCGGTCGATGAAAAATGGTGGGACCTCGTCAAAACGTTGTGATCAGCCGGTTCAAAGTTCAAGTCCAACTTGAGAGTTTGATCCTGGCTCAGAGCGAACGCTGGCGGCAGGCTTAACACATGCAAGTCGAGCGGGCGTAGCAATACGTCAGCGGCAGACGGGTGAGTAACGCGTGGGAACATACCTTTTGGTTCGGAACAACACAGGGAAACTTGTGCTAATACCGGATAAGCCCTTACGGGGAAAGATTTATCGCCGAAAGATTGGCCCGCGTCTGATTAGCTAGTTGGTGAGGTAATGGCTCACCAAGGCGACGATCAGTAGCTGGTCTGAGAGGATGATCAGCCACATTGGGACTGAGACACGGCCCAAACTCCTACGGGAGGCAGCAGTGGGGAATATTGGACAATGGGGGCAACCCTGATCCAGCCATGCCGCGTGAGTGATGAAGGCCCTAGGGTTGTAAAGCTCTTTTGTGCGGGAAGATAATGACGGTACCGCAAGAATAAGCCCCGGCTAACTTCGTGCCAGCAGCCGCGGTAATACGAAGGGGGCTAGCGTTGCTCGGAATCACTGGGCGTAAAGGGTGCGTAGGCGGGTCTTTAAGTCAGGGGTGAAATCCTGGAGCTCAACTCCAGAACTGCCTTTGATACTGAGGATCTTGAGTTCGGGAGAGGTGAGTGGAACTGCGAGTGTAGAGGTGAAATTCGTAGATATTCGCAAGAACACCAGTGGCGAAGGCGGCTCACTGGCCCGATACTGACGCTGAGGCACGAAAGCGTGGGGAGCAAACAGGATTAGATACCCTGGTAGTCCACGCCGTAAACGATGAATGCCAGCCGTTAGTGGGTTTACTCACTAGTGGCGCAGCTAACGCTTTAAGCATTCCGCCTGGGGAGTACGGTCGCAAGATTAAAACTCAAAGGAATTGACGGGGGCCCGCACAAGCGGTGGAGCATGTGGTTTAATTCGACGCAACGCGCAGAACCTTACCAGCCCTTGACATGTCCAGGACCGGTCGCAGAGATGTGACCTTCTCTTCGGAGCCTGGAACACAGGTGCTGCATGGCTGTCGTCAGCTCGTGTCGTGAGATGTTGGGTTAAGTCCCGCAACGAGCGCAACCCCCGTCCTTAGTTGCTACCATTTAGTTGAGCACTCTAGGGAGACTGCCGGTGATAAGCCGCGAGGAAGGTGGGGATGACGTCAAGTCCTCATGGCCCTTACGGGCTGGGCTACACACGTGCTACAATGGCGGTGACAATGGGACGCTAAGGGGCAACCCTTCGCAAATCTCAAAAAGCCGTCTCAGTTCGGATTGGGCTCTGCAACTCGAGCCCATGAAGTTGGAATCGCTAGTAATCGTGGATCAGCACGCCACGGTGAATACGTTCCCGGGCCTTGTACACACCGCCCGTCACACCATGGGAGTTGGTTTTACCTGAAGACGGTGCGCTAACCAGCAATGGAGGCAGCCGGCCACGGTAGGGTCAGCGACTGGGGTGAAGTCGTAACAAGGTAGCCGTAGGGGAACCTGCGGCTGGATCACCTCCTTTCTAAGGATGATCCTTCAGTTTAGCTTCGGCTAACTATCGGATCGTTTTAGAAACATCAGTGGCCAACGGTCGTCAGGATCGTTGAGCTGCATTGGCGGGATTTCGCCGTCTTCGTTTCTCTTTCTTCGCGGACGAACACGCGCTGGGCCTGCATGGTTGCAGGATCCCGGTCCTTAACTGGATATGCGTTAGGGGCTTGTAGCTCAGTTGGTTAGAGCGCGCGCTTGATAAGCGTGAGGTCGGAAGTTCAAGTCTTCCCAGGCCCACCACACTCATCGAGTGAGCATTCGTCTTCTGGTTACGGGGCCATAGCTCAGCTGGGAGAGCGCGTGCTTTGCAAGCATGAGGTCGTCGGTTCGATCCCGTCTGGCTCCACCAGATGGTTTGATCACCGACAACTCAACCGTCGTCCGCGAAACATCACTTCGCACCCACTAGTCCGGATGGACAGTGACGTGCGTGATTTCTGACATCGTAAAGAGGAGATCGATCCGAGTTGGATCGTGCAGAAGATTTCTGCGCGGTACTCCATTATCTCCGGATCATTTCGGCGCTCGTGCGTCTTCCAAGGTAGCTCACAAGGCTGCATTGAAAGACAAGCGAGTTGTAAATGATCCTTTTAGCGAAGCTTGACCGCCTCGCTATCGGAACGATCTTACGAAGCAAGCTGGTCTTTCTAATCATTGTCCGGCTGTACGTAGCGTTCATCGAGGGCGCGCGCCGCAAGGCAATCGTACAGACAACATTCTGCCGAGTGTGTGGACATTGATAATGAGAGCAATCAAGTGCCTTAAGGGTGTTCGGTGGATGCCTTGGCGCTGAGAGGCGATGAAGGACGTGCTACGCTGCGATAAGCCGTGGGGAGCTGCGAAGAAGCTTTGATCCATGGATTTCCGAATGGGGAAACCCACCTTCGATAGCCGGAACTCCAAGACCTTTGTCGAAAGACATCGGTGTGGGGTTCGAACAGAAATGTGAGATGCCTAGACCTTTAGATTTCGATCGAAGAGGTTTTGGATTTCCGGTTATCAAGAGAAGGTATGAGACTTCTGAATACATAGGAGGTTTCAAGCAAACCCAGGGAACTGAAACATCTAAGTACCTGGAGGAAAGGACATCAACAGAGACTCCGTTAGTAGTGGCGAGCGAACGCGGACCAGGCCAGTGATACATCAAAGACAATCGGAACCAGTCAGGA